>CAJXMI010000026.1 GCA_913056145.1 uncultured Spiribacter sp.
AGCTGCTGCCCGATCATATCGACAGCGTATTCTTCTCCAACGCCGGCACCGAGGCGGTGGAGGCCTCGATCCGGCTGGCCCGGCAGGCCACCGGCAAGCCCAACATCATTGCCTTCCGTGGCTGTTTCCACGGCCGGACCATGGGCTCGCTGTCCACCACCACCTCCAGTGCCGCCGTGCGCCAGGGCGTCTCGCCCATGATGGGTGGCGTGGTCACCGCGCCGTTCCCGGATACCTACTGGTACGGCATGAGCGAGGATGAGGCAGCCGATTTTGCCCTGCGTGAGCTCGACTACATCCTGCAGGTGCAGAGCACTCCCATGGAAACCGCGGCGATGCTGATCGAGCCCATCCAGGGTGAGGCGGGCTATATCCCGGCCAACACCAAGTACATGCAAGGACTGCAGGAGCGCTGCAACAAGCACGGCATCCTGCTCATCATGGACGAGGTCCAGTCGGGCAACGGCCGCTCGGGACTTGTGTGGGGCTACGAGCACTTCGGTGTCGAGCCCGACGTGGTGGTCTCGGCCAAGGGCGTGGCGAGCGGCTTTCAGCTGTCGTTCATGGCCGCACCGGCCTCGCTCATGAGCAAGGCGCTGCCGGGCTCGCAGGGTGGAACCTACGGCGGCAACGCCGTGGCCTGTGCCGCAGGGCTTGCCACGCTGGATGTCATGCGCGACGAAAAGCTGGTCGAGAACGCCGCGGATCGTGGCAAACAGCTGCGCGAGCGGCTTGAGGGTGTGCAGCAGCGCCATCCCGAGATCGGCAACATCTCGGGCAAGGGCCTCATGATCGGCACGCATCTGGTGGATGCCCACGGCAAGCCCGATGGCGACCGTGGTGCCAAGATGCTCAAGGCCTGCGAGCACCGCGGGCTGCTGATGATCCGCTGCGGCCCGTGGGGTGGCAACGTGATCCGCTGGATCCCGCCGCTGATCGTGTCGGCCGAGGAGATCGACTGGGCCGTTGATCAGTTCGAGGCGGCGCTGGTCGAGACCGGTGGCGGCGAGCAGACCGAGGGAATGCGCAGCACGGGTTAAGGCTGCGCCGCAGGGCCTGTCGCCGGGTGTCGGTGGCCAGGCCCCAAGCGGTTTACCACCGTACAAGGCCCGGGCAATTCCGGGCCTTTTTATTATCTGCCGCCTGTGGCCTACCCCACCGGCACCGTCTGCGCCTCGGTAAACTCAAAGAGCCCCTCCAGGCCGCCCTCACGGCCATAGCCCGATTGCTTCATGCCGCCGAACGGTGCCTCGGGCGTGGGGCCGCTGCCGGTGTTAAGGCCGGCGTGGCCAAAGCGCAGGCGCTCGATGACCGACAGCCCCCGGGCCTCGTTGGCCGTGAAGACATAGCAGGCCAGGCCAAAGTCGGTGTCATTGGCCATGCGCACGACGTCGGCCTCGTCGGCAAAGGTGATCATGGGCACGAGCGGGCCGAAGGTCTCTTCGCTGTAGCAGGCGGCCTCGGGGGGGACATCGAGCAGCACGGTGGGCGGGTAGAAGCTGCCCGACAGGCCGCTGGCATCGCCCTGGTAGACGGTTTGGGCGCCCTTGGCCACGGCGTCCTCGACATGGCGCTTTACCTTGGCCACGGCGTTGGCGTCGATGAGCGGGCCCAAGCTCACGCCCGGCTCCATGCCATCGCCAACGGTGATGCTGCGCACACGCTCGGCCAGCTTTTCGGCGAAAGACTCGGCCACTTTGGCGTGGACAAAAATGCGGTTGGCACAGACGCAGGTCTGGCCGCCGCCGCGAAATTTGTTGCCGATCAACTGATCGGCTGCCTTATCAAGATCGGCATCGTCAAAGATGATGTAGGGCGCGTTGCCGCCCAGCTCCAGGGTCAGGCGCTTGACGCCCGGGGCAGCCTGGCGGATCAGTTCACGGCCTACCTCGGTGGAACCCGTAAAGCTGATTACCCGCACTGACGGGGCATCGAACAGGGCCTGGGTGATCGGGCCGGCCGAGCCCAGGACCAGGTTGGCCTTGCCGGCAGGCAGGCCCACCTCGCGCTCGAGGACGGCAAAGAGCGCGATCATGGTGAGCGGGGTCTTGGACGAGGGCTTGATCACGCTGGGGCAGTCGGCGGCGATGGCGGCCGAGAGCTTCTTGGCGATCATGCCGATCGGGAAGTTCCACGGCGTGATCAGGCCGACAACACGCGCGGGTCGATAGTGGACATGCCAGGTGCAGTCGCGCGGGCGCTCATCGAGCGTGCGCGGTTCAAGGGCATCGAGGTGGCGCGCCGAGTAACGGAAAAAGCCGGCGGCATAATCCACCTCGCCCTGGGCCTCGGCCAGCGGCTTGCCGTGCTCGAGGCAGAGGATGCGCCCGATCTCCTCACGATGCTTCTCAAGTCCATCGGCAATCGCGTTCAGCCACAGGCGCCGCTGCTCCAGGCTCGCCGGCCGGTCAAAGGCGGCTTCGGAGGCGGCGATGGCGCGCTCCGTCTCGGCCACGCCCATGGCGGCCACAGCGGCCAGATGCCCGTTGTCGACCGGGTTGGTCACCGCAAGGGTGGCACCGCTGTCGGCCATGATCCATTCGCCGTTGATGTAGCCGCCAAGCGAGGGAAGGAGGGGGGAATCAATCATTATCTGCCTCTTTCTGGTTGTGCTTGCGTGTCAGCGGCAGGGGCGCTGACCTACTTGTTGTATTGATCCGATCGTTGTCGCCGCGCCTGCTCACCCGGTGCCCGTCACAAAGCCATGGTGCTTGTCGACCACGTTGTGAAGGGCCTCGCCGGCCTGCCAGCGCCGGAAGTTGCTGATGAACTGCTCGGAGAGCGCCCGCTTCCAGCCAATGAAATCGCCCGACATATGCGCCGAGATGGCCACGTTGGGCAGCTCCCAGAGCGGATGGTCGGCGGGCAGTGGCTCTTCCTCAAAGACGTCCAGCGCGGCGCCGTCGATCTCGCCGGCCTCGAGGGCCGCGACGAGCGCGTCGGTCTTGACGATGGGCCCGCGGCCGATGTTGATAAGCCGGGCGGCTGCCTGCATCGCCCTGAACTCTGCCTGGCCAAACAGGCCCTCGGTGTCGGGGGTGAGGGGCGCGGCAATGACGACAAAGTCATAATCGGGCAGCACCGAGAGCAGATCGGCCTGGGCGTAAATGGCGCCAAAGTCATCATCGCCCGGTCGGGCGCGCCGGCCCATGCCGTCGACGTCCATGCCGATCGCGCTACAGACCCGTGCAATGCGCCGCCCGATCGAGCCGGCGCCCACCACCAGCACGCTGCGCCCGGCGACCGGCTCGGTCTCGCGGTGCTGCCACTCGTGGGCCTGCTGCAGGCGCCAGTTGCCGGCAAAGTCCTTGCAGAAGGCGATGATCTGTCCCAGCACATACTCGGCAATGCAGCCATCGAAAATGCCCCGGGCATTGGTCACGGGTACATTGCTGGCGCGCACCTCAGGCGTGAGCAGGGCATCTACGCCGGCGCTGGTGGCGTGGATCCACTCCAGTGCATCGGCCGCCGGCCAGGCCTCGGCCACGGCATTGGTGCGAAAGTCGGTCACACACATGACCTTCGCGCCGGGCAGCGCCGCGCGCAGGCTGGCGCCGTCATGGGCCACGATCAGCTCGGCCTCGTGATCAAGGGCTTCCAGCCCGGTCGGCAGGCCTTCATCCGGTGCGGTCAAAACAACGATTCTGGGCCGCTCGGCGCTCATTGCGGCTGCTCCTCTGCCAACCTGGGAATGCTGCGGACACTACCCACCCCCGGTACACCGCGTCAACTGCGCCAGCATGCGCTTTGCAGGGGGTTGACCGGGGTCATTTCCGGGTCTAGCTTCGCGCTGTCACCCGGTAGTTTTTCTGACCCGCAGCAAAGAGGACCCCACGCATGGTGAATCCGGTCGAAATGGATCAGGGCGATCAGGCCGAAGCCCCGCTGTTCAGCCCGTCGCTACAGGCGATCCCCATGCCGGGCATCCGGCGGATGATCAACACCGCCGCCGGTATGGAGGACGTGATTCATCTGTCGATTGGTCAGCCCGATTTTCCCACGCCAAAGCACATCGTGGATGCGCACATCGAGGCGCTGCAGGACGGGCTCACCGGTTACACCATGGATGCCGGCCTGCCCGAGCTGCTCACCGAGCTGGCGCGCTACTACAGCGCCCGCTATGACCGCGAGCTCACCGAGGACAACTTCCTGGTCACCACCGGCGCTACCGAGGCGATGTATCTGGCACTGACGGCCACGGCGGCGCCGGGCCGGCAGTTTATCGTGACCGACCCCACGTTTTTGCTGTACGCCCCGCTCATCCGCATGAACGGCGGCGAGGTCAAGCTGATCCCGACCCGGCCCGAGCACGGCCACCAGATCGACCCCCAGGAGGTGATCGACGCCATTGGCATGCGCACCTTCGCCATCGTGCTCAACTCACCGAGCAACCCGAGCGGCGCGGTCTATCCGCGCGAGACCATCGAGGCGATTGTCCAGGAGGCGGCCTACCGCGGGGTCTATGTGTTTGCCGACGAGGTCTACGATCACATCCTGCTCGAGGAGGGGATGGAGTTCCCCAGCGTGATCAACTGCACGTCCGATCTGGATCATGTGATGTCGATCTCGAGTTTCTCCAAGACCTTCAGCATGGCCGGGTTCCGGATTGGCTGGATGATCTCGAGCCAGGGCGCTATCAAAAAGCTGCGGCGCTATCACATGTTTACCACCACGGTGGCGAGCACGCCGGCGCAGTGGGCCGGTGTCGCGGCGCTCAAGGGCGATATGTCCTGCGTTGATGAAATGAATGCCGAGTATCGCCGGCGCCGCGACCGCGTGGTCGAAATGGTGAGCGAAACCCCGCATCTGACGGGCTATGTACCGCAGGGGGCGTTCTATATCTTTCCGTCGCTGCCGCCGCGCACCGATGGCACCGATCTGGCGCTGCGCATGCTCGAGGAGACGGGCGTGTGCGTGATCCCGGGCGATGCCTTTGGCGATACCTGCGGCAATGCCATGCGCATCAGCTTTTCCAACTCCATGGAGAACATCGAGGAGGCGTTTGCGCGCATGCAGCCCTGGCTAGCAAAGCAGCGGTTCTAGGGCCGCTGCTAGCCGTCGAGCCAGTGCACGCGATAGAGATCGAGGCGCCGGTCCTTGGCGTTCTGGACCGAGCCCTCGGCGCGCAGCTGCTTTAGCTTGTCCATGTCCAGGTCCACGACCAGGGTCATTTCGGTGTTGGGGGTGGACTCGGAGACGATGCCATCATGCGGGAAGGCAAAGTCCGAGGGTGAGAATACCGCCGCCTGGGCGTACTGGATCTCGATGTTCTCAACCCGCGGCAGGTTGCCGACACTGCCGGTGATGGCCACATAGCACTCGTTTTCGATGGCCCGGGCCTGGGCACAGCGGCGCACCCGCAGATAGGCATTCTTGGTGTCGGTCCAGAACGGCACAAAGAGGATCTGCATGCCCTGATCGGCCAGCAGCCGACAGGCCTCGGGGAACTCGACGTCGTAGCAGACCAGAATGCCGATCCGGCCGACATCGGTATCAAAGGCCTTGAGCGCATCCCCGCCCTGCACACCCCAGTAGAAGCGCTCGTCGGGCGTGGCATGCAGCTTGTAGTGATGGTCCATGGTGCCGTCGCGCCGGCACAGGTAAGCGACGTTGTAGAGCGCGTTGTCGTCGTACACCGGCATGGAGCCGGCGATGATGTTGATGTTGTATGACACCGCCATGCGGCTCATCGAGTCGACGATCTCGCTGGTGTACTGGGCCAGGCCGCGCATGGCCTCGGCCGGATCCTCCTGGTTGAACTGGGCGAGCAGTGGCGCATTGAACAACTCCGGGAAGAGGATGAAGTCGCAGTTGTAGCCGGCCATGGCGTCCACGAAGAACTCGATGTTGGACATGAGATCCTCAAAGTTGGTGACCCGGCGCATCTGCCACTGCACCGTGCCCACCCGCACCATCGATTTGCGCCCGCCGATGAGCGGGGTGCGCGCGCTTTCATAGAAGATGTTGTCCCACTGCAGGAGCGTGGCGTAGGCCATCGACTCCTCGTCCTCGGGCAGATAGGCCGTGATAACGCGGCGCACATGGAAGTCGTTGGCGAGCTGGAACGACAGAATGGGGTCGTAGAGCTCGCGGCGTTTGACGAGATCGATGTACTCCTCGGGCTTCATCTCGCCGGCGTGCTCCTGATAGCCGGGCATCCGCCCGCCGGCCACGATGGCGCGCAGGTTGAGGCTGCGGCAGAGCTCCTTGCGTGCATCGTAGAGCCGTCGGCCGAGGCGCATGCCGCGGTAGTCGGGGTCGACAAAGATATCAACCCCGTAGAGGACATCGCCGTTGGGGTCGTGGTTGGTCAGATAACCGTTGCCGGTGATCTGATTATACTTGTGCCGATCGCCGAAGCGGTCGTAGTCAACGATCATCGAAATGGCGCCGGCCACCACGCGGCCGTTGTCCTCGATGCAGATCTGGCCCTCGGCAAAGCGGTTGATCTGGGCGCTGTACTGCTTGCGCGTCCACGCCCCGCCCAGGTCGGGATAGACCTGATCCATGATGTGCTTGACATCGGCATAGTCGGACAGCCGCAGATGCCGCAGCCGCAGTCGGTGTTCGTCGGCGCCGGGTTCCTGTTCACTCATGGCGGCGAGGATATCATGGGGCCGGAAGGCGTCAGAGTGGATGAACAAGACGACAAGGAGAGCAACATGGTCGACGAGCATCTGACGGCAGAGCAGCGCAACACCCTTCGTCATGCCCTCGAGGCCGAGGCGGTGCGCCTGCGCGAGGAAATCCGTGGCGAACTGCTGGCCGCGGATCTGCATCGGTCCGAGGACCTGGCCGACGGCCGGCCACCGCGGCTCTGAGCGGCGTCCGATACTTGCTGCGAGGACGCCGGGTGGGGCGGGCGCTTGCCCTGCTCATGCTGCTCCTGATCAGCGGCCCGGTCATGGCGGAGGTCCGGGTCAACGTCACCGGCATTGAGGGTGCGCTGCGTGACAACGTGCTTGCCTTCATTGACGAGCGCGTCGAGCTGGACTCGGCCCTTGCCGCGCGGTTTTATCGCGAGCGGGTGCGCGAGCGCGTCGCCGAGGCGCTCGCGGCCCTGGGGCATTATCAGGCGCAGTTCGACCTGCGTCTTGTGCCCGTGCAGGGCCACTGGGTGCTCGAGATTGCGGTCACCCCCGGGCCGCGCGTTGTCCTGCGCAACATTGCCGTGCGCATCGAGGGACCGGGCGCAAATGACGGGGCGTTCGCCCGCTTGCAGACGCGGCTACCCGTCGCCGCCGGCGAAGGGCTTGATCACGGCGACTACGAGGCCAGCAAACGCGCCCTGCGCAACCTGGCGCGCGAGCGGGGCTATCTTGAGCACCGGTTCGTGGCGGCCGAGCTGGCCGTCAATGCCCGTGAGGGTTGGGCGGATGTCGAGCTGATCCTGGACACCGGGCCGCGTTATGCCTTTGGGGCCGTGAGCTTTTCGCGGGCCCCCTTTCGGCCCGACTTTCTGCAGCGGCTGGTCCCGTTTGCCCCCGGCACACCCTACGAGAGTGATCTTGTGGCCGATTTCAATCGCCGCCTGCTCGAGAGTGGCTATTTTGACGATGCGCGGGTGATTACGCAGCCCGACGACGCGGCAGACGGGCGCATCCCGATCCGGGCCGAGGTGCAGACCCGGGATCGCAACACCGTCTCGACCGGTGTGGGCTATTCCACCGACGAGGGGCCGCGCCTGCGGCTTGGCTTTACGCGGCATTACATCAACAACCGCGGCCATCGCCTGATTGCCGAGTCGCGCCTCTCGCCGCAGCGCCAGGCGCTGGATGCCCGCTATGAAATCCCCCTCGCCGACCCCCTGCGCGATAACCTCAGTCTGAGCACCGGCTGGGAGAACGAAGAGGTCGACGACAACCGCAGCGAGCGCTACACCATCAGTCTGGCACGCCGTCAGCAGTTCACCTCGGGGTGGGTGCGCACGCAGTCGATTCGCTGGCTTGACGAGCGCTTTACCGCCGGGCTTGATCGCGGCCGCTCGCAGTTGCTGCTGCCCGGGCTTTCCTTTTCGCGGACACGCTCACGCGGCGGCATCGACCCCTACCGAGGTGACCATCAGCGCTATTCCATCGAGGGGAGCGCGCGCGATCTGCTCTCGGATGTCGACATCGCGCGGCTGCGCCTGGGGCATACCTGGCTGCGCAGCCTGGGCGAGGCGCATCGCTTTCAGCTGCGTGCCGACCTGGGGGGCATCGCCACCAATGACTTTGCCGCGACGCCCGGCTCGCTGCGCTTTTATGCCGGGGGCGATCAAAGCGTGCGCGGCTTTGCCTATCGCAGCCTCGGGCCGCGCGATGCGAGCGGCGAGGTGGTGGGCGGGCGTTATCTGGCCACCGGCAGCGCCGAGTACAGCTATCGGATTCTGGGGCACTGGCGGCTTGCCGTCTTTGCCGATGCCGGCAATGCCTTTGATCATGCCGATGAATACGACCCCGAAGTGGGCACGGGCTTTGGCGTTCGCTGGCGCTCGCCGGTGGGGCCGCTGCGCGTGGACCTTGCCTGGGGCGTCAGTCGTGCCGATAACCCGTTCCGGCTGCATCTGTCGGTGGGGCCGCCGTTCTGATGCGCACGCTCTACTATCTGATTATCACGGCGCTCTTCGCGCTGGCCATTACGCTTGCCTGGGCGATCAGCACCACCGGCGGGGCACGCTGGCTGGTCGGCCTTGCCAGCGACCCGCTGCCGGCGTTCTCGGCCCGGGTCGAGGCGGGCAGTCTGGTCGATGGCCTCGAGCTTGCCGCGGTGCGCTGGGACGGGCCGGCCGGGCGCTATACCGCGGAGTCCGTCGCCATTGACTGGCGGCCGGCCTGTCTGCAGCGCTGGACCGTCTGCATCCAGCGCCTGGTGGTCGAGGATTTAACGCTGCGGCCGGGGCCAGGGCCGGGGCCGGGGCCGGATCCAGCGACGGGCAGGGCAGTGAGCCCGGCCCGCCCGGCGGCAATGACCCTGCCCACCTTGTCGCTGCCCCTGGCGCTCGAGCTCGAACAAGCCCGCATCCAGCGTCTGGCCTTGGTTGCCGGACAGCGGCGATGGGCCCTCGATCAGCTTGTCGTGGCGGGCGCCTGGAAGGGCACAGAGGTCACATTGCGCCGTCTGGCGATGCGCGCGGCGGCCGGCCGGCTGCGCGGCGAGGGGCGGGTGGTCCTGCGCGATCACTGGCCCCTGGCCCTTGACCTGCAGCTCACCCCCGATCCGGCGTTGAGTGGCGGCATGGCGCTGCAATCCACGCTGGCGCTGCGGGGCGACCTTGCCGATCTGGCGTTGACTGGCCGGCTGAGCGGCCTCGAGACCGGACCGGTTGCGCTGGATCTGAGTCTGGGGATTCTCGAGCAGCCCCTCCGGGTGGCCGGCGACCTGCGTGCGAGCGGCGGGTCGGTAGGGTTTGAGGCGCGGGTGGGTGCCGAGCTTGCGATCACCGGCGAGGCCAATGTGGAGGACTTCTCCGCCTTCTGGCCGGGGCTTGCGGGTTCACTGGCCGGCACCTTCGACATCAGCGGCACGCCGGCAAGCCCGGCAGTCACGGTGGATGTCGCGGCGCGTGGCTTGGGCTATCGGCAATTCACGCTGGCCACGGCCAGCCTCGAGGGGGCCTGGACGGCCGTCACGGGTGGCCGGATACGGCTTGCCGCGAACGGCCTGCGCCAGGGCGATCGGCAGCTGGGCGACTTGACGGCGCGCCTCGAGGGTGCGCCGGCCGATCACACCCTTGCACTGGGCTTTGAGCGTGGGCCCACCCGCGCGCAGCTGACGCTGGCGGGCGGCCTGACTGATGCGCTGACCGGCGCCGATGCGGTCTGGGCCGGCACGGTGACCGGCGGGGTGGTGAACGCGCCAACCGGCGACTGGCAGCTGGTGGGCCGGCCCGATCTGACGATCGATCCCGCGGCCCGGGCGCTCACGCTGGCGGGTCATTGCTGGGTGCGCGATGGCGTGCGGATCTGCACCGAGCCGCTGGTGGCTACCCCCGAGCGCGCCGCACTGCGGCTCTCGCTGGGCACGCTGGAGCTTGCCCTGTTAAAGCCCTGGCTGCCCCCGGCCATCAGCCTGCCCGGCAATCTCTCCGGGACGGCATCGCTGGTGTGGCAGGCGGGCACGGCGCCCAAGGCGCGCCTGACCCTGGTCAGCCGGGATGGCCGGATCGAGATTGCCACTGGCGAGGGCCAGGGCCAGGGCCAGGATGAGATGCCCTTCAGTCTGCCCTACGACCGGGTGGTGGTGGATGCCGATCTGCAGCCGGATCGGGTGGATCTGCGCCTGGGGGTTGCCGCGCCGGATCTGGGCACGGGCGGTCTTGTGATCGGCTTCGACCCCGGCAGTCTGGCCCGGGATGCCGACCAGACCGCCCTCACGGGCGAGATATGGCTGGATGGCGTGCCGCTTGCGCCGCTTGCGGGCGCACTGGGCCCCCTGCGCGCGGTCAGTGGGCGTCTGGGCGTTCGTGGCGCACTGGGCGGCACGGTGGCGATGCCCCGCTTCAATGGCGAGGTAGCGGTGCGCGATGCGACCGTCCAGCCCGCCGGCATTACCTCGGCATTCAAAGCGGTGGAATTGCTTGCGCAAGTGACCGGTCGCAGGGCGCGTATCGAGGGCGGGTTCAGGGCAGGCGCGGGGCGTGCCGAGCTGGGCGGCCGACTTGACTGGGAACAGGGGCCGTTGACCGGCGAGCTGATGCTCAAGGGCGAGGGCCTTGAAATTGATCAGGGCACGCTGGCAGGGCTGCGCATCTCGCCGGATCTGCAACTGGCGATCGAGGCCGATGCGCTGCGCCTTGGTGGATATCTGGACATACCCTGGGCGCGCATCCAGCTGGTCTCGCTGCCGGCCGGCGCGACCCGGGTGTCGGCCGATGCGGTGCGGGTTGACCGCCCGGCCGCTCCGGCCGATGCCCCTGGTGCGGCGCCGGCGCGGCGCTTTACGAGCGACCTGCGGCTGCGCCTTGGCGAGGATGTGCGCTTTGAGGGGTTTGGCGCGAATGGCCGGCTCACCGGCAGTCTTCGCCTGCAACAGGCCAACGCCGAGCCGGTCCTGGGCGAGGGCGTACTCGAGCTGGTGGGCGCCCGCTACCGCGCCTATGGCCAGGATCTGGGGGTGCGGCGGGGGCGGCTCATTTTTGCCGGCCCGCTCGATGACCCGCGGCTCGATGTCGAGGCGGTGCGCGAGGTGGGTGACGTGCTCGCCGGGATTCGGCTGGATGGCTCGGTGCGCAGCCCCGGGGTGACCCTTTTCTCGCGGCCCGCCATGGAACAGGCGACGATCCTGGCCTATCTGCTCACGGGCCGTCCGCCAGGACAGGGCACGCCGGGTGAGGAAGCCCTCCTCGGCCAGGCCGCGCTCTCACTGGGCGTCTTTGGGGGCGGCGAGCTGGGTGAGGCCCTGGCGGCGGAGCTGGGCATCGAGGACTTCCAGCTCGAGGCAAGCGGTCAGGGCGAGGAGGCCCAGGTGGCGGTGAGCGGCTATCTGGCGCCCAACCTGCTGTTGCGCTACGGGGTGGGCGTCTTCGAGCCCGTCAACACCTTGAGTCTTCGCTACTATTTTACCCGCCAGCTCTATCTGGAAGCCGTGAGCGGCACCGAGAACGCCGTCGATATCTTCTATTCGTTTGACTACGACTGATGCGCACGGCTGCCGCCGCCGCGGCGATTGCCCCCGGAGCCGTTGCGGCCGCGACCGCCGCCCGGGGCGCCACGGCGCGAGTCCATGCGGGCCGCCGGCTTGATATCGGTGGCGATGAGCTCGGGCGGTGCCATGGCCGAGGGGATCTTCTGGTCGATGTACTTCTCGATATCGGGCAGCGAGTAGACGTAGCTCTCGCAGGCAAAGCTGATGGCATCGCCCGCCGCCCCCGCGCGCGCCGTGCGGCCGATGCGGTGCACGTAGTCCTCGGCGTCCTGCGGCAGGTCGTAGTTGATCACGTGGCTCACCTCGGGGATGTGCAGCCCGCGGGCGGCGACGTCGGTTGCCACCAGAATGGGCAGATCGCCCGACTGGAACTGCCCGAGCAGCTGCTCGCGCTTGTTCTGCGGGATATCGCCGGAGATGACCGCGGCCTTGATGTCGTTACCGCGCAAATACCCGGTCACGCGATCGGCATCGCGCTTGGTGTTCACGAAGATGAGCGTGCGGGTGGGTTCCTGCTGGCGCAGTACACCCAGGAGCAGGCCGATCTTGTCGCTGTTCTCGACATGGTAGAGCTGCTGGCGCACGCGATCGGCGGTGATGGTCTCCGACTCGATCTCGACCGACTCGGGCTCGTTCATGTGCTCGTAGGCCAGCTCGCGCACCCGCTCCGAGAGGGTGGCCGAGAACAGCATGTTGATACGCTGGTCGGGCGCGGGCATGCGCCGCAGCAGATAGCGGATGTCGGAGATGAAGCCCATGTCGAACATGCGATCGGCCTCATCGAGAATGCAGACCTCGATATTGTCGAGGCTGAACACACCCTGTTTGTAGAAGTCGATGATCCGCCCCGGGGTGCCGATCAGGAGGTCGGTGCCGCGCTCCAGGGCCTTGCGCTGGCTTTCGTAGCCGGTGCCGCCGTAGATGCAGGCGCAGTCCATGCCGGTAAACCAGCCCAGACGCTCGGCATCTTTGTGGATCTGCAGCGCCAGCTCGCGCGTGGGCGCGAGGATGATGGCCCAGGGGCCGGTCTTCTCGGCCGCGACGGGCGTGGTCATCAGGTGATGCATGCACGCCAGCAGAAAGGCGGCCGATTTGCCGGTGCCGGTTTGGGCCTGGCCGGCCACGTCGCGCCCTTTCAGCGCAATGGGCAGCGCGGCGGCCTGGATGGGTGTGCAGCGCTCAAAGCCCAGTTCCTGGAGGCCGGTGAGCAGTGATTCGTGGAGTCCGAGGGACTCGAAGGTAGTGTCGGAGAGATGATTATGTTCCATGGGGCGGGAGGATACCGTATCAGTCAGTGTTTTTCCCCTCGTCTGATTCGCATGCAATCCGTACACTGTCGGGGAATTCGTACACTGACAGTCCAGATTAACGAGGGAGTCAGCCATGAGCGACGTTGAAGCCACCATTCGCGAGCAGGTCGAGGGCAACCCGGTCCTCCTCTACATGAAGGGCTCGCCGCAGTTTCCGCAGTGCGGGTTCTCGATGCGCGCCGCCCAGGCGCTTGCCGGCTGCGGGGTCGAGTTCTCGTATGTCAACGTGCTCGAAGACGAGGGCATCCGCCAGGGCATCAAGGACTACGGCAACTGGCCCACCATTCCGCAGCTCTATGTCAACGGCGAGCTGCTAGGCGGCTGCGACATCATCCTCGAGATGTATGAAAGCGGTGATCTGCAGACAGCCGTTCAGGGTGCGGCTGGCGAGGCGGCCGACAAGTCCTGATCCGTGCCGGCCGGTGCGCCCGCCGTCTCAGTCGGCGGCGAGCCCCGGCGGCCCGCTCAGGGCATCCCAGCGGTTGACGATGGTGCAAAAGAGCTCGGCGGTCTTCTCGGCATCATAAATGGCCGAGTGCGCCTCGCGGGCATCCCAGTCAAGGCCTGCGGCCGCGACGCCGCGGGCGAGCACCGTCTGGCCATAGGCAAGGCCCGAGAGCGTGGCCGTGTCAAAGCATGAAAACGGGTGAAAGGGATTGCGCTTGATCCCGCAGCGCCCGACCGCGGCGTTCAAAAACCCCAGATCAAACCAGGCGTTGTGGCCAACCAGCACGGCGCGCGTGCAGCCCGTAGCGCGAATGGCCTCGCGGATCGGTTTGAAGATCAGGGGCAGGGCATCGGACTCGGGGATCGCCATGCGCAGCGGGTGGTCGGGGTCGATGCCATTGAACTCGAGCGAGGCCGGATCCAGATTGGCCCCCTCGAACGGCTGGACGTGCGTTGTGTGGGTCTCGCCGGTGTAGAGCCGGCCCGTCTCGTCCATGTGCACCATGACCGCGGCGATCTGCAGCACCGCATCGGTGGCGGCCTTGACACCGCCGGTCTCGATGTCGACCACCACCGGCAGAAAGCCGCGAAAGCGTTCACTAATGCGTCGGGGTTCCATGGTGGCTCCGTATCAGTTGCCGGGGGTGGCGGTGTGCAAATGCCAGCCCACGCTGGTCCCGCCGCGCAGCGGCACGATGCGGGTGTCGCCGTAGGGCAGATCCGCGGGGATGTCGCGCGCCGCGCGCTCGAGCGTGATGGTGTCGGTGTTACGCGGCAGGCCATAAAAATCGGCGCCATGATGCGCGGCAAAGCCTTCGAGCCGGTCGAGCGCGCCGGCGGCGTCGAAGGCCTCGGCATAGAGCTCGATGGCGAGCGGGGCGGTGAAGATCCCGGCGCAGCCACAGGCGTTTTCCTTGGCATGCTGCGCGTGCGGGGCGCTGTCGGTGCCCAGGAAAAACCGCGGATGGCCGGAGGTGGCGGCCTCGATGAGCGCCACGCGGTCATGCTCACGCTTGAGGATGGGCAGGCAGTAGTAATGCGGGCGAATGCCGCCCACCAGCATGTCGTTGCGCGTCATGAGCAGGTGCTGGGGGGTGATCGTGGCGCCCAGGCGCTCGGGGCCATTGCGCACAAAGGCCACCGCCTCGGCGGTGGTGAGATGCTCAAGGACCACCCGCAGGCGCGGATGCCGCTCGAGCAGCGGCGCGAGGCGCTCTTCAAGAAACCGCGCCTCGCGGTCAAAGATGTCGGTGTCGGGGTGGGTGACCTCGCCGTGAATGCACAGCCCCAGGTTGAGGTCGGCCATGGCCTCGAGGGCATCGGCGCAGCGGGCCATGTCGGTGACGCCCGAGTCGCTGTTGGTGGTGGCACCCGCGGGATAGAGCTTGACCGCATGAATGATGCCGCTCGCCGCGGCCCGCTCGATCTCGGCCGGCGGTGTGTTGTCGGTGAGGTAGAGCGTCATGAGCGGCTCGAAGCGGCTGCCGGCAGGGCGCGCGGCCAGGATGCGCTCGCGATAGGCCTGCGCCTGCTCGGTCGTGGTCACCGGCGGGACCAGGTTGGGCATGATGATGGCGCGGCCGAAGCGCTCGGCGCTCCAGTGCACCACATCGTCGAGCACCGCGCCGTCGCGCAGATGCAAATGCCAGTCATCGGGCCGGGTGAGCGTGACCTTGTCCATACCCGACAGTGTAACAGCCGCCCGCACGACCGCGGGATGGCTTGATTCTGGCGGGCGCCGCGCCGATCATGCGCTCCTGACCGCGTCCAATCGAACCAACCGTAGCAACCGATTCGAGAGTGCTTTTCATGAGTGAGATCAAAAAGGTCGTTCTGGCCTACTCCGGCGGACTCGATACCTCCGTCATCCTGCAGTGGCTGCGTGACCACTATCACTGCGAGGTGGTGACCTTTACCGCCGACCTGGGCCAGGGTGAGGAGCTCGAGCCCGCGCGCGCCAAGGCAAAGGATCTGGGCGTCGAGGAGATCTACATCGATGATCTGCGTGAGGAGTTTGTGCGCGACTTCGTCTTCCCGATGTTCCGCGCCAACGCGATTTACGAGGGCGAGTATCTCCTTGGCACCTCGATTGCGCGGCCGCTGATTGCCAAGCGCCAGATCGAGATTGCCCGCGAGACGGGGGCCGATGCCGTCTGCCACGGGGCGACCGGCAAGGGTAATGATCAGGTGCGCTTTGAGCTTGGCTACTACGGGCTCGAGCCGGGGATTCATGTCATCGCCCCCTGGCGCGAATGGGATCTGAACTCGCGCGAGCGCCTGCTGGCCTACGCCGAGGAGCGCGGCATCCCCATTGAGGGCAAGAAAGAGGGGGGCGGCTCGCCGTACTCCATGGATGCCAACCTGCTGCATATCTCCTACGAGGGCGGGGTGCTGGAAGACACCTGGACGCCGGCGGAAGAGGATATGTGGCGCTGGAGCGTCTCGCCCGAGGCGGCGCCGGACACACCGACCGACATCGAGCTGGAGTTTCGTGGCGGCGATGCGGTGGCCCTCAACGGCGAGAAGCTGGCGCCCCATGCCATGCTCGCGCGGCTCAACCAGCTTGGCGGCGACAACGGCATCGGGCGTATCGACATCGTCGAGAACCGCTATGTCGGGATGAAATCGCGCGGTTGCTACGAAACGCCCGGTGGCACGATCCTCCTGCGCGCCCATCGCGCCATCGAGTCGATCACGCTCGACCGCGAGTCGGCGCATCTCAAGGACGAGATCATGCCGCGCTACGCCGAGCTCATCTACAACGGCTACTGGTGGAGCCCCGAGCGCGAGGCGTTGCAGGCCTTGATCGACACCACCCAGACCCGGGTCAATGGCGTGGTCCGGCTCAGGCTCTACAAGGGCAACGTGATCCTGATCGGGCGGCGTTCGGAGTCGGACAGCCTGTTTGACGACAGCATCGCGACCTTCGAGGACGATGCCGGGGCCTATGACCAGAAGGATGCCGAGGGCTTCATCAAGCTGAACGCCCTGCGCCTGCGGGTTGCCGCCCGCCGCGGCGACTAGTTGACCCCCCGGGATGGCCGCTATACCTTCAAATCATTCCAATTTGCGTTTGTGTGGAGGTACGAATGGGCCTTGCTGTCCGCCGTCTGACGGCATCAGTCATTCTCGGGATGGTGCTTGGAGCGACCGGCTTTGCGGTGTCGGCGGCGCCGCGGGTCGTCGCGACTACGGGCATGGTCGGCGATACGGTGGGCGTGATCGGCGGGGAGTGTATTGAGACCACTACGCTGATGGGCCCCGGGGTTGATCCCCATCTCTATCAGGCCTCGGCATCGGATGTGCGCGCGTTTCAGCAGGCGGCCCTGATCGCCTACAACGGCTTTGGCCTCGAGGGCCAGCTCGACACCGTGCTGGAGCGTCTGGGCGAGCGCCGGCCAACGCTGGCGGTAGCCGAGGCCGCGGCGGCAGCGGCGGGTGACGAGGCCTTGCTGGCGGGCGCCCAGGGCTATGCGATCGACCCGCATCTGTGGATGGACACTGCCCTCTGGGCCCAGGCGATTACCCCGGTGGCCGATGCCCTTGTCGATGTGGCCCCGGAGTGCGCCAACGCGATCCGAACGCGGGCCGAGCGCCTTGCCGGCGAGCTCGTGGCGCTTGATGGGTGGATCCGCGCAAGCCTTGCGTCCATCCCCGCACGCCAGCGGGTTTTGCTGACCGCGCATGATGCGTTTCGCTACTTTGGTCGCGCCTATGCAATCGAGGTGCGCGGCATTCAGGGGATCAGCACGAGCGCCGAGGCGAGCGTGGCCGACATCCGCAACACCGCCGAGCTGATCGTCGAGCGCGGCATCCCGGCCATTTTTGTCGAGACCACCATCAGCCCGCGCACCGTCGAGGCGGTGCTGCAGGCCGCACGGCAGCGCTCGGCCGATGTTGTGCTGGGGGGCGCGCTCTACGGCGATGCCCTTGGCGAACGTGGAACCCTGGCGGACAGTCTGATTGGCATGCATGTGCACAACACCGCGGCCATTGCGGCCGGACTGGGCGGCAATACCGCGCCGCTGCCCGCCGCGCTTGAACGCTGGCGGGCGGCGCTCGAGGCAGAGGGGGCGGCTGGCATTGAGTGAGCTTGGCCCGGATATCCGCGAGCCCCATGAGCCCGGGCTTGCCCTGCATGTCGAGGATCTGACGGTCAGCTACGACGACCGCCCGGCGTTGTGGGACATCGATCTCAATATCCCCCCCGGCGTGATGGCGGGGGTGGTTGGCCCGAATGGCGCGGGCAAGAGCACCCTGCTCAAGGCCGTGCTGGGCCTTGTGCCGCTCTCGGCGGGTCATGTCCGCCTGTTTGGTTATCCCTACCGCAACCAGCGCCGCCGCGTGGGCTATGTGCCGCAACGCTCCAGCGTGGACTGGGACTTTCCGACCACCGCCGTTGATGTTGTCACGATGGGGCTCTACGGCAAGCTGGGCTGGTTGCGCTGGCCCGGCCGCCGCGAGCGGGATCTGGCATTGCGCGCGCTCGATGAGGTGGGCATGGAGGCGCTGGCCGACCGCCAGATGAGCGAGCTCTCGGGCGGGCAGCAGCAGCGCGTGTTCATTGCCCGCGCCCTGGTCCAGCAGCCCGATATCCTGTTGCTCGATGAGCCAATGGCCGGGGTGGATGCCACCACCGAGCGCAGCATTATCGATATCCTCGGGCGTCTGCGCAGCGAGGGCCGGACCATCATCGTGGTCCATCACGACCTGCAGACCGTGCAGCGGTATTTTGACTGGCTGGTCATGCTCAACGTGCGCGTGATCGCGGCCGGCCCACTCGATGCCGTCTACACGCCCCGCAACCTGCGCCGCACCTATGGCGGTCAGGTGGCCTTGCTGGACGCGGGTGGCGAGGCGACCGACGAGTCCGCGCATGCTAACGCTACTCACTGACTACACGCTGCAGAACGTCATGCTGGGTGCTGCCCTGATCGGCGTGATCAGCGGCGTGCTGGGTGCATTCGCCGTGCTGCGGCGCCAGAGCCTGTTGGGTGACACGCTCTCGCATGCGGCGCTGCCGGGTGTCTGCCTTGGCTTCATGGTGGCTGGCGCGCGCGAGATGACCAGCATCATGGCCGGCGCGCTGGTGACCGGGGTTATTGCTGCGCTATTGATGCTGGCGCTGGTGCGGCACACGCGGCTCAAGGTCGACGCCGGCCTCGCCGCCATGTTGAGCCTGGGGTTTGCCCTCGGCGTGGTGCTGCTTACCTGGATCCAGCGTCAGGGCGGGGCGGCGCAGGCCGGGCTCGACAGCTTTTTGTTCGGTCAGGCGGCGGCCACCACCCGCGCCGATCTCTACCCCATGCTGGTGCTCGTGGTGCTGGCGCTGGTGGCCGTGGGCCTGCTGTGGAAACCGCTCAAGCTCATGACCTTTGACCCGACGTTTGCCGCGGTTGCGGGCCTGCCCGTGCACTGGCTCGATCGCATCCTCACCGGGATGATCGCCCTTGCCGTCGTCACCGGCCTGCAAATGGTGGGGGTCGTACTGATGACCGCCATGGTCATCGCCCCCGGCGCAGCCGCCCGGCAGTGGTGCGGCGGCCTGCGCGGCATGGTCCTGCTATCCGGGGCCTTTGGCGCGTTTGCCGGTGTGAGTGGCGGGCTGATCAGTGCGCTGGCGCCGGGGCTCTCGACCGGGCCGGTGGTGGTGCTGGTGGCCACGGCCATCGCGCTTGTCTCGCTGCTGATCGCGCCGCATCGCGGGTTGCTGCCGCAGTGGTGGCGCCGCCGTCATCGGCGCAGCCACACCTCCACCGACCGGATCCTGCTCACGCTCTATGAGCTGGCGCGCGAGCACGGCAATTGGCGCTATCGCGTGGAGCAGGGCGCCGTTGATGCCTTCTATGGAATGCTCACCGAGCCACAGTTAACCGACCTCCATGCCCGCGGGCTGGTGGTGCCGGCGCATCATATGCCCGACGAGGGGCCGCACTGGCAGCTCACCGATGCGGGCGTCGAGCATGCCGCGGAGTGCGCACGGCGGCGCAGTCGCCAGCGCGGGCGCCTGGAATGATCAGCCTTGCCAGCCCCACCGTGGCGATCCTGCTCACCGGCATGCTGGTCGGGGTGAGCGCCGCGTTGCTTGGCAGCTTTCTGGTGCTGCGTGGCAATAGCATGCTGGCCGACGCCATCAGTCACTCCATTCTCTTCGGGATTGCTCTGGCCTGGTTGCTCACCGGCCAGACCACCGGTCCTGTCCAGATCGCGGGCGCGGCACTGAGTGGGGTGCTTGCCGTCCTCCTGATCGAGACGCTCACCCGCACCCGCCGGCTGCGGGATGATGCCGCGATCGGGCTGGTGTTCCCGGCACTATTCAGCATCGGTGTGCTGCTGATCAACGTCTTTGCCCGGGATGTGCATCTTGATGAGCACACCGTGCTGCTCGGCGAGATCGGCTTTGTCTGGCTCGATACGCTCACTCTGGGCGGGGTGGAGCTGCCACGGGCAACGCTCGCCATGGCGGTCATGCTGGCCCTGGATGCCGTGTTTGTCCTGGTCTTTTACAAGTCGCTCAAGCTCGCCACGTTCGATCCGGACCTGGCCCGGGCCCTTGGCCTCGCGCCGGGGCTGGTGTTCTACGCCCATCTCTCGTTGCTGAGCGGCACGGCGGTGGCGGCCTTTGATGCAGTGGGTGTGGTGCTTTTTGTCACCTTTGTGGTGGTGCCTCCGGCGACGGCGCTGTTGCTGACCCGGCGGCTTTCCACGCTGATTGCGGTGGCCATGCTGATTGCCGCGGCCAGCGCGCCGATCGGCTACGGGGTGGCGCTATGGCTGGACGTCTCGATAGGCGGGTCGATGGCTCTTGCAACCGGGCCGTTTCTGGCGGCGGCCTATGCCTGGCGGCGCTGGCAGACCGCGCGCCGGCGCCGGGTGCGTCCGGTTCAACCGGCCTCGTCGGCCTCGGCGTAGCGCTCCCGGTCCTTGAACTCGCACAGATCGTAGATCGGACAGGCCCCGCAGCGCGGCCTGCGCGCGGTGCACACGTAGCGCCCGTGCAGGATCAGCCAGTGGTGGGCGTCCTTGAGGAACTCGCGGGGCACCAGGCGCAGCAGCCGGTCTTCGACCTCGCGCACGGTCTTGCCGCGGGCAATGCCGGTGCGATTGGCCACCCGGAAGATATGCGTGTCCACCGCGATCGTGGGCTCCCCAAAAGCCGTGTTGAGGACCACATTGGCGGTCTTGCGGCCAACACCCGGCAGCGCCTCGAGCGCCTGGCGCTCACGCGGTATCTCACCGCCGTGCTGTTCGACGAGCGCCTGGCAGGTGGCCATGATGT
>CAJXMI010000027.1 GCA_913056145.1 uncultured Spiribacter sp.
ACCGGGATGCCCAAACGATCGGCGGCGTGCTGCACCGGCGCGGGATCGGGCTTTTTGACGGCAAGCGTATCGCCGCTGACGCTCACGCCCATGAAGCGCGCCAGATCCATCGCGGCCAGCAACGGCCCGGTAAAGGCGGCCGGCTTGTTGGTGACAATGCCAAGCGCCAGCCCCAGCCCCTGCAGCGCGGTCAGTGCGGCGTGCACACCCGGGTAGAGGGTGGTGCGATCATGCAGACAGACCTGGTAGTGGCGAAAGAAATGCCCAAGGGCCGCCTCGGTACCGGGCGGCTCGGCCTGCAGGTCACGCTGCCCGGCCAGGGCCCGGGCCACCAGCCGTCGTGCCCCGTTGCCAATCCACTCGCGCACCTGGCGCTCGGCAATGGCCGGGCGCGCCAGATCGGCCAGCATGCGGTTGACCGCCGTGGTGAGATCCGGCGCGCTGTCGACCAGCGTGCCATCCAGATCAAACAACACCGCCCGAGGCATTGCGTTGGTCACGAGCCGTCCCGTCCGTGCGCCGCGGCGCGCGCCCGCATCCGGTCAATGACGTCGGCATAGTCGGGCTGGCCAAAAATGGCCGAGCCCGCCACCACGGTGTCAGCCCCCGCGGCCACCACCTCGGCGATGTTGCCGGGGCCAACGCCGCCGTCCACCTCGAGGCGAATGGCACGCCCGGAGGCGTCGATCAGGGCCCGCGCCTCGCGCAGCTTGTCGAGCGTACCCGGAATAAAGGCCTGACCACCAAAGCCGGGGTTGACCGACATCAGCAATATCAGATCGACCTTGTCGATGACATAGCGCAGGCAGTCCAGCGGCGTGGCCGGGTTGAACACCAGCCCCGTGCGGCAGCCGTGATCGCGAATCAGCTGCAGGGTGCGATCGATGTGGTCGCTCGCCTCGGGGTGGAAGCTGATCAGACTGGCACCCGCCGCGGCAAAGTCGGGCACGATCCGGTCGACCGGGCGGACCATGAGATGGACATCGATGGGCGCCTCAACGCCATGGCGGCGCAACGCCTCGCAGACCACCGGCCCAAAGCTGAGGTTGGGCACGTAGTGGTTGTCCATGACATCGAAGTGCACCCAATCGGCGCCGGCAGCCAGCACCCGGGTGACTTCCTCGCCCAGACGCGCGAAATCGGCAGCCAGAATGGAGGGGGCAATCACAAGATTTTGCATGAGCGAAATGGTAGCAGATGCGCCGCTCAGGCGCCCTCGCGCATCAACCCTGCCAGCAGCGCACGGCGGACGGCCGCAAAGTCGCGCGCCCCGTGCAGCCGGGCAAGCTGCAACCCACCCTGTACCGCCGCCATCACCAGCCGAGCCTGATCCCTGGCCGCCCCGGCAAACACAAAGTCGCCGCTCTGGCGCCCGGCGTCGAGCACGGCGGTCAGCCAGGCCGCCACCTCATCGCGCAACGCCTCGGCCTCGCTGCAGGCCGCCGCGGGCAGGCCAGGGTATTCCACGCCGGCGAGACCCAGCGGATCGACCCGCTCGCCATCCAGGTTGCGCGCCTCCAGATCCAGGAACCGCTCGAGCCGGTCGCGCGCGCTCAGCCGAGCGCCTGCCTGCTGCTCGCACCACCAGGCGAAGTGCTCGCGGTAGCGGGCAAACACCGCCGCCACCAGCACCTCCTTGCCGCGAAAGTGGTAGTGCACGGCCCCGCTCTGGATATCAAGCGCATCGGCGATTTGCGCAAAGGTAAAGCCATGATAGCCACGCTGCTGGAGCCAGCGCGCACCCAGGCGCAGGATCAGCCGCCGCGTCTCGCCGCGCGGCCGGCGCTGCCGCACGCCCACCCGCTTCAGGCGCCGATGGCCAGTTCGGCGAGGTTGCAGGGGCGATGCCGCACGTCGAGCTGATCGGCCAGAATGCCCTCCCAGCCGTCGCGACAGGCCCCGGGCGAGCCCGGTAGCGCCGCAATCAGGGTGTGATTGGCCACCCCGGCCAGCACCCGCGACTGCAGCATCGAGGTGCCGATCTTGCCCTGCGATAGCTGCCGGAACAGCTCACCAAACCCGGGGATTTCCCGGTCAAACAAAACGCGCACCGCCTCAGGCGTCACATCCCGCTCGGTAAACCCCGTGCCACCGGTGGTGATGACCGCCTGCACCCCCGGGTCGGCAATCCAGCGCGACACCGTGGCGCGAATCGAATAGCGGTCATCGACCACGATTTCGCGCGCCACAACGCGATGCCCCGACGCCTCGGCAAGCTCGCAGAGGGTGTTGCCCGAGCGATCATCGGCCTGGGTGCGGGTATCCGACACGGTCAGGATGGCCAGTGCGAGCGGCACGAAGTCACGATGGCTGGCGGTCATGAAGGTCTCCCGGGCGCAAACCCTGAATACAATGCGTTGGATTACGATACGACGGCGCCGACGCCGCACCAACCCTGTACACTAAGGGGCTTGACTGATTTTACAGGTGGACGCATGAATTCCCGACGCATTGCGGTAGTGGGCGGCGGTGTCGCCGGCATCGGCGCAGCCTGGCTGCTTTCCGGCCGGCACGACGTGACGCTCATCGAGGCCGAACCCCGTCTTGGCGGGCATAGCAATACCATTGAATGCCCGCTGCCGGAGGGGCCTGTCCCCGTCGACACCGGGTTTATTGTCTACAACACCCCCAACTACCCGCAGCTCACGGCCTTGTTCGAGGCACTCGAGCTGCCCACGCAAGACTCCGACATGTCGTTTGCCTTTGCCGCCACCGACATCGACCTTGAATACGCCGGCAGCGGGCTTGGCACCCTGTTTGCCCAGCGCCGCAACCTGCTGCGGCCGCGCTTCTGGGGCATGGTGCGCGACATCCTGCGCTTCAATCGCGAGGCCAACGCCCGTCTTGCCGCCGGAGAAGGACACCGTCAGACCCTTGGCGAACTGCTCGACGAGCTGCACATGGGCGAGGCCTTCCGGCGCTACTACCTGCTGCCGATGAGCGCCGCGATCTGGTCCTGCCCGCAGGATGTGATGCTGCGCTTCCCGGCCCGCTCGTTTTTGCGCTTTTTCCACAACCACGGTCTTATCCAGCTGCGCGATCGCCCGCAGTGGCGAACGGTCACCGGCGGCAGCCGCGAGTACATACGCCGGATGCGCGATGCCATCCCCCGCATCGAGACCGACTGCCCGGTCCATGATGTCCGCCGCGTCGACGCCGGTGTGCGACTGGCGGGGCGTGACGGTGAACTGGGCACCTTCGATGAGGTGGTGATCGCGGCCCACGCCGATCAGGCGCTCGCCATGCTCAACGCCCCCAGCCCGGCGGAGGCGCGGGTCTTGGGGGCCTTTGGCTATCAGGACAACGACGCCTGGTTGCACACCGACCCGGCATTGATGCCGCGGCGGCGCGCCATCTGGTCATCCTGGAACCACCTGACCGCGCGCAGTGTCGATGGAGCACAGCCTGTCTCGGTGACCTATTGGATGAATCGCCTGCAACCCCTGGCAACCGCCACCGATGTGTTTGTCACGCTCAACCCGCTGCAGCAGCCGGCGGACGATCAGGTCATCAAGCGCCAGAACTACGCCCATCCGGTCTTTGATCAGGCGGCCATGGCGGCACAGATCGCATTGCCCGACATCCAGGGCCAGGACCGGCTGTGGTACTGCGGCAGCTACCATGGCTATGGCTTCCACGAGGATGCCTTTGCAAGCGCCGTGCGCGTGGCCGAACAGCTGGGCGCGCCACCGCCCTGGTCGGGCCGCGAGCCGGCCGCGCAACCGCCGGTTGCCGCGCCCGTTGCCGCACCACTGGGAGCCGGCACCCCGTCATGACCGGTGTCGCGCCCCCCCTGGCGCTCTACCGCGGCGTGCTGGTGCATGAGCGGCGGATCGCCCCGCGCTATCGCTTCCGGTATCGGGTCTTCAGCGTCCTGGTCGACCTGGACCGGCTGGACGAAGCCGATCGAACCCACCGGTTCTTTGCGCACAACCGCTTCAACCTCATCGCCTTTCACGATCGTGACCATGGGCCCAAGGATGGCTCGGCGCTGCGCCCCTGGATCGATGCCCGGTTAGCCGAGGCCGGCATCGAGCTCGACGGCGGGCGCGTGCAGCTGCTCGCCTACCCGCGGGTGCTTGGCTATGTCTTCAACCCGCTCTCGGCGTGGTTCTGCTATCACGCCGACGGCCAGTTGCGGGCCGTCCTCTGCGAGGTCCGCAACACCTTCGGCGAATGGCATGGGTATCTGCTGCACGACCACGGCGCGGCGCTGCCCGACAAGCTGCAGGATGAGGCGAGCAAGGTCTTTCATGTCTCGCCGTTTCTCCCGCGCGCGGGGCATTACAACTTCCGGCTGCAGGCACCGGCCGAGCGCTATGGCCTCACGGTCAACTGGCATGCCGCCGAGCAGCCCGAGCAGCCCGCGCTGGTGGCCGTCCAGACCGGGACGCGGGCGGCCGCCAGCGACAGGGGGTTGCTCCGTGCCGCGCTGGCGGTACCATTCATGACTCTGAAGGTGATTGCCGCCATTCACTGGCAGGCACTCAAGATCTGGCTTCGCGGCGGGCGCTTTCATCGCAACCCCGGGCCACCCGAGCGGGAGATCACCCAATGACCAGTAGCCAGCAGGCCCTTATCGACCTGCCCTCGCCGCTCCCGATGGGCGCGCGCATTCTGCTTGGATGGTTCAGCCGCCTCCAGCGCGGGCGCATGGAAGGCCAGCTGCCGGGCGGCGAGCCCTTTTTGATTCAGGGCGCGGAGGCCGGCCCCACCGGCGTGATTCGCCTGCACCGCCCGCTACGAATGGTGGGCCGGATCGCGGTGCGCGGCTCGGTGGGTTTTGCCGAGAGCTACATGGCCGGTGACTGGTCAACGCCCGATCCGGCGCATCTGCTCGAGCTCATGCTGCGTAACGAGGATGCCTTTCAGCGCCGCATGGAGCCCTCCTGGGTGCATCGGCTGCGGCTTGCGCTGCATCATCAGAAGCGGCGCAACAGCCAGCGTGGCAGCCGCCGCAACATTGCCGCGCACTACGATCTGGGCAACGAGTTCTATCGCCACTGGCTCGATGAGACCATGACCTACTCGGCCGCGGTCTTTGAACAGCCCGACCAGCCCCTCGCGGACGCGCAGCGGGCCAAGAACCGCCAGCTCCTCGACGTAATGCAGGTCCGCCCCGGCGATCACATCCTCGAAGTGGGCTGCGGCTGGGGTGGCTTTGCCATCGAGGCGGCCCGGCGCGGGGCGCGGGGGACAGGGCTCACGCTATCGAGCGAACAACTGGCATGGGCCCGCCGCTCGGTGGCGGACGCAGGGCTGTCCGACCGGGTGGAACTGCGTCTGCAGGACTATCGCGATACCCGCGGGCGCTTTGACCATGCCGTGTCCATCGAAATGCTCGAGGCGGTGGGCGAGCAGTACTGGCCCGCGTACTTCGACATGCTGCATGCCCGGGTAAAGCCCGGTGGGCGCATCGGCCTGCACGGCATCACGATTGCCGAGGACCGCTTCGAGGACTACCGCCGGCGGCCCGACTTCATCCAGCGCTACATCTTCCCCGGCGGCATGCTGCCCACGCAGCGGCGGCTATCCGAAGAGAGCAATCGCGCCGGGCTGGAGGTCGTGGAGTCAGTTGGCCTTGGCCAGCACTATGCGACCACCCTGTTGCAGTGGGATGCCCGTTTTGTGCGGGCCCTGCCCGATATCCAGCGGCTTGGTTTTGACGAGCGCTTCATCAATATGTGGCGCTATTACCTGGCCTACTGCTACGCGGGCTTTCGCACCGGCAGCATCGACGTCCGGCGGGTCCTGCTACGCCGCCCGTGACCCCCAATCGCGGTCAGGTGCTGCTCTACGGCCTGCCCGCCCTGCCGCTGGCCGTCATGGGCGTGCCCATGTACATCTTTTTGCCCGGCTTTTACGGCGAGACGCTGGGGCTGGCGGCGGTTGGTGCGGCATTGCTGGTGGCCCGCCTCTGGGACGTTGTTACCGACCCGCTCATCGGCAGCCTGGGCGATCGCCTCGATACCCGCTGGGGTCGTCGGCGCCCGCTGATTGCCGCGGGCATGCCCCTCCTTCTGGTCAGTGCCTGGGCGCTGTTTCGCCCGCCCGCCGATGTGGGCCTTGCCTATCTGCTCGGCTGGGGGCTTGCCGCCTATCTGGGGTGGACGCTGATGTCGTTGCCCTACACGGCCTGGGGCGCGGAGCTTTCGGAAGACTACGACCGGCGCGCAAGCCTCACCGCCAGTCGCGAGGGCTTCATGCTGGCCGGCACGCTGCTGGCCATTGCCTGGCCCACACTCATGGGCGCCGGGCGTGCCGATGCCGCCACCCTGGCCGGTCTTGCCTGGCTGCTGGTGATTGCCCTGCCGGTGGCCGTTGTCATTACCCTTTGGCGGGTCCCGGAGCCCCGGCTTAGCGCGCATTCAGTGGGCTGGCGTGAGGGCTGGGCACTGCTGCGCGGCAACCGGCCGTTCCTGCGCTTGTTGCTTGCCTATGTCATGAATGGGCTGGCCAACGGGCTGCCGGCGTCGCTGTTTACGCTATTTGTGGCCCATGTCCTGATGGCCGAGGCGTGGACGGGGCCCTTGTTGCTGGTCTATTTCGTCACCGGCATCGCCGCGCTGCCCGGGTGGCTCTGGTTATCGCGCCGGATCGGCAAGCACCGGGCCTGGGCGGTGTCGATGCTCTGGACCTCGCTGGTGTTTCTCTGGGTGCCGTTCCTGGGCCCCGGCGATACCTGGGCGTTTTTGCTGATCTGCGTGCTGTCGGGCGTTGGGGTGGCGGTGGACATGGCCCTGCCGGCGGCCATTCAGGCCGATCTTGTCGACCTGGACACCGCTCGCGGCGGCGGCCGGCGGACCGGGCTGTATTTCGGGATCTGGAACATGGCAACCAAACTCGCGCTCGCGCTGGCAGTGGGGATTGCCTTTCCGCTACTGGAGATCATCGGCTTTGATGCCACGCAGGTGGCGGATCGCGATGGCGTTCTGGCGCTCGCGCTCTTTTATGGTGCCGTGCCGGTCGCCTTCAAGCTGGCCGCCACCGCGCTGATGTGGCGCTTTCCGCATGACCGCCGCGCCCAGACGGCCACGCGCGCCCGGGTTCACGACGTGGAGGCCGCGGCGGCCGGGACCGCCAGCCGCCGGCGCAGCCAGCGCATAAGCCCGCCAACCACCGGGAACTGAGCGTAGAGCCCGCTTGCGGCATCCCAGTAGTCGACATGCTCGCGACAGCGCCCATCATCGGCGAACACAACGCGCGAGACCCCCTCAAAGGGCCGGCGGTCCTGGCGGTCCCGCTTGAGGCGAAAGTGAAACCGCCAGCGCAGATACCCCACGCGCTCATCCCCGATGCTTTCAATTACCTCAAACCGGGCCATGGCGCAGTTGGCATACATATGCTCGAACACCGCCCGAATGCCGGGCAGCCCGGTGACGTCGTTGAACGGATCCTGAAATCGGGCGTTTTCCACAAACACGGCATCCAGGCGCTCGAGATCGGCCGGCTGCAGGTTGCCAAAAAACGCCCCATAGCGCTCGAGGGCATTCATGCCTGGACCATCCGCCGGGTGAGCGCAAAATAGAGCCGATAGGGCAGCAGCCGCAGCAGCTTGAGCGTCCAGGCAAAGCGCTTGGGAAAGATGATCTCGAAGCCGCCCGCATCGATTTCACGGTGGATATAACCGGCGGCCTCCTCCGGGGTGATGAGCTGCGGCATGTGAAAACGGTTTTTCTCGGTGAGCCGCGTCTTGACGAACCCGGGATTGATGACACGCAGGGTCACGCCGGTGCCATCGAGTGCCGGGCGCAGCGACTCGGCCATATTGAGCACGGCCGCCTTGCTGGCCCCGTAGGGAGCGGCCTGCGGCAGGCCGCGATAGGCGGACAGACTGGCCGTGACCAGAATCTGCCCGCGCCGGCGCTCACGCATGGGCCCAAGCGCCGCACCCACACCGTTGACCGCCCCCAGGTAGTTGACCTCGGCAAGCCGGCGAAACAGCGCCGGATCAAAGTCATCCAAGGGCATGGGGTCGTAGTCGCCCGCGTTGAGAATGAGGGTGTCGATCTCGCCCAGCTCCTCCTCGACCGCGCGGAATACCGCCATGCTCTCCGCCACGTCCGTGACATCGAGGGGATAGGCATGCAGCCGCCCGGCCAGATCCGGATGCTCATCGGCCACGGCGCGCAGCGCCTCCTCGCGGCGGGCACACAGGGCTACCTGCCAGCCCTCGCGCGCCAGCCTAATGGCCAGTGCCCGGCCGATACCGGCGCTGGCCCCGGTAATCATGGCAACCCGTCCTGCCTGCAAATTGGTCTCGCTCATTCGCCTGCCTCGTGCGGCCTTGTTGTCATGGACGTACAATCTTACGGGTTGACCACGATCATTCGCCATCGACTCCGCTCGGCGTAAAGGATACCCCCATGTCTGCCGCGATCTGCTGGTTCAGGCGCGATCTGCGCCTCGCCGACAACCCCGCACTGACGGCCGCCGCCCACGACGGCCGGCCGGTCCTTCCGGTGTATATCCACGCGCCCGACGAGGCCGGCGCCTGGGCGCCAGGGGCGGCCAGCAACTGGTGGCTGCACCACAGCCTGCGGGCGCTTGCCGCCGCCCTGGCCGATCACGGCCTGCCGCTCATCATTCGCCAGGGCGACACGCTGGCCACGCTGCAGGCGCTGATCGCCGAGACCGGCGCCGGGGCCGTGCACTGGAACCGGATCTACGAGCCAGCCCTGATCCGCCGTGACAAGGGCATCAAGCAGGCGCTGCGTGAGCACGGGCTCGAGGTCCACAGCCACAATGCCGCGCTCCTGCATGAGCCCTGGACCGTGCAGACCGGAACGGGCAGTGACTACAAAGCCTTCACGCCATTCTGGCGGGCCTGCCGGCGTCAGGGCGAACCGTCGCCGCCGCTGCCGCGCCCCCCCAGGCTGCAGGCACCGGAGACCGTCCAGTCGCCGCCGGGCGCCCCGCATCATGCGGACAACGCGGCCGTTGATGCGCTTGGCCTGCTGCCCGCGATCGACTGGGCCGGCGGTCTGCGCGCGCGCTGGCAGCCGGGCGAAGACGGTGCCCACAAGCGGCTCGAGGGGTTTGTGGCGGCCACGTTGGCGGCCTATGCAAGCGGCCGTGATCTGCCCGCCGTGGAGGGCACCTCGCGCCTGTCACCCCATCTGCATTTTGGCGAGATCGGGCCGCGCCAGGTCTGGCAGGCGGTCCAGATCCACTTGGCCCGCGGGCAAACCGGTGCCGGCGATTGGCTGCAGGGCGCCGAGCAGTTTCTTGCCGAGATCGGCTGGCGCGAGTTTGCCCATCACGTCCTCTACCACCATCCCGATTTTCCGGACGCACCGCTCAACCCCCGGTTTGCCGATTTCCCCTGGCAGGATGACCCGGACGGCGCCCTGCTGCGCGCCTGGGAGCGCGGCGAGACGGGGATCCCGCTGGTGGACGCCGGGATGCGCGAGCTTTATGCGACCGGCTGGATGCACAATCGCGTGCGCATGGTGGTGGGATCATTTTTGGTCAAAAACCTGCGTCTGCCCTGGCAGGCGGGCGAGCGCTGGTTCTGGGACACGCTGGTCGACGCCGATCTGGCCAGCAACAGCCTGGGCTGGCAGTGGGTAGCCGGCAGCGGGGCCGATGCCGCGCCCTATTTCCGGGTGTTCAACCCGGTGCGCCAGGGCGAGCGCTTCGACGCCGAGGGCGACTATGTGGCGCACTGGCTCCCCGCTCTGGCGCGCCTGCCGGCAAAGCATCGCCATGCGCCCTGGGCTGCACCCGCCGCTGTACGGGCCGACGCCGGCCTTACGCTGGGCGTCCAGTATCCGCACCCCATGGTGGACCTGGGCGCCAGCCGGCAGGCCGCCCTGGCGGCCTTTCAGGCCATCAAGAAGCCGGGTTGAGCTGCCTGTGCAGCCAGTTCTCAGCTGCTATGATTCATCGCTTTCCAGACGGCCATGAAGGAGCCTGCCGTGTCGCCCGAGCGCCTGTACCAGAGTGAATTGACCAGCCTGCCACTGCTCCAGCGCGGCAAGGTCCGCGACATCTACGCCGTGGATGATGACCGGCTGCTGGTCGTGGCCAGTGATCGGCTGTCGGCATTTGATGTCGTACTCGACGACCCCATTCCCGGCAAGGGGGCCGTGCTGACCCGGGTATCCGCTTTCTGGTTCGACCGTCTGGGCGCCGAGGTCCGCAACCAGAGCCTCGATCTGCCGCTCGAGGCGGTCCTCACCGATCGCGCCGAGCGCGAGCAGGTAGCCGGGCGGGCAGTGCTGGTGCAGCGCCTCGATCCGCTGCCCTTCGAGGCGATTGCGCGGGGGTATCTGATCGGCTCGGGCTGGAGCGACTATCAGGCGAGCGGCCGGCTGTGCGGAATCACCCTGCCGGCCGGCCTGCGCCAGGCCGACAAGCTGCCCGAGCCCCTGTTCACGCCCTCCACCAAGGCGCTCGCCGGTGGCCACGACCACAACGTGGACTTTGACGCCGTGGTAAGCGCGCTGGGCCGCGACATGGCCAGCGAGCTGCGCCGGATCACCCTGGCCCTGTACACCCGGGCCGCGGATTACGCGCGCGATCGGGGCATCATCATCGCCGATACCAAGTTCGAGTTCGGCCTCGATGCCAACGGCGATCTGGTGTGGATTGACGAGGCGCTGACTCCCGATTCAAGCCGTTTCTGGCCGGCCGACCAATACCGCCCGGGGCTCTCCCCGCCCAGCTTCGACAAGCAGTTCGTGCGCGATTACCTCGAGACGCTCGACTGGGACAAAACGGCGCCGGCCCCGCGTCTGCCAGAGGCCATCATCCAGCAAACGGCAGCGCGCTATCAGGAGGCCGCCGAGCGGCTCTGCGACTAGGCTGCAGCGGCAGTCGGCGACCTGCGGCCGGCCGACCGCGGTCAGCGCCGCAGGATCTCGCCGGCCTTGACCACCTTCATGGCATTGGTGCCACCGCGCACGCCCGCGAGATCACCCTTGGTGATGAGCACCAGGTCGTCATCGCCGACCGCACCACGCCCCTTCAGCTCCTCGACCGCCTCGCGATTGACCGCATCATGCTCGCGCATGGTGGGATCAAAGCTGATTGGATGGACACCACGGTAGAGCGTGACGCGGGTACGGGTCCGCGGCTGCTCGGAGAGCGCGTAGATCGGGATGTCGGTGCCAATGCGTGACATCCACATGGCCGTTGCGCCCGACTCGGTCATGGCGGCGATGGCCTTGACGCCCAGGCTATTGGCCGCGGCAATGGCGGTCTTGGCAATGGCCTCGTCAATGCGATCGAAATGCGGCTCGCGGCGCAGGCTGCTGACCGGGCGCGACTCATCGGCATAGGTCTCGGCACCCACACAGACACGCGCCATGGCAGCGACGGTCTCGGCGGGGTAATGCCCCACCGCGGTCTCCTCCGACAGCATCACGGCATCAGTGCCATCAAGGACCGCGTTGGCCACGTCCAGCACCTCGGCGCGGGTGGGCATGGGGCTATCAACCATGGACTGCATCATCTGGGTTGCGGTGATAACCACACAGTCACGCTCACGGGCCATGCGCATGATGCGCTTCTGGACACCCGGTAGCTCGGCATCGCCGATTTCAACGGCCAGATCCCCGCGGGCGATCATGACCGCATCGGCCGAGTCCATGATCTCGGCAAGCGCGTCAACTGCCTCGTGGCGCTCGATCTTGGCGACGATGCCGCCATGCCCACCGGCGGCCTGCAGCAGGTCGCGGGCCTCGTCCAGATCCGCGCCATCGCGAGGAAAGGAGACGGCCACATAGTCGGCCTCGAGCTCGGCCGCCAGGGTGATGTCGCGACGGTCCTTATCAGTGAGAGCGCGCACCGACAGCCCACCGCCCAGGCGGTTGATGCCCTTGCGATCGGAGAGCACGCCCGCGGTTGTCACCGTGGTATGAATCCGCGTGCCGTCAATGCGCTCAACGCGCAGCTGCACCAGTCCATCGGCCAGCAACAGGGTATCGCCGGGCTCGACGTCGGCGGGCAGCCCGGCATAGGCAACGCCCACCCCTTCGGCACTGCCGGCGTCGCCCTCCAGGGCCGGGTCCAGGAAAAACGCATTGCCCTCGGCAAGCTCCACCGGGCCGTTGGCAAAGCGCTCGATGCGGATCTTGGGCCCCTGCAAGTCGCACAACACCCCCACAACACGGCCCGCGTCGCGCGCGGCCTGGCGCAGCGCCTCGGCCCGTGCCCGGTGCTCGTCATGATCCCCATGCGAGAGATTCATGCGAACCAGATCGACGCCGGCGTCGACAATGGCCCGCATGTCGGCGGGCAGAGTGGTTGCCGGCCCCAGCGTGGCAACAATCTTGGTCTGACGGGTCATAATGCCTCCGTTAATGATCCAGAACGGCGACGGCCGGAAGCTCGCGCCCTTCCAGGAACTCGAGGAAGGCACCGCCGCCCGTCGAGATGTAGGTAATACGCTCGGCCACCTGATACTTTGCCACCGCAGCCAGGGTATCCCCGCCGCCTGCAATGGAAAATGCCGGGCTGTCGGCAATGGCCTCGGCGAGCGCGCGCGTCCCGTTTGCAAAGGCATCGATTTCGAACACCCCCACGGGACCATTCCAGACAATCGTGCCGGCCGCACGCAGCCGCTCGGCATAGGCCGCCGCCGTCCTGGGGCCCACGTCGAGAATCATCTCATCGGCAGCCACCGCATCAACGCGCTTCACGCGGGCCTCGGCGGCGTCACTGAGCTCGGTGGCCACCACAACGTCTTCCGGGATGGGGATTTCGCCGCCGGCGGCCCGAGCCTTGGCCATCAGCGCCTTCGCCGTGTCGACAAGATCGGCCTCCATGAGCGATTTGCCCACCGGGTAACCCGCCGCTGCGATGAAGGTATTGGCGATGCCGCCGCCCACGATGAGCTGATCCACCCGATCGCTGAGCTGCTCCAGGACGGTGAGCTTGGTCGAGACCTTGGAGCCGCCGATGATGGCCACAAGCGGCCGCGCGGGGGCCTCAAGCGCCTTGCCAAGGGCGTCGAGCTCAGCGGCGAGCAGCGGCCCGGCCACGGCATCCGGCGCAAACCGCGCCACGCCATGGGTTGAGGCCTGGGCCCGGTGCGCCGTGCCAAAGGCGTCCATCACGAACAGATCGCAAAGGGCGGCCATGCGCCGCGACAGCGCCTCGTCGTTGTCGGTCTCGCCGGCGTTAAAGCGCACGTTCTCGCAGAGCACCAACTCGCCTGCGCCGGGAGCAACCTCGCCATCCAGCCAATCGCGCACCACCGGTACCTCGCGGCCCAGCAGCTCGCCCAGACGCTCGGCCACCGGCGCCAGCGACGCCTCGGGGTCAAAGGCACCGGCCTTTGGCCGCCCCAGATGGCTCATGACCATAACCCGTGCATCGGCGTCGAGCAGCCGCTGCAGCGTCGGCAGCGCCGCCCGCAGCCGCGCGTCATCGCCGACCCGGCCATCCTTCAGCGGCACATTCAGATCCTCGCGGACCAGAACGCGCCGGCCCGCCGGGTTGACGTCGTCGAGTGTGCGAACCGTCATCAGCTTGCCTGCATCATCGCCACGGTGGTGTCGAGCATGCGGTTGGAGAAACCCCACTCGTTGTCATACCAGGCGCAGACCTTGACCAGACGCCCCGTCACCTTGGTCAGGGTGGCGTCATAAGTGGACGAATGCGGATCGTGGTTGAAATCGACCGAGACATACGGGCCGTCGTTGTAGGCCAGCACGCCCTTCAGCTCGCCCTCGGCGGCGGTCTTGAGGACCGAGTTGATTTCCTCGACCGAGGTATCGCGCGAGGCAATGAACGACAGATCGACACTCGAGACATTGATGGTGGGCACGCGCATGGCATAGCCATCGAGGCGGCCGTTCAGCTCGGGCAGTACCAGCCCGACCATTGCCGCGGCACCGGTCTTGGTGGGGATCTGCGACATCGTGGCACTCCGCGCCCGCCGCAGATCCGAGTGATAGACGTCGGTGAGCACCTGGTCGTTGGTGTAGGCATGGATGGTGGTCATGAGCCCCTGCTCGAGGCCGATGGCATCATTGAGCGGCTTGACCAGGGGCGCCAGGCAGTTGGTGGTGCAGGAGGCGTTGGACACCACGGTATGCTCGGCGCGCAGCACCTCCTGGTTAACACCGTAGACCACCGAGGCATCGACATCGCTGCCGGCCGGCGCCGAGATCAGCACCTTCTTCGCGCCACCCTGCAGATGCGCCGAGGCCTTGTCCTTGCTGGCGAAAAGCCCCGTGCACTCCATGACCACGTCGACCCCGAGCTCGCCCCAGGGCAGCTTCGAGGGATCGCGCTCGGCCATGACCTTGATCTCATCGCCATTGACGACCAGATTGCCGTCGCGCACCTCGACCGTACCGGGGAAGCGGCCATGCGCGGTGTCCACGCGGGTGAGATGGGCATTGGTCTCGGCGTCACCGAGGTCGTTAATGGCCACCACGCGGATTTCGTCGCTGCGCCCGGCCTCGTAGAGCGCGCGCAGCACGTTGCGTCCGATCCGGCCGTAGCCGTTGATTCCAACCTTGATCGCCATGGTAATGACTCCTGTTGTTGCTCTGATCGTCTCTGATCATCATCGATTGTTTTAAGATCGGCCGTCTGCCGGCCCTCAGGCCGTGAGCCGTGATTCGACCGCCGTGACCACGGCCTCGGTGGTCAGCCCCATTGCCTGATAGACCGCATCGGCCGGGGCGGACGCGCCAAACCCCTCCAGACCCACAACGGCGCCGTGGTCGCCGATGAGGCGATACCAGCTGTCGGGCGCCGCCGCCTCGACGGCGACCCGCACGGCAAGGTCGGCTGGCAGCACGCTGCTGCGGTAGTCGGCATCCTGCGCCAGAAAGCGCTCGATGCTGGGGATGGACACAACCCGCACTGGATGCCCCGCCTGCTCCAGGCGCTCGGCCGCTTCCACGGCAAGCCCCACCTCGGAGCCGGTTGCCATGATGACGGCCTGCGGCACCGCCCCGGGCTCGCGCAGCACATAGCCGCCGCGGGCAATGGCCTCGACCTGGGCACCGGTGCGGTCCTGGTGCGGGAGTTTCTGTCGGGAGAGCGCCAGCACGCTGGGGCCATCGCTACGCGCGATTGCCGCCTTCCAGGCCACTGCCGTCTCGGTAAGATCACAGGGCCGCCAGACATCCAGGTTGGGAATGAGGCGCAGGCTTGGCAGATGCTCGATCGGCTGATGCGTGGGCCCATCCTCGCCCAGTCCAATGGAATCGTGCGTGTAGACCAGCACGCTGCGCACGCCCATCAGGGCGGCCATGCGCACCGCGTTGCGGGCATAGTCCGAGAACACGAGGAAGGTGCCGGCGTAGGGAATGATCCCGCCATGCAGGGCCATGCCGTTCATGATGGCGGTCATGCCGAACTCGCGCACGCCGTAGAACAGGTAGTTGCCATCGGCATCGTCGGCGGTGACTGCCGTGCAGTCGTCCCACCAGGTGTTATTGGAGCCGGTGAGATCAGCCGAGCCGCCCACCAGCTCGGGCAGATAGGGGCCAAAGCCGTTCAGCACGGCCTGCGAGTGCTTGCGGCTGGCGTCTGCCTTGTTACTGGCCTGGGCCTGATCAATGAACGCCTGCGCATGCTCGGCAAATTGCGCCGGCAGATCCCCGGCCATCCGCCGCTCAAAGTCGGCCGCCAGCTCGGGGTGGGCCGCGCGATAGGCCTCGAGCCGCTCGCGCCAGGCCGCCTCGGCTGCCGCTCCGCGGGCGCGGGCATCCCAGCCCTCGTAGACGGCGTCGGGGATCTCGAAGGGCGCATGCTCCCAGCCCAGGAACTCGCGCGTTGCCTGGATTTCGTCGGCACCCAGCGGCGCGCCGTGCACACCGTGCGTGCCGCAGACGTTGGGCGCCCCGAACCCGATGGTGGTGCGCGCGCAGATCAACGAGGGCCGGTCAGTGACCGCCCGGGCCTGCTCAATCGCGGTGCGCACCGCCTCGGCATCATGGCCATCCACCGCCTCGATCACATGCCAGCCATAGGCCCGGAAGCGCCCCGGCGTGTCGTCGGTGAACCAGCCGCTCACCTTGCCGTCGATCGCGATGCCATTGTCGTCGTAGATCCCGATCAGCTTGCCAAGCCCCAGGGTGCCGGCAAGCGAGCAGGCCTCGTGGGAGACCCCTTCCATGAGACAGCCGTCGCCCAGAAAGCAATAGGTGTAGTGATCGACCAGATCGTGCCCCGGCCGGTTGAACTGCCCGGCCAGAATGCGCTCGGCCAGCGCCATGCCGACGGCATTGGCGAGGCCCTGGCCCAGCGGCCCGGTGGTGGTCTCAACCCCGGGGGTGTCACCCACCTCGGGGTGCCCTGGCGTGCCCGAGTGCAGCTGGCGGAAGTCTTTCAGCGCGGTCATGGGCAGGTCGTAGCCACTCAGATGCAGCAGCGAGTAGATGAGCATCGAGCCATGGCCGTTCGACAGTACAAAGCGGTCCCGATCGGGCCACTGCGGGTTGGCCGGGTTGTGGGCAAGAAAGTCGTTCCAGAGGACTTCAGCGATGTCGGCCATGCCCATCGGCGCACCGGGATGCCCCGAGTTGGCACGCTGGACGGCGTCCATGGAAAGGGCCCGGACGGCGTTGGCAAGATGACGGCGAGTGGACATGGGCGGTGGGTCTCCAGCAGGAAAACGGCGGTTTGCGAAGGCCGCAATTCTCCAGAACTTCCCGCACGCAGGCAACCAACGCTACACTGAGGGGATAGTTTGCCCACGAACGGGAGCGCGAACGACACGATGTCGGACTCATTTATCTTTACCTCGGAGTCGGTCTCGGAGGGTCACCCGGACAAGGTGGCCGACCAGATTTCCGACGCCGTCCTTGATGCCATCATTGCCGATGACCCCAACGCCCGCGTGGCCTGCGAGGCGCTTGTCAAAACCGGCATGGTCATCGTTGCCGGCGAGATTACGACAAGCGCGTGGATCGACCTTGAGGAGCTGGCCCGCCAGACCATCCTCGACATCGGCTATGACAGCGCCGAGGTGGGCTTTGACGGCGCCACCTGTGCGGTGCTCAACGCCATCGGCAAGCAAAGCCCCGACATCAACCAGGGCGTGGACCGCGACCACCCCGAAGAGCAGGGCGCCGGCGACCAGGGCATGATGTTTGGCTATGCCTGCCGCGAGACCGACGTGCTGATGCCCGCGCCCATTACCTATGCGCACCGCCTGGTCAAGCGCCACAGCGACATCCGCCGGCGCGGCGTCCTGCCCTGGCTGCGGCCCGATGCCAAATCCCAGGTCAGCTTTGTCTATGAGGATGGTGACCCGGTCGCGGTCGACACCATCGTCCTTTCCAGCCAGCACGATGACACCGTCTCGCAGGCCGACATCAAGGATGCCCTCATGGAAGAGGTGATCCGCCCGGTCATCCCGGCCGAGTGGATCAGCGAGCGCACACGGTTTTTCATCAACCCCACCGGCAAGTTCGTGATCGGCGGCCCGGTTGGCGACTGCGGACTGACCGGGCGCAAGATCATCGTCGACACCTACGGCGGCATGGCCCGCCATGGCGGCGGCGCGTTCTCGGGCAAGGACCCGTCCAAGGTGGATCGCTCGGCGGCCTATGCCTGCCGCTATGTCGCCAAAAACATCGTGGCCGCGGGCCTGGCCGACAAATGCGAGATCCAGGTGGCCTACGCCATTGGCGTGGCCGAGCCCATGTCGGTGTTCGTCGACACCTTTGGCACCGGCCGGGTCTCGGAGACACGCCTGGTGGAACTGGTGCGCGCCCATTTTGATCTACGCCCCTACGGCATTCTGCAGATGCTGGATCTGGTGCGCCCCATCTACCGGCCCACGGCCAGTTACGGGCATTTTGGCCGCGACGAGCCCACGTTTACCTGGGAGCGGACCGACCGGGCCGAGGCCCTGCGCGAGGCCGCCGGCCTTTAGACCACACACAACGGATACCCGCCCGGGTATCGAGGAGCGCTGCACCTCGCCGGCAACACCGGCGGGGGAGGCTCGATGCCCGGGCAACATCAACAACGGCGCTCGACGGAAACCATGGAGCTGAACCATGAACGCTGTCGTTGAAACCAAGCTGACCGGCTCGATCATTGCCGACGCGGGGCTCGCGCCCTGGGGCCGGCGCGAGATCGAAATCGCCGAGACCGAAATGCCCGGCCTGATCGCCCTGCGCGAGAAGTACGCCGGCGAGAAACCGCTGAAAGGCGCCCGCATCGCCGGGTCGCTGCACATGACCATCCAGACCGCGGTGCTCATCGAGACCCTCGAGGCCCTGGGTGCCGAGTGCCGCTGGGCAAGCTGCAACATCTACTCCACCCAGGACCATGCCGCTGCGGCCATCGCCGAGGGCGGCACCCCGGTGTTTGCCTACAAGGGCGAGACGCTGGAGGAGTACTGGGAGTACACCCACCGCATCCTCGAGTGGCCCAATGGCGAGCCCAACATGATCCTGGATGATGGCGGCGATGCGACGATGGCCGTCACGCTCGGCGCGAAGGCCGAGCAGGATGCCTCGGTACTCGATAACCCGGGCAGCGATGAGGAGCGCGCGCTGTTCGCCGCGATTCGCCGGCGCCTCCAGGAAAACCCGGGCTTCTACGCGCGCACCCAGGCCGCCATCAAAGGGGTGACCGAGGAGACCACCACCGGCGTCAAGCGCCTCTACGAGATGCAGCAGACCGGTGAGCTGCCCTTCCCGGCCATCAACGTCAACGACTCGGTCACCAAGTCCAAGTTCGACAACCTCTATGGCTGTCGCGAGTCGCTGGTGGATGGCTTAAAGCGCGCCACCGACGTCATGATCGCCGGCAAGATCGCCGTGGTCGTCGGCTATGGCGATGTTGGCAAGGGCTGTGCCCAGAGCCTGAAGGCGCTCGGCGCCAGCGTCTGGGTCACCGAGATCGACCCGATCTGCGCGCTGCAGGCGGCGATGGAGGGCTATCGCGTGGTTACCATGGAAGAGGCGGCGGACAAGGCCGATATCTT
>CAJXMI010000028.1 GCA_913056145.1 uncultured Spiribacter sp.
CGCGAAGACGGCCTGGTGGCCTGCCGGATCTATCGCTGGGTCAAGGCGCAGCGGATCTGGGACATGATCATGACCTCCACCTACGATTATGCCGAGCCCGGGTTCGTCCTGATCGATCGGGTCAACGAGATGAACAACAACTGGTTCTGCGAGGAAATCCGCGCGACCAACCCCTGTGGCGAGCAGCCCCTTCCGCCATATGGCGCCTGCCTGCTCGGCTCGGTCAACCTCACCAAGTTCGTGCGTGAGCCGTTTACCGACCGGGCGCATTTCGACTGGGAGGAGTACCGCCGGGTCGTTGCCCTGTTCACCCGCATGCTCGACAACGTAGTCGAAATCAACGGCCTGCCGCTCGAGCGCCAGCGTGACGAGATCAACCGCAAGCGTCGGCACGGCATGGGATTTCTGGGGCTTGGGTCCACCGTCACCATGCTGCGCATGAAATACGGCGATGATGCGTCCCTGGCGTTCACCGAGGAGGTCGCCAGGGAGATGGCCCTCGAGGGCTGGCGCGAGGCACTGCGGCTGGCCGACGAGAAGGGCCCGGCTCCGATCATGGACGAGGACTTCACGGTCACCGAGCGGATGCTGGCCTGGCGCCCCGAGCTCAAACAGGACGGCTACAAGGTTGGCGATACGGTCAAGGGGCGCGTGCTCTGGGGACGCTACAGCCGCTACATGCAGCGCGTGGCCGAGGCCGAGCCCGAGCTGATGGACCAGCTGGTCGACAAGGGCGCGCGGTTTACGCACCACACGTCCATTGCGCCGACCGGCACGATCAGCCTGTCGCTCGCCAACAACGCCTCCAACGGCATCGAGCCCAGCTTTGCGCATCACTACTTCCGCAACGTGATCCGTGAGGGCAAGAAGTCAAAGGAAAAGGTGGACGTGTTCAGCTTTGAGCTGCTGGCCTATCGCTCGCTCATCGACGAGGATGCGCTGCCCAGCATGGACGCCGAGACGCGCAACCTGCCGGATTACTTCATCACGGCAGATGACATCACGCCAAAGCAGCACGTCGATATCCAGGCGGCCGCGCAGAAGTGGGTGGATTCGAGCATCTCGAAGACCGCCAATGTGCCCACGGACTACGACTACGACGATTTCAAGGACATCTACCGCTATGCCTATCGCAGCGGCTTGAAGGGGTGCACCACGTTCCGCTTCAACCCCGAGGCCTTCCAGGGCGTGCTGGTCAAGGAATCCGACCTCGAAAACACCACCTACCGCTTCAAGCTCGATGACGGCCGCACGGTCGAGGTCAAGGGCGGCGACGAGGTGGAATACGACGGCGAGATTCATACCGCCGCCAATCTCTACGATGCCCTCAAGGAAGGGTACTACGGCAAGTTCTGAGGACAGTCGCCATGGCCGTTAAAATTGACAGCAAGATTATTGACTACGAGGTGGCTCGGGCCGAGGCCGAGGCAAACGCGGCCGGCAGGGCCGACACCGCCGCCGAGGGCGCCATCGAGCATATGCACGAGGAGTTGCAGCGCCCGGAGCGTCTGGAGGGGCAGACCTACAAAATCAAGACGCCGCTCTCGGAGCATGCGCTGTACGTGACCGTGAACGATCTCATCCTCAACGAGGGGACCGAGCACGAGATCCGGCGGCCGTTCGAGGTGTTCATCAACTCCAAGAACATGGATCACTTTCAGTGGATCGTGGCTCTCACCCGGATTGTCTCGGCGGTGTTTCGCAAGGGCGGCGACTGCACGTTCCTCGTCGAGGAGCTGCGCAGCGTCTTCGACCCGCGCGGCGGTTACTTCAAAAAGGGTGGACGCTTCATGCCCTCCCTGGTGGCCGAAATCGGCGATGTCCTTGAGCAGCACCTGCGCTCCATCGGGATGATGGAGGCCGACGGCCTCGATGAGCACCAGCGCCGGTTTATCGAGCAGAAAAAAGCTGAAGCCGAGGGGCGCGCGGCGCAGGAGCCGGTCGAGGCCGACTGCGATGACAGCACGGGCGACTACCCTCCGGGCGCCGAGTTGTGTGGCAAGTGCCACACCAAGGCCATGGTCATCATGGATGGCTGTCTGACCTGCCTCAATTGCGGCGAGAGCAAGTGCGGCTGATCTGATGTCCGACGGACGGCGGTGAGCGACCGCTGTCCGGCCGCCGGATCGCGGCCTGGCGGTGCTAGCCTGCCGCCATGGTTGTGTTTCCGTCTTGCCATTATTCATCGCGGCAGCAAAGCGGCAGCACCCTTGTCGAGGTGATGGTGGCGCTGCTCGTGCTCGGCATGGGGCTCGTGGGGCTGGCGGCCACCCAGACGCGGGCGGTTGCGCTGGCCAGCGCCGGTCATGAGCGGTTGCAGGCGCAGTCGCTGGCAGTCGCGGTGGCGGAATCGCTGCGTGCACGCGGCGGTGGTCTGTCCTCTTCCGAGCTGACCCACTGGCAGGATGTGGCCGAAGGCCGTCTGCCGCAGGGCCAAATTGATCTGGTGGCACCTGGCCCCGGGCGCGCCGGCCGGGTCCGTGTTCGCTGGGATAACCGGGCGAATGCGGGCGCCGGGCACCAAACCCTTGCTCTGGTCGTCTATCACCGATGAGCCAGCAGGGCTTTTCCATCGTTGAAGTCACCATTGCCTCCGCGCTTGGGCTGCTGGTCGTTTTGATGGCCACCGAGCTGCTCGGTGTGGTGGCGCAGTCCCATCGGCTGCAGAGCGCGCAGGCGGATCTGGACGACAATGCCCGGGTGGCTGCGCGGCTGCTGCGCCGTGAGCTGCGCATGGCAGGCTACCCCGGCTGTCATCCCGGTATCCGCCGCAACCTGCTCCCCGCGGGGGGGCAGCCCGAGGTGCCGGCCCTAAGAGCAACGGCCGATAGTGGCCAGGCGCCGGGCACCGATGCACTTGCCATTCGCCGATTCCGGTCATTGGGTATGGGCACAATCGTCGCGGGCCCTGCCACGGGGCCGCGAATAAGCCTTGAGCAGCCACATTCCGTCCCGTCCGGGGGCATGGTTATGGTGGTGGCGGATTCGGGCGCACGCTGTGTGCTTTTTCGCCATGCCGGCGCGGATGTCCGGGCGCTTGATCGGGGCCCGGGGCCCGACACGGCACCACGCAATCGGGTCCCAAGCAGCGGCTATCTCGAACTGAAGGGCCGTGTCGAGATCCTCGTTCCGGAACGGGTAGTGCTCGCCGTGGGGCGGGCGCCGCAAGCCGGTGAGTCGGGTGGGCTCTACCGGCGGCGGCGTAGCGCCGGTGACCGCCGCGAATGGCTGGTGCCGGGGATTGACGGACTGGCGGCACGTTATGGCCGGGATACCGATGGTGATCAGCGGGTTGATGCCTATATGCCGGCCATCGGCATTGATGACTGGCGCGCGGTCCGGGCGGTATCGCTGCAACTCACCGCCACCCATGCGGCAAGCCCGCGGGCATTGGCCGGGGCCATGTCACGGGAAGACGGCGGGCCGGCAGGCGACGGACGCCTGTATCGCGCCCTCGACATCCGCGTTGCGCTGCGGAATCCAACACCATGAGGGCGCGGCAGGCGGGGGCGGCGGTGATTGTGGTGCTGGCCGTGGTGGCCGTCGCCTCGCTGCTTGTGCTGGCGGGCCTGGAGCGGGGCATTCTGTCGGCCCGGGTGGCCGGGTTCTCGATGGAGCGTATGCAGGTATTTGAGGTGGCCGAGGCCGCCATGGCGGTTGCTGCGCGCGATCGAGCTGCGCGGGCAGTGCCCGCGTTACAGCCCGATCCGGGGGGTGATGCCGCACGCTGGGTCGAGCGGCTGGAGGCCGTTGGTCAGCCAGTCAGTCTGCCTGATGCGAGTCATTTTGCCGGCAGAACGGACGTCGACACCCGGGTGGTCGTCGAGGCCCTGGTCGAGGGGTACCGCATCACGGCACTGGCGCAACACGCCAACAAGCAAATGCGGGTGGTTTTGCAGACGATCATGCTTGATGACGCCACGCCCCGCATCTGGCGACACCTGCGGTAATATGCCAGCCAGGGCAAGCGGAGGAGTGGCCAGTGTCGAGGATTGTTCATGTCAACGGGGCGTATCTGCCCGAGGCCGAGGCCAGCGTCTCGATCTTTGATCGCGGGTTGTTGTTTGCCGATGCAGTCTATGAGGTAACAGCCGTCATTGATGGCGGCCTGGTCGACTTCGACGCTCATCAGCGGCGCCTGCGCCGAAGCCTTGCTGAGCTGGGGATTGCGTTCGATCCCGAGGCAGCCGATTTGCGCGGCATTCACCGCGAGCTTATTGCCCGTAACAACCTCAGCGAGGGGTTGATCTACCTGCAGGTCTCGCGTGGCTCGGCCGATCGCAGCTTTGTGCAGCCGGCGCAGGCCACGCCCACGGTGATGCTGTTTACCCAGGCACAGGCGCTGGTTGACAACCCGGAGGCCGCCCGTGGGTTGCGTGTGATCACGCGGCCCGATCTGCGCTGGCATCGCCGTGATATCAAGACCACGCAGCTGCTCTACCCATCGATGATGAAGTCGCTGGCGGTGGCGGAGGGCGTGGATGATGTCTGGATGCTGGAGGCCGGCACGGTCACCGAGGGCAGCTCAAGCAACGCCCACATCATCACCCGTGATGGTCGTTTGGTGACCCGGGCTCTGTCCAACGACATCCTGCACGGCATTACGCGGGCGGCTGTGCTCGACTATGCCCGAGAGGCCGCCCTCGCGGTGGAGGAGCGGGCCTTTACACCTGCCGAGGTCATGGCGGCCGAGGAGGCCTTCATTACCAGTGCCACGGCATTTGTGAGCCCGGTTGTCGAGATCGACGGGACGCCGATCGGCAGCGGCTGCCCCGGGCCGGCCGTGGCCCGCCTGCGCTCGCTCTATATTGCCGAGAGCCGCGCACGCCTGAGCCGCTAGCCCGGCCCCGGACGCTACTCGGGGCGCGGTCCTCCCATGACCGTCTCCAGTGCCTCACCGCGAGGAAGGCCGCGCTCCAGGCGAATGTCCCCGTCCGCATCCCGATAGAACACCGAGGGGGTTCCACGCACACCCAGCTCGGCCATCAGGCGGTTGTTGGTTTGCACCGTCTGCTGGGCGCCCGCCGGCAGGCGATCGGCCGGGCGCACTCCGCCGTTGTCAAAGTTGGCCTCATGCTCGGCCAGAGCAGCGCTCGGGTCTTCGGCCGCCAGCAGCGTGGCAGCCTTGGGCAGGCTGTCCTCGCGCAGTACGCCAACCATGACATGGCGGATCTGGACCTGATCGGTATCCACCCAGTCCCGCGTAGTTTCATAGAAGCGGTGGCAGAACGGGCAGTTGGGGTCGGTGAAGGCGTAGACCACTCGTGGCGCGGTGTCGGGTCCATCCGGAATCCAGCCGGACCCGGCGAGGGCCTCCCAGTCGTCTTCGGAGCGCGCGGCGTTTTCGGCGGCCTCGATGATCGGCTGTGAGAGGTTGGTGCCATCACCATCCAGCAGCGTGCCAACTACCACATGGTCGCCATCGGTCGTGACATAGGCTGCGAGTGTCTGGCCCTGAAAGCTTACGGTGTAGCCGGTAAGGCCATCGGGGGCGTCGAAGGACTCGCCGATGGTGGCGCCGCGATCTTCAAGGGCGCCCAGCGGGGCGGGGAGGTCCTGAGCCTGGGCGCTGCCTGCCAGGAGGAACAGGGCGGCGCATAAAAACCGTGGTCGCATGAATAGGGTATCCCGGTTGCCTGAGGGTGGGTATGTGAGGCTTGGAGGGTAACCGCTGCACGAAGTTCAGACCAAACCCGAACCGATTTCATGCGCTCTCAGCGGCACCGGCGGCGTCCATGCCTGCATCATAAAAAAACCCCGCGGCGCGGCGGCGCCAGCGGGGTTGTGGCCGCAGGCTGCGACGGATCAGCTGGAGGTGGCCACCCAGGCGCTGCACCAGCCGTTGATGTTGACGGCCTTGCCAGGGAAGGCGGTACAGCCACCCCATTCGGCATCGCGCTCGCCCAGATAGAGGCGGCAGTTGCCACAGATGGCGCCCTCGGTGCGCATGTCGTCCTTGTCGGCGGCATCATGCACGTAGTTGAGCGCGATGGCCTGCGGGTTGTCCTCGGCCAGCTTGGGCATGTCCTGCGCCATTGCGTTGGAGCCACGCATGCTCAGAGTGGCGAGCGGGGCAGCGGCCACGCCAAGCAGGGCACCGCGAAGCAGGCGGCGGCGATCGTTACGGAAGTTATCGTTGGTCATGGTCTTCCTCATGGATTGGTGAAGGATTTTTTTGCAACGCTTGCAATTTGAATCTCACCTTACCGGCACGGACTGGCGGGGAAAAGCCCCGGGGTGCCCTAATCTTGATCTACCGCAACTCCTTGCCACCGGCGACCTTCAGCCTTCGGCAACACAGATCTGACCGCGATGGCCGGCCTGCACGGTAAGCACGATCAGCCAGGCGATCAGCAGCGTTGTCAAGGCCAGCAGCCCGGTGCTGAGCCAGCGCAGCGCGACCAGATCCGTTGCCTGATAGTAGATAAAGCTGGCAACCGTCATGGCGGCGAGCGGAAAGGAATAGGCCCAGAACGATAGCGCAAACGGCAGCGCCGCAAACCGCCGTGCCTGGGTGAGCAGCAGCAGGGTCAGAAACAGCCCGATGTTGACCAGAATACGGCCCAGCGGATCCAGCTCTCCGGCCAGCTGCGACCAGGCAATGAAGCCCGCGGCGGGCGGTGCGATCATGATGAACAGCGTGGGCAGCAGCCGATCCGGCAGCGGTGCATGAAAGAACATCCGGTAGAACACGATGGTCAGCAGCACCAGCCAGAAGATGATGCCGATGCTGAAGAAAAACCAGGAGACGGTAATCTGACCAAAGCCCACGCCGGCAATCGGCACCAGAATATTGCCCACTGCCGGAATGAACCAGGCCGGGTTGATGTGGTTGATCTCGAACTGCTCGTGATGCATCCAGCGGCCAACGACATACAGGGTGAGCAGCAGGTGGAGAAGCGCGCCAAGCCCCCACAGACCCAGGGCGAGGGACGGCGCCAGATGCCGCAATGCCGTGCCCAGCAGGACCAGACTGATGCTAATCGCCGGAAAGAAGCTGAGCTTGACCGGGTGGTTGAGCTCGGCCCGCACGGCATCCGGATGTCGCAGCGCCTTGAGCGTGTAGGCCCCGGCCAGTATCACGAACACCGCCGCCGTGGTCAGCGCCAGCAGGGTCCCGATGGCTGCCGGAGTGGCCAGCACTTCGGCGCTTTTCTGCCAAACGAGCGTAAGGCCCGACAACCCCATGACCATGGCAAACAGGGCCACGGGGAGGTGGGCCAGACGTTGATCACCGGTCATCGCGTCAGGCAGGCCTCCGGTTCAGCAGCTGAATGGGCGGGTAGCTCAGCATGCCAACGGCAATACCGATGGCCAGCCCCCCGCCGACAACACCGAGGATGTCGATAATGCTACTGAGCTGGGCAAGGCTGGCACCCGTCCAGGTTGGCAGATAGAGCGCCGCGGCAACGGCCGCCACTGCCCCCACGATCGCGGCGCCCCGCAGGGCCGACGCGACGCGGAAGCGCTGAAGCCCCGTGATCACCCGACCCAGCAGGACCAGATCGACCAGGATGACCAGCCCAAGCGGCAGCAGCACAGGTCGCAGCAGCTCGAGCACAACGGCAATGATGCCAAGAATCGAGAATTCCATTGCAGTGTCTCCTTGCCTCAGACGCGTCCGCGGAGCATGGCGTTGTAGGCCGCATGCAGCATCTGATCCTTGAGGAACCAGGGCGCCCAGTGCGCCTTCATGGGATCGAGGAATGCGAACGACGGGGTCATGTCGAGGTTGAAATCAAACTCCACCAGCATGGCCTGGCCCTTTTCGGTAATCAGCGGGCACGAGGTGTAGCCATTCCAGGCCGCCGGCAGCGCCTGCTCCTGAATCGCGGCGACCACGTTGTCGGCAACAACCGGTGCCTGGGCCTTTACGCTCGCCGCGGTCTTGCCGATTGGGGTTCCGACAACATCGCCGGCGCCAAAGACGTTGGGATAGCGCCGGTGCTGCATGCTGTACTGATCAACTTCGAGCCAACCCTCGAAGCTGCCCTCCTGCCAGCCAAGATCGCCGTAGCGGATCATGTCGGGCGCGGACATCGGCGGGACGACGTGAATAAAGTCGTAGCCCAGCGTGCGCGGGCCTTCCGGCGTCCCGAAGGTCGCTTCGCGACGGCCCGGATCAATGGCAACCAGCGGGTGGTTGTAGTCGATGGTGATGTCGCGCTTTGACGGGAAGTAGTCCTTCAGGAAGGTGTTGATGTCGGGCTGCGAGAAAAGCCCTTCGCCCGGCGGCAGATAATGCAGCTCGGCCTTGCTGCGGGTACCGCGATCCTGCAATGCGTCTTCAAGCAGCATCGTGACCTTGAGCGGCGCACCAGCACATTTGATCGGGCCCGGCGGGCGCGTGAAAAGCGCTACGCGGCCCTCGTCGAGAAAGAGATCTGCCGCCTCCCAGGTCCGGCGTGCATGGTCGGGGTTGGCGTAGACGCAGCCAACGCCCTCGCGGCCGATCAGGCTGGTGTCCATGCCCTCGATGGCATCAAAGTTGAGCTGCAGTCCGGTGGTAATGACCAGATAGTCATAAGGCACCGACTCGCCGCCGGCCGTCTCGACCCGATTGTTGTCGGGGTTGAACTCGACGACGTCGTCATGCAACCACTCCACGCCATCGGGCATGAAACGGGTGTTCGGATCCTCGACTTTCGAGGGCGTCCAGTTGCCCGTGGCGACCAGCGTGAGCCCTGGCTGATAGAGATGGGTCTCGCGGCTGTCGATAACGGTGATCCGGGCGCCGTCGAGCTGGCGGGACAGTCGGGTGGCAATCGAAATGCCGGCCGCGCCAGCGCCCGCTATGACGATGCGTGCATCGGTGCTGACGGCCTTTGCCGGCGGACTGGCCAGCAGGCTCCCGGCACCGATGCCGGTGGTAGCGGCGCCGGCCATGGCGGCAGAGCCTGCCAGGAACCGCCGACGTCCGGTGTTGGTGGGATTATTATTGGACATGGTCTCCTCCCCGGTCATTGAGTTGGGCGCATTGACGCCACGCTGGTCAGGGTCTTTGGTGTGGCCAGACAGGTCAGTGACTTAGTCACCGAGCAGGTCTGACGTGAATGCCAATCTAGCGGATGACGCTCTGTACAGAATTGACATGATGCAAGTTTCCGCCAGCGACGACCCCTCACCCTGCCTGGGCCTTGGCCTGGCCGCCGCGCCGCCGTTTGATGCAGGCGCACGGGAGGCCCTGAAGCGCATCGCGCGCCAGCACGAGCCCGTGCCGCCCGGCTCCCGACTCCATGAGGCGGGGGAGCCCTTCACGGCTATCCACGCAGTCCGCAGTGGCGCGGTCAAAACGGTCAGGCGTGATGCGAGCGGCGAGGAGCGGATTGTGGCCTTCCATCTGCCCGGTGAATTTTTTGGTCTGAGCGCGATTGCCGATGGCCACTACGCCACCAGCGCCGTCACCCTCACAACCACTGCCGTATGCTCCCTGCCCGGTCAACATCTGTTTCGCCTGGCCTGCGAGCATGCCGGGTTGCAGCGCCAGCTGATGCGCCTGCTGAGCGGGGCGATTCGTACTGAGCAGGGCCAGTACGCCGCGCTGGCCGGCCACAATGCCGAGGTGCGTCTCGCCTTTGTGCTGGATCAGTTGCGCGCGCGCATGAACCACCCGGCCCACGCCGGCGCCACGCTGCGTCTACCAATGACCCGGGCCGAGCTGGGCAGCTCTGTCGGTCTGGCGGCCGAGACCACCAGCCGACTGTTTCACCGCTTCACGGATCGCGGCCTCATTGAGGCGCGCGGGCGCCGGATTACGTTTCTGGATCCGCTTGCGCTGCACCATCTTGGCGCCCCGGCGAGCGCCGCTGAGGCGTCCGCCGCTGCCGCCCGGGCGGCCGATCACTTGCCGGTGGTCGACTCGACCTGCTCCTGAGCGGAGCGCATCTGGTCGAACCAGGCCTGCCAGAGTTGGCCGCGCATCTGCAGCGCGCTGCGTGACATCTCGGACATCATGTCCACCATCCCGTTGATGCCCGGGATATCGCCCGCGCCGCGGCGCAACTCATCCAGCGCCTTTTCCTCCAGCGCCAACGTCTTTTCGACGGCCTCACGGGTGGTCTCAAGTTCATCGGTGGGGCCCATTGCCCGCATGCTCGACATCATGTAATCCCGCTGTATGTCCATCCATTCACGGGCGATGTTCATCATGTTGTCGGTCTTTGCCTGCGCCATCGTTAATACTCCTCTTGAGATGTCGGAATGATAGGGCGTTACCCGAGTGGGCAAGTGTCAGCGCTCGATGTTCCCCGTTCCCATCGGGAATCGGACTGATTTCGCAGTCACCGACCCCCGGGCAGGCTGCATGGCCGGCCGATTCATCGCTATGCTGGTCGCCATGGAGACCTTGAGCACGCGCACGCCAGCACCGCTTTTGTTTGCGCCGGCCGGGCAGCAGTCACTGGCTGACGAGGTCGCGGCCGGGCTCGCAACCACGGCGAGCCCGCTCGAGGAGCGTGATTTCGAGGATGGCGAGCACAAGCTGCGCCTGACGGCCGATGCAGGCGGCGGCGATTGCTACATTCTCCAGTCACTCCACGCCCACGGTGGCTTTGGTGTGAACGATCGCCTGGTTCGGACCCTGTTCCTCGCCGGCGCGCTGCGCGACCACGGAGCCGCACGGGTGACGGCCGTGCTGCCCTATTTGGCCTATGCCCGCAAGGATCGGCGCACCAAGCCCGGTGATGCGCTGTCGTCGCGCTACATCGCCCAGCTCATCGAGGCGATGGGGGTTGAGCGAGTGCTGGCGCTTGATGTCCACAACCCGGCGGCGTTCGAGAACGCCTTTCGCATTCCGGCCCGCAATCTCCAGGCCGGGCCCGCGCTGCTCGAGGCATGGCTCGGTGATACCACGGGCGGACCGTTCGTGGTGCTGTCACCGGATGCGGGGGGCTACAAGCGCGCCGAGCGGCTGCGAGAGCAACTTGCCACGCGTCTCGGCGAGCAGCCGGGGATCGGGTTCATGGAGAAAAAGCGCAGCGGGGGCGTGGTCTCGGGCGACACGCTGGTCGGCCGGGTTGACGGCTGCACCGTGTGCATTGTCGATGATCTGGTCAGTTCGGGCGGCACCCTGGCGCGGGCGGCCGAGGCCTGCATGCGGGCCGGAGCACGGGAGGTGGTGGCCCTGGTGACCCATGGCCTTTTCACCGGCAATGCCGCGCAGACGCTGAATGACTCTCCCATCACCCGGATGTATCTGACCGACAGCGTCCGGGGTCAGGCCCGGGGGGCATTGCCCGCCTCCGAACGGCTCTCCTGGGTGTCGGCAGCACCGCTGTTGGCCCAGGGGATTGCTGCCGCGGCGGCGTGCTGACCGTCATGCGCCAGTTCGTCGAGGATGGCATGCCCAAGCCGGATATAAGCGGCCGCACGGCGCTGCCAGTGCGCTGAATCGCCGGTGTCGGGGCGATCGAGATGGCGCAGACCCAGCAGCGCCCAGAGCAGGGCCCGACGGGCGGCATGGAAGATCCACAGGGCACGCGGTGGCCGGTCGTCGGCCTGCGCGGTATAGCAGGCGGCAAGCCGCGAGCCGATCCAGCCTGCGCCCAGGCGCCGACATTCCATGGCCAGAAAGGCCAGCTCGTCCACCGGGTCCAGAATGCGCAGTGGCCGTGAGAACTCCAGGCAATCAATCGCGACAGGTTCGGGCAGAAAATACACATGGGCCGGGCGCAGATCGCCATGCGCCTCGCACAGACGCCCCAGGCGGGTCCGCTCTTCCAGTGTTGCCCGCAGGGCATGGGCAAGCTCGTCGAGTCGGCGCTGCAGCGCGCCGGCCCGTTCGGACTCCGCAGCGGGCATATGCGTGCAGGCCTCATCGCGCCATTCGACCAGCAGCCCGGTGAGCTCGCGCCAGTATTGCGCGGGTGCAGGCCGCTCCGGTGGCAGCTCGGCGTAGAAACGCCCGAGGCGATGGCCCAGGCGGTCAATTGCGGCGGCCGAGAGTGTGCCGGCGGCAAGCTGCGCTTCGAGACTGGCGGCATCCGGAAGGCGTCGCATCTGCACCAGGTATTCCGTGGCCGCGGTGGCTGGCCGCACCCGTCCGTCATCACCGAGCGCAAGGCCGATCACATCCAGATAAACCGCAGGGGCCAGGCGTCGATTGAGATGGACTTCGGTCCAGCAGGCGCGGCGCCGGTCGGCCGGCGTGTCATGCGGCAGCCACTCATGGGCGAGTGCCTTTTTGCATTTAAAGGCGTAGCGCCGGGTCAGAATCACCCACGAGAAGTGGGTCTCGATGTACTCCGTCGGACCCTCATCCAGGGCCTCCGGGTGGGTCGCGAGGGCGTCGATCAGGCGTTGCTGGCTGGCAAGCGGCGTGCGCATGGGGCCTCAGGTGCCGCAGAACGTGGCGAGCACCTGCTCGAACGGCGCGGGCGGCTGCGTAAACGGCCCGGCAGCGGGGCTGGCCCGGTAGGGTGTCTGCAAAACATCGAGGAGCCGCTGCACCGGTTCAAGGTCTCCGGCCTCGGCGGCTGTCAGTGCGGCCTCAACGCGGTGATTGCGGGGAATAACAACGGGGTTGGTACGCCGCATGAGCGCCTGGCGCCGGTGCTCGGAGACGGCCGGTGCCTGGCCATCCCGCCCGGCAAGGCGCGCGGCATAGTCCTGCAGCCACGCCCGGCCGTCGGCCCCGGCGCCCAGAAGCGCCGCCATGCTTGTCTCCTGCGCCGGGTCATCGGGCGCCGCCTCGGCAAGCTGCCGGAAGGTGTTGGTGTAATCGCTGCCCGCCTGTGCCATCAGGGCGAGCAGTCGCTCGCCAAGATCGGCATCGGCCGTCGTGATGTCCGGCTCGTCTGCCGCAAGGCCCAGCTTGGCGGCCAGCATTGCCCTGTAATGGGTTTGAAAGGCGTCGGGATAGCGGGCGAGCAGCGCCTCGGCACGGTCGATGGCCGTCTCGGTATCGGCGCCGAAGAGGGGCAGCAGGCATTCGGCAAGGCGGGTCAGATTCCAGTGGCCGATGCGCCCCTGCTGATCAAAGGCGTAGCGGCCGCCCTGATCCACCGAGCTCAAGACACACCCCGGGTCGAACGCATCCATGAAGGCGCACGGTCCGTAGTCGAGCGTCTCGCCCGAGACGCTCATGTTGTCGGTGTTCATCACACCGTGAATGAAACCCACGCGCAGCCAATCCGTGATCAGACGCGAGGTCTGCTCGATCAGTGCCTCCAGGAGCGCCGGATAGCGCTCGGGATCAGGGCGGTTGGCCAGGGCGGGGAAGTGCCAGGCGATGGCCGTGTCGGCCAGCTGGCGCAGTGCCCCCACATCCCCGCGGTGAGCGAAGTACTCGAACGTCCCGAAGCGCAGATGGCTGCGGGCCACGCGGGTGAGAACCGCTCCCGGCTCGGGGCCTGCCGCCCGGGCGATGGTCTCCCCGCTGCTTGTGGCCGCCAGTGCGCGCGTGGTGGGAATGCCCAGCGCATGCATGGCCTCGCTTACCACGTATTCGCGCAGGACCGGCCCCAGCGCGGCACGACCGTCGCCCATGCGCGAAAACGGCGTGCGGCCGCTGCCCTTGAGCTGGAGATCGCGCAGTTGCCCGTCCGGCCCCGGCAGCTGGCCAAGCAGCAGCGCCCGGCCATCGCCCAGCTGGGGGACAGGCTGGCCGAACTGGTGCCCGGCGTAGGCCAGCGCCGCCGGGCAACAGGAGTCGGGGAGGCTGTTGCCCGACCACACGGCCGCGGCCGCCTCACCCCGGCGCCAGATCGCTGGCACCGAGAGATCATCGCCCAGCGCCTCGTTAAAAAGCAGGAGTCGGGGCGAGGGAACGCCGGCCGGCGCCCATTCGATCCGCGCGGCCTCGGGCAGATCGGTGAGATGACGGTTGCTGAAGACAGATGCAGTCATCGCCCCACCATAAACGAGCGGCGGTCGGGCACGCGAGGGCTGGCAAGCGGCAGGTCACAGAGGGTGGCGTGTTCGCAGCCGGCTAGGCACACTGGCATCAAGCGTTGGTTAGACCAACGCGGCTTGAGTCGTATTTCGAAGGAACGAGGAGGAGTCATGAATACGCGTAACGTGATTGGCCTGGCCGCTGCTGCCGGGCTTGCTGTTGTCTCTGCCACCGCGCTGGCCGACCGCTCGGAGTGGCCGGATAGTTTCACGGTTGGCACCGCCAGTCAGGGCGGCACCTACTTCACCTATGGTTCGGGCTGGGCCAAGCTGGTCTCTGACGAGATCGGTGTGCCGGGTGGGGGTGAGGTCACCGGCGGACCCAACCAGAATCTGGCTCTGGTGCACAACGGGGATCTGGCCTTCGGCATGACTACAATGGGGCCGGCTGCCGAGGCCCTGGCGGGCCAGAGTCCGATTGCCCCCGGGCTGCCGCTGGACAATGCCTGCGCCATGTTCCCCATGTACGAGACACCGTTCTCGATTACCGTGTTGTCTGACTCGGGTATCGAATCCATTGCCGACATCCCGGCGGGAGCCGACGTCGGTTTTGGCCCGGCCGGGTCCACATCCGATACGTACTTCCCGCGTATGCTCGAGACGCTGGGCGTTGATTTCAACCGCCGCAACGGCGGCTGGAGCGATCTGGCCGGGCAGATGCAGGACGGTCTGATTGACGTGATCGCCTTTGCGGCCGGTGTGCCCATTCCGGCAGTGAGCCAGCTCGAGGTCCAGACCGACATCAACATCATCGAGTTCACCGAGGCCGAGCAGGCGCAGGTCATGGATGCCTTCCCGGTGTCGGCCTTCGACATCCCGGCGGATACCTACCAGACCCTTGATGATGCCTCCCGCGCGGTGTCCATGTGGAACTTTGCCATTGCCGGCTGTGACCTGCCGCAAAGCCTTGTGTACGAGGCCACCCGGGCCGTCATGGAAAACAACGACCGAATGGTTCAGATTCACCGGGCAGCGCGTTTCAGCGTTCCGGAGAACTACGACAAGAACACGGTCCTGCCTTTCCACCCCGGAGCGGCGCAGTGGTTTGAAGAAAACGGCTACGCTATTGCCGATGACATGATCCACTAGGATCCTGGTTCCAGGCGGTCACTTCGGTGGCCGCCTGCTGCGAGGAATCTGGTGGCGGAGAAGCCATGACTGACAAGCACTCGGGGAGTGACACGGGTAGCAACCCGGCACTGGCACAGGGCGTTGACGATGAGGTTATCGAGGGCAACCGGCGCCTCTTCACCGGTGCCTTCTGGGTCGTGGTTGCCCTGGTGACCGGCGGGTACGCGGCGTTTCATCTGTTCTCGCTCAATGTCTACCCGCTCGAGACCTGGAGCTTTCGCATCGTCCATATTGCCGGCGCCCTGGTGATCGGATTTGCGCTCTATGCCGGCCGTGATTTTGGCGATGACGAGGCCCTCAGCCCCCGGCCGGTCCGCTGGGTATCGCTGCTCCTCGGGGCGGCGGCGCTGTACAGCCTGGGACAGGCCGTGGCGTTCTGGCAGGCCTTTGCAGGCGGGGCCATGCGCATGGAACCGGCTCGTGAGCTCTGGCACTTTGGCATCCCGCTGCTGATCGCCACTGCCGGGAGCATCCTGCTGTCCTGGTTGGCAACGGGGCGACGGCATCGGATCACCGCGCCCGATGTGGTGCTCATGCTCTGCACGATTAGCGTGGCGGCCTACCTGCTGGTCATCTACAACACGCAGTTGCGCATGAGCACCGGCACGCCGTTTGCACCCATCGGGATTTCGCTTGCCGCCATGGCGGGCACCGCGCTCATCATGGAGCTCACACGGCGCGTAACAGGGCTTGCGCTGATCACCATCTCGGCGGTGTTCCTGGTGTATGTGTTTGCCGGGCCCTATCTGCCCGGTTTTCTGGGCTACCCGGGCCTGTCGATGAACCGGTTTTTCAGCCAGGTCTACACCGATGCGGGCATCCTCGGGCCCACAACGGCGGTTTCGTCGACCTATATCATTCTGTTCATTGTGTTCGCCGCTTTTCTGCAGGCCTCCAAAGTGGGCGACTATTTTGTGAATTTTGCCTTTGCGGCGGCGGGTCGGGCGCGGGGCGGGCCGGCCAAGGTGGCTATCTTTGCTTCGGGCCTGATGGGGATGATCAACGGGACCAGCGCCGGCAATGTGGTGTCGACCGGTTCGCTCACCATTCCGCTCATGAAGAAGGTGGGGTATTCGCGTCAGTCGTCCGGGGCCATTGAAGCGGCTGCGTCGACCGGCGGGCAGATCATGCCGCCCATCATGGGGGCGGGCGCCTTCATCATGGCGGAGATCACCGGCATTCCGTATACCGATATCGCCGTTGCTGCCATCATTCCGGCGATCCTGTATTTCGCGGCGGTGTATTTCATGGTCGATGCCGAGGCCTCGCAGCTCGGCATGCGCGGCATGCGCGATGATGAACTGCCGGTGCTCAGGCAGTTGCTGAAGCAGGTGTATCTGTTCATCCCCATCATCATTCTGATTGCCGCGCTCTTCATGGGGTATTCGGTCATTCGCGCCGGTACGCTGGCGACGGTGGCGGCGGTTGTGGTCAGCTGGCTTACGCCGCATGCGATGGGGCCGCTCGGCATTGGCCGGGCGCTGCGGCTCGGTGGCGAGATGTCGATCCAGATTATCGCCGTGTGCGCCTGCGCCGGGATCATTGTGGGCGTGATCTCGCTCACCGGCGTGGGCGGTCGGTTCTCGTCGCTGCTGCTTGGCCTTGCAGAGGCCAGTCAGCTGTTGGCGCTTGTCTTTGCAATGCTCATCTCCATTCTGCTCGGTATGGGCATGCCAACCACCGCGGCGTATGCGGTAGCGGCCTCGGTGGTGGCGCCCGGGCTGATCCAGCTGGGCATTGATCCGCTGACTGCGCATTTCTTTGTGTTCTATTTTGCGGTGGTCTCGGCCATTACGCCCCCCGTGGCCCTTGCCTCCTATGCGGCGGCAGGCATTTCGGGAGCCAATCCCATGCAGACCTCGGTCGCCTCGTTCCGGGTTGGGATTGCGGCCTTTGTGGTCCCGTTCATGTTCTTCTACTCAAGCGCCCTGCTAATGGAGGGTGACTGGCCGGCGGTGCTGCGCGCCGGGGCGACTGCCGTTGCCGGTGTATATCTGCTGGCGGGTGGCGTGCAGGGCTGGTTCATGGCCCGTAACGCACGCTGGCTGGTCCGGCTGCTGCTGCTGGGGGCCGCGCTGGCGCTGATCCAGGGCGGGCTGATAACCGATCTGGTGGGGGCGGGGCTCGCCGTCGCTGCGCTGCTGCTGCAGCGGGTTATCCCGGGCCCGCCGGTCACGGCGGCCCCCTAGCTTGGCCATCTGTCGGCTCCGAGTGCGAGGGCTCGCCGGTACTGGCACAGGCGGGTGCGGGGCGGCACACTGGCGTCTGGCCAAAAGCGAGTGAAGCGATGCGGATCTGGAATCAGGCACTGGGCCACCCCCGTGCCCTGAATCTGGCTGGTGCACTGACCTGCATCGGCCTGGTGGTGGCGGCGGTCATCATCGAGGTGGTGGCCGACATGCCCCCCTGCCCACTTTGTGTCTTTCAGCGGGTGGCCTTTCTGGTCATGGCCGCCTTTTTGCTGCTGGGTGCGATCCGCCCCGGGTGGCTGGCCGGCGGGCTCACTGCGGTGGCGGCGCTTGCCGGCATTGGGCTTGCCTGGCGGCACCTGTGGCTGCAGTCGCTGCCGCCCGAGGAAGTGCCCGCCTGCGGCCCTGGCCTTGATTACCTTCTGGAGGTGTTTCCTTTGTCGGAGGCGCTCCGCCTCGTGCTCTCCGGATCGGGCGAGTGCGCCGAAATCGACCGGATTCTGGGGGTGACGATTCCGGCCTGGACCTTGCTGGCCTATGGGCTTCTTGGGGGTTTTTTCCTGTTGTTCAACGCGGCGGTCGCGCGGCAGCGGGCGCCGAGCCGTCAAGCGCCCTCATGACCGACCTCGAGACGCGGGTTGCCGCCGCACTTGGCCCGGACGGGGCCCTTGCCGACCTTTTGCCGGGCTATGCACCGCGGGCCGAGCAGCAGCAGATGGCCGCAGCCGTCGCAGACGCCATTGCGCAGGCCGAGACGCTGGTCGTTGAGGCTGGCACGGGCACCGGCAAAACCCTGGCCTATCTGCTGCCTGCGCTGCTGGCCGGCCAGCGCGTCATTATCTCCACCGGAACCCGCACCCTTCAGGATCAGCTGTTTCATCGTGATCTGCCGCTCGCCCGGGAGGCGGTTGATCAGCCGGTCCGTGCGGCCTTGCTGAAGGGCCGTGCCAATTATCTTTGCCTCTACCGCATGGAGCGCACCCATGAGGCGGGCCGCCTTGAGAGCCGCTCGCTCGCGCATGCGCTGCAGCAGGTTCGAGCCTGGGCGGGGCGCACCGGCACCGGTGATCTGGCCGAGGCTCCGGATGAGGCACAGAATCCGGGGCTGCTGCCACGTATCACCTCCACGGCCGATAATTGTCTGGGCCAGGAGTGCCCGCTCTACGC
>CAJXMI010000029.1 GCA_913056145.1 uncultured Spiribacter sp.
TAAGTCATGAGAATTCGAATCGGTCTCATTCAAAACACCATCAAAACTTGTTCGAGTAACAAGCGGATCGCCGCTGTCAGCCAAATCCTGCAGTTGATCTAAGCGGATCGTGTTCAGATTATAATCCCCAGGAAACGGATCGAAGTTCCAATTATAAGCAGCCAAAACCCCATCAAAATAGGTCGACTCCAACGTTGAACTCTCGATCAACCCAAATTGAGACTCCAACTCCCAATCCCCACCCAGCGCCTCCGCGCCAGTCAAGTCATCAGAAGCCGCCACATCCGCGGCGGTAAGAGTCGCAATGTCCTCGACAAACGCCTTGCCCTCGGGACCAGTCCCGACATAACAGCCATAGAGCAGCAGGTCGCCGGCGTCGGTCATGGCCTGGCCGATCTGCTGGAGGTCGTTGGCATGCGTGTCGATGGAATCGGCATCCAGCGTGGCGGTGCCCAGGGTAGCGCTGGCCTCGGCGCCGTGGCCCAGCACATGGATGGCGTCGATGCCCTCCGCGCCTTCCAGGTAGTCGGCCATAAAGGCAAAGCCGTCGACCTCGGGGTCGACCATGACGATGTCGATATGCGTCCCGTCTTCACTGATGCCGTCGACCAGGGTCTGTACGTCCTCGAGACCGCCATCGACGAAGGCGACTTCCTTGCGCTCGCGGGCCTCGCTGGGCGCGAGGGCGTTGACCTCGCTGATCTCGGCATCCTGTGCCGCCGGGTCCTGATCGGTGTCGGTATCGGCATCGCCCAGGGTCTTGGCGGCCGTGACCGGCGCGGTAGCGTCCAGCAGGATGCGCTGCTCGAGGGCCGTGATCAGCGGGCGGCGGCCGAGGGTTTCCGAGAAGATGTGATCATCAATGCGCTTTGCCATGACGTGCTGCCTATTCCTTGCCTGTCGGGGTGGCCGTGCCCGTCATGCCGATGGTCATCCATGGACGCATCTGGGGCGCGGCATAATACGTAACGGTCTCGCTCACGGGGTCGATGACCGGGTTGATACGGGTGACCTGGGCCGGGACGCTGTCGGTCTGGCCGTCAAATTGGATATTGAGCGTAGCGCCCGGTGAGACCGGGCCGATCCAGGCCGCCGGCGCGACGATCTCGACCTCCAGCGCCTCGGTGCCGACGACCTCGATGACCGGTTCCTGGGCGCGCGCAAACTCGTGCGGGCGCAACTGCCATTCGGCAACCTGGCCGGCAAACGGGGCCCGAATGGTGCACCGCGATTCATTGATGCGTGCAACCCGCAGCTCGGACTGCGCCTGGGCATAGGCCTGCTCGGCAAGGGCGACTTCCAGCCGACCAATCGAGCGCATGGCGTTGAGCTCGCGCGCGTTTTCGGCCTCGAGCCGGGCGGCTTCGGCCTCGGCCTCCACTCGGGCCCGTTGTGCTCCGAACAGACTGCAGTCAAGCCCCACCAAAAGGTCGCCTTGCGCAAACCGCTCACCGGGCTGGACCGGGAGCTGCTCCACCCGCGCTCCGATCTCGGCGGACAACACGGCCCGCTCCGAGGGCTGCAGTAATGCCCGGCCAACCTCCGCCGCTTTGGCAGGCAGCGTTATACACAAGGCGGCGCCCAGCAGGAGCGCCGCCAGCAATAGCCCCTCAGAGCGGCTCGTAGTCGAGATTGAGCTCACTGCGTGTTGGCGTATTCTGATCATTGCGGGCATCACCCTGCTGTCCCAGCGTCCATAGTCCCTGCCCGTCGCGCGGCAGCGCTTGCGCGACTGGCGCACCGGCCGGGTTGAGTGCCGCCGCATCGCTTGCTTCTTCCGCAGGCGCTGCTTCGGGGGCATCGCCGGCAACCGGCTGTGGGGGACTCAACGGCAACCGCCCATCCGCCATTTGCTCGAAGCGTTTCTCGAGCACCTCGGCGAGTAACGGCGCAGGCAATTCGGCATAGTCCCGCGGGAAGAGATCCACACCGGTGGATACAGCCACCCGGCCAAACGCATTCTGCAACTCGGCATAGGCCCGATCGCGCCGCAGTTCAGCCAGGATGTCGTTGAGTGACTCCCGCACGGCCTCAAGCTCGCCCATGGACTGCGAGCGGACCTCGGACTCGGTCTGCGCCAGAATACGCCCGGCAACGTCGCGGTAATCGCTGGCCACTTCAAACATACGCTGGGTCTGCATGAAGTCGGATACGCTCAAATGCACCTGACTCATCACCGCCATGGCGACCGCCAGACGCCGAGCCTCGGCCAGCTGCCCCCTTACCTCAGCGGCATCGAGGTTGGGCTTCAGGGCAAATACGTTGAACAGGTTCCAGTTCACGCTGGCGCCAAGGGTCTGCCACTCCTTGTCGCGCCGGTAAATGGAATCCTCATAATTAAGGGCCGCGGTCAGGTTAAGCCCGGGCAGCATGCGTAGCAGCGCGGCGCGGGTTTCCTTGACCGACACTCGACTCTGGTAGAACGCCTCACGCACCTCGGGTCGGTTGTTCAGGGCGGCGGCCTCGAGCTCGGCGATCGCGTTCTCGAGCCGTGGCACGGTAAGGCGCTCGCGCTCGACATCTTCCAGCGTAAACTCGGTCGCCGGGTGCAATCCCATCAGATCCGCCAGTTCGACTTTGGCGCCACTGAGCTCACGCTCAAGATCCTGCAGCAAGCGCAGCACATCCAGCAGATCACGCTGATAGATCAGCGCCTCCCGCGGACCCATCGCCCGGCTGCGCTCCATATCGCGAAAGCCATCAAGCGCCGCTTCGGCCTGATCGCGAAGATCGGTCACCCGGCCCAGGAGACGATCGGCGGACACTGCTTTCCAGTACGCCGCCCGCACCTGCTGGGTGATGGTATGAACCGTCTTTCGCTCGCGCTCTTCGCTGATGAGATACTGATCGGCCCGCTGCCGGGCACGCACGTAGGAAAGGCCAAAATCCAGCACGTTCCAGCTGAAGCCGAGCTCACCCGTGCGCAGATCGCGAGGCTCGGAGACGGAGTAGGTTGGGCTCGGCGCGTTGACCGGGCCTTTATTGATCCCGTCTTCATTCAAGGTCGCCGACACCGACGCGTCATAGACATCGCGATTGGTGTAGCCTGCCTCAGCGGTCAACTCGGGCAGCATGCTGATCGCCTCGAGCCCGACTTCGCCCCGCGCAAGTGCGGCCTCCATCGCCTTTAACCGCACTTCGCGGTTGTTGCGAACGGCCCGCACCAAGGCGTCCTCAAGCCCCAATGGCGCCTCAATGATCTGCCCGCCTTCTGGCAGCTGCTCCAGGGCAGCGCCCAGCACCTCATCATATTCCGCCTTGGTAAGCGGCTCTGGCGTTACGGAACAGGCCGTCAGCGTGACGGCCGCAAGCGCAACCATCGCCGATTTTGCGGTCACGGACTGCCGCCCCCTTCTGGTGATGCCCCACATAGTCAAACGCGCTCGTTAGTTTTTGACCGGTACAGAATCGCCAACCGGGCATTGAAATTCCACCCACATAACCTTCTGTTTTCTTTCAAAAACCGACATTCCGCGAAAGGCCCGGCTCTGGGCTATCATGGTGATCAGTTAGTGGATGAATCGGAGAGCTGGCATGCAAGCACGACAGGTCGATGCGCTCATCATTGAAGACGAGCTGGAGCTGCAGGATGCAATGAAAACCACGCTGGGCATTCACGGGCTCAGCGCCGAAGTCGTGCAGTCCACCGAAGCGGCCGATGCATGGCTGGAAAACCACTGGGCTCGAGTGATCCTTCTGGACCTGAGCCTGCCGGGGCGCAGCGGGCTCGAGTGGTTGCAAGCGGGTTCACCGGGTCGGCATATCGGCGTCATCGTAATCACCGGCCGACCGGGTGGCGAGGCACGGCTGCAGGCGCGCGAGCTGGGCGCCGACGACTATCTGCGCAAACCACTGGACCTTGATGAGGTGGCACTGACCGTCCGCAATCTCCTGAATCGACTGCCAGGCAGCAAGGCCTGGCAGCTTGATCTGCTGAACTGGCAATTGCTGCACCCCAGCGGCAAGGCCTGCACGCTGACTGCCATGGAGCTCGGTTTCATGCATGCCCTCGCACTGGAGCCGGGGCGGCCGGTTGCGCGGCGCGCGATCCTGCGCCATCTGGATGTGAATCGCATGAACTACGACTTCCGTCGCATGGAGGTGATGGTCCGGCGGCTGCGCCATAAACTCGATGAGCAGCTGGGGGATGCGACGCCGGTACAGACTGCGCGCGGGGTGGGCTACTCCTTTGCCGGCCCCATCGAAATCCTGAGCCGCCCGGCGCCGGTCATTGAACGCCCGGCATATTCAGGCTCAGACAATGGCGCTGTGTAAGCCGCCAAAATGCTCCTCAATATGCTCGGCGAGCGCCTCGACTGCAGCGCCGCGGGCAGGCATCCGCAGGATCAGCACCTCGTAGTCGCCCAGAGGGCCCAGGCCCACTTCCGACTCTTCGATCACACGCAGGGGTGACTGGACAAGACCACGCGGGAACGGCGTGATGGCAATGTCCTGAAGGATGGCTGCTTCCTGCGTCTCGGTGTGCTCGCAGGTATAGGCAATGCGGTAGCGATGCCCGCTCCGGTTGAGCGCCTGCAATGCCATACGGCGCCAGGCGCAGCCGCGGTCGGCTACGGCTAACGGAAGCGGCGTGCGCTGCAGCGCAACGCCGCCCTCCCGACCCACCCACACCAGCGGTTCACGAAAGATCGGCTCCGCCCGAGCGTGCGGGCGGTCACCCGCCTCGGCGATCAACAACGCCAGATCCAGCTCACCAATATCCAGTCGGCGCATGAGGTCGGGGCTTCGACCAACGCGCACATTGACCTGGACCGCCGGGAAGTTGCGCGCAAACTGCGAGATAACGCCGGGCAGGACTCGCGTGCCCAAGTCATCGGGCACGCCCAGCCGCACCGTGCCGCCGACCTGCGGTGAGAGAAACTGGCCGACGGCCTCGTCATTGAGCTCGAGCAGCTGGCGGGCATACCCCAGCATGGTCTCGCCCTCGGGGGTGAGATGCACCTGCCGGGGCTCGCGCACAAAAAGCGCCCGGCCGAGCATTTCCTCAAGGCGCTTGATCTGCATGCTGACCGCCGACGGTGTACGGAACACCTGCTGTGCTGCCCGGCTGAAGCTGCCGGTCTCGGCAATCGCGACAAAGGTGCGCAGCACCTCCGTATCAAGCAGGGGGAGCCCCTGGGGTGAGTTGAGGGCATTGGAAGCTGACACGACCGGCACCTACCGACACTGCATTCGGTTCAATGATTTTGATGCACAAGTTTATTCTTATTCGATTGAGTGAACAAACACCTTGGCGCATCCTGTTGCCACTAGCTTCGGCAAAGCCGGCTCTAGGTCAGCCACACGACAACATTGGAGGGTTTGGGTCATGGCTATTCAGCGCAACCGCAACAACATCGACATCAACGCACGTGAAGCAAACCGGGCCAACGTTGCAGAAATCTACATGCCAGCGATGCCGCCCTTCGGTCTGCAGCGCATCGTCGGTCGCTGGCTGCGGCAGCGGCGCCGGCGCAACGGCCGCGGTGACCTTGGGCGTCTCAACAGCTATCTGCTGGCTGATATCGGTGTACCAACGCGTCAGCGCCAGCAGCTGAGCGAGCGCCAGCTCACGGCCTTCTACGAGCAGCCGCTTGGTCGCGCCCGGAACAGCTATCTGCGTGGCGAGCCGGCCGAGCAGCATGCCCTGCGCCAGCGGCGTGAGGCCAGCGCGCGGCACTGACGGCCGCCGGCGGAGCGCACCATCGCTCCAGCAAATAGCCTGACCCATTGCGACGGCCCATGTCGGATCGGCATGGGCCGTCGCTTGTGCGCCAGAACCGGATGACGGAGCATTGGGGCCATGCCCATCAAACTCCTGGCCGTTGGCGATTTGCATCTGGGCAGCCGCCCCGGGCGGCTGCCTTCTGGCCTTGTCCACGACAACGCTGAACTGGGGCCGGCTGGCGCCTGGCAACGGATCATCGAGCTTGCCGAGCACGAGTCGGTTACCGCTGTCCTGCTCGCCGGCGACGTGGTCGAGGCCCAGCACGATTTCTTTGAGGCCCTTCCGCTGCTGCGCTCCGGCATCACCCGGCTTGCGCAGGCCGGTATCCGCGTGCTGGGCGTGGCGGGCAATCATGATGGCAAGGTACTGCCGGCCCTGACTGAGCGCGTGGCACATTTCGAGCTGCTGGGCGAAGGTGCGCAATGGCAGTCGGCCGAGCTTGAGGCCGACGGCGAGCGTCTCACCCTCTGGGGCTGGTCCTTCCCCGACCGTTTCTACCGGCAGGACCCCACCACGGCATTCCCGGGCCGCGACACGCCTCACCCCACGCTCGGGCTGCTGCATTGCGATCTCGATCAGTCAGACACGGCTTATGCACCGGTCGCGGCCTCGCGCCTGCGCGACCTCGGGCTTGATGGCTGGCTCCTCGGCCATATCCACCGACCCGATGCGCTTTCGCCATCGTCGCTACTGGGCTACCTGGGCACTGCAACCGGACTGGATATCAGTGAATGGGGCCCCCGTGGGCCCTGGCTGCTATCCGTTCAGCAGGGGGCCATTCACACCATTGAGCAGCGGGTAATTGCGCCGCTGCGCTGGGAACATCTAATTGTCGATGTCACTGAGGCTGACAGTGCACAGGCGATCACGGACCGGTTGACGGATGCGCTTGAAGCCCTCGCGGCCGACCTGTCCAACTGCACACGTCAACCCGATGCCGTGGGTCTGCGCGTCCGCTACACCGGCACCAGTGACCTGCCGGACACCGCCTTTCCGGAACGCCTGGGGGACCAGGCGACGGCGCCGTTGCCCGGAGCCGCACATATCCCGGCCTTTATCGAATCCATCCGCATCGAGGTATTGCCCCCGGTATCGCTGACGGCGCTGGCGCGGCGGGAGGACCACCCGGGTCTGCTTGCGCGGCGTCTGCTTGTGCTTGACCGCCCCAGCGCCGACCCCGAGCGCCAGGCGCTGCTGGAAGCGGCCGATGAGGTGGTGCAGCAAGCCACGGCAACCGGGAGCTGGCGCCGGCTCACGACCCGCCGGGCCGATACCGCCTCGCCTGACTCGGAGGTCATCGCCGAGTGGCTGCGCCAGGCGGCTCTGAAGGCCCTTCGTGCCATGCTGGCGCAACGGGACTCGGCATGAAGCTCACGGCTCTACAGATCCAGCAGCTACCGGGCATGCAACCGGTCACCATCAATGATTTTGGCCCCTCGGTGACGTTCATCATGGGGCCCAACGCGATTGGCAAGAGCAGCCTGATCCGGGCCTTGCAGGCGCTTCTGGTCCACCCCGACTCGGCCACCAGCCGGGCGATTGCCGCCACGGCAGAGTTTGAACAGGAGGGCCGAATCTGGCGGGTGGAGCGCACCGGCTCGACCATTCACTGGACGCTTGATGGCGAACTTGGCGCACCGCCGCCACTGCCCAGCCCCGAGGTCCTGCACTGCTATTGGCTGAGCGCCGAGAGCCTGCTGGTACCGGCCGACGCCGACCATGAAGAATTGCAGCGGCGACTGCGCCAGGCACTGGCCGGCGGGATCGACCCGGGGGCCGTGCGCAAGACGGCCAACCTGGAGCCGGTGGCCTTTCCGCAGGGCTATTTGACCGAGCGCGATTCGGCGCGAACCCAACGCCAGCAACAGGAAGACGCCTATCGCCGGCTCGAGGCCGAACGCAATCGCTTGCCCGAGCAGCGCGAGGCCCTGGCTGCCGCCCGCGCGGCACGCGACACCGTTCAGGCCGTCGAGGCCGCCCTCGAACTGGCCGACGCCCATGCCGATGAGCGGCGCTGCCGGGCACACCTGGATGCCTTTCCCGGAGCCATTCGCGACCTGCGTGGCGACGAGGCCGAGCAGGCGGCCGAGCGTCTGGCCGAGCTGACCGCCGCCGAGGCGCGCTGCGCGAGCGCGACGGCAACATTGACCGAAGTGGATACCGCGCTTGCCAACACCGGGCTCGCCGACAACCGTCCCGATGCCGCGACAATCGAAGGCCTGCGCGAAGTACTCCAGGAGTTGCGCCAGTCCGAACAGGCTGCCGCAACCCATCACAGCGCCCTTCAGGAGGCAATGGCGCGCGAGGCCGAGGTACTCGCGGATCTGGGTGGTACAGCCGATGAACCCATCAACGTGGAGACGGCACCCCGTCTGACACCCGGCGTAATCGAGGATATCGAAGTTGCACTGGAGCGTCGGGCCGAGGCACAAGGCAGGGCCGATCGTCTGGAGAGCGACCAGCAACCGGCGGGGGCTACAGGCCGTCTGCGCGGCTTCACTCTGATCCCCCTGGCCGGTGGTGTCCTCGCCGCGATCGGCGGGCTCGCGCCGCTGAACGTGCTGGCGCTGGGCGGAGGCGTGCTTGCCGCAGTCGGGGCTGCGGTGCTCCTCTGGCAGGTTTGGCAGGGCCAAAACCGGACTAACGGCGACGACGCTGGCACTCAGGCGCGTCAGGAGGCTGCCGCGGCCGCCAGCGCCTGCACCCAACTCCTGACCCAACACGGCATCAGCCCGGACCGCCTGGAAGGTGCCGGGATCGGGCGGCTGCTGCGCATTGCCCGGCGCCTCGACGAGGCAAAAGACGCCCGGGCGGCAGCGGCTGGCAAGCACACAGCGCAGCTGGCGGCCTGTGAGCAATGGCGCGAACAACTGGCCGAGCCGCTCTGTCGCTGGACGTCGCTCACCCCCGAGGCAGTGGCCGACGGCGCGCTGCCAAGGCTGCAAGCCGCCATAGAGGACCTGGCAACGCGTTGTGAGCACGCCCGCGACCTTATCCGGCAGCGGGCTGCCGCGGCCAATGAGCGACAAGCGGCCGAGGCCCAGCATAGCCAGGTCCGCAAGGCCTATGAGGCGCTGTTTACAGGGCTGGGCCTTGCGGTCGGCGATCAGCGCGGGCTCGAGGCCAGTATGCAGCAACACGCGCAGTGGCAAGCCGCTTCAGACGCGCACCAGGAGGCCCAACTGCGCATTGACGAGCGCCGTCGCCTTCTCGACAGCCAGCCAACCCTGATCGAACAGGCCGAGCGCCTCGAGACCACGGCACTCGAGGCGCAAAAGGCGGAACTGCAGGCCCGCGCCGAGCAGGTGGACACTTTGCAGGCGGCCATCGCCGATCTTGAGGCCAAGCTATCGCATGCCGGTGGCGATGGTGCGCTTGCCAATGCGCTGGCGCACGAACAACAGCTTGACGAGCAGCTTGATGATCGGCTCGAGGCGCATCTGCGCCAGCGTCTGGGCGACTGGCTGCTTGAGGATATCGAAAGCGCCTATCAAAGCCGCAACGAGCCAGCACTGCTCGAGGATGCCCGGGCCCGCTTCGAGCGCTTCACCCACCATGCCTGGTCCGTCGTGATCCATGATGGCCACGCCCTGCGGGCGCGTGACCTTGCCACCGGGGCGAACAGGTCACTGGCCGATCTGTCCGCCGGTACGCGCATGCAGCTGCTGCTGGCCGCCCGCATTGCCTGGGCGCGCGACCAGGAGACGGAGGGCTGGGCGCTACCGCTGGTGCTCGATGATGCCCTGGGCGCCACCGACCCCGAGCGGTTTCGGGCCGTGGCAAATAACCTCCAGCAGCTGGCACTCGAGGAGTCACGCCAGCTCCTGTATCTCACGCCCCGGCCCGAGGAGCTGAGTCTCTGGCAGTCCGTTACCGAGCAAACCCCCACCATCATCGATCTCTCGGCCCGCCTTCGCGAGCAGGCCTTTACCCGCCCGATCCAGCCCGCCGCAGCGCCGCCGGTCATCCCGCCTCCCGGGGATCGGAGCGCCGCTGACTATGGCGCGCTGCTGCAGGTCCCGGCGATAGACCTGCAGGAGCCTCCCGGCAGCATTCATCTCTTTCATCTGCTGCGCGATCAGCTGGAGGCGCTGCACACCCTGCTTGCCCACTGGAACATCGCGCGTCTGGGCCCGGCCGAACGCTGGCTGGCAAGCCCCGCCGCGCGCGCCCTGGGCCGCGAGGTGGCATGGCCCGCCATGCTGGAGCGCCGGATACTGATCGCGCGGCACTGGATGGAGCTTGCCCGACAGGGACGGGGCCGGCCGCTCGCGGTCGATACCATTGCCGCGAGCGATACTCAGTCACAAACAATGGCCGAGCGCATCAGCGCTGTCGCCCGCGACTGCGACAATGACGCCCGGCGGCTGATTGCCGCGCTGCGGGCGGGCGAGGTGCGCCATCTGCGTGCGCATCTGATCAAAAATCTGGAGCAGTGGCTGGTCGATGAAGGGTATATTGACGAGCGACCCGTCCTCGATGCCGAGGTCATTCGCCTTGAGCTCCTCGGCCGGCTGGGGCATACCTGTGATCCGGGCGAAATCGCCCTTTTAAGCGACTGGCTCACACAGGCCAGTCCGCACGGTCAGAACAACAACAACATAGACAGCGAGCGGTGAGTTGGACTTCAAAAGCCTCGAGACCTTTCTCTGGATCAACCGCCTTGGCAGTTTCCGCGCGGCCTCACAGCGGCTGAATGCCGCACAGCCGTCCATTTCGGCGCGGGTCGCGGGCCTGGAGCGCGAGCTGGGCGTCACCCTGTTCGAGCGCGGCAGCCGCGGCGCGACACCGACTTCGGCCGGGCGTGATCTGCTGGACTACGCCGAGCGCCTGATCAGCCTCCAGGCGGAAATGCTCGAGCGGGTCGGACATGCGGGCCAGCAAAGCGGCATCGTGCGCCTGGGTGTAGTCGAGACCATTGTCTACATCTGGCTGCCCGAACTGATACGGGCCATCAATCAGCGCTTTCCCGCTGTCCACATCGAGCTCGATGTGGATACATCCATCAATCTGGCTGACAAACTGGCGCGCAACGATCTGGACATTGCGTTTCTGATGGGACCCATCCAGCAACCAGACGTGATCGAATCATCCCTTTGCGAATACTCGCTGCAGTGGGTGGCCAGCCCCGATCTGCCGCTGCCCCCCGAACCGGTCAGCCTGGATGCGCTCGGTGAATGGCCGCTCATCACCTACCCGCGTCTCTCGCGCCCCAATGTCGAACTGCAGCACATGCTGGCCCGCGCGCCCAACCGGACCCGCATTCATGCCAACTCCTCCATTGCCACGATCATACGAATGACAATGGATGGCATCGGGGTAAGTGCCCTGCCCGTCGAAATCATCGAGCGCGAACTGGCGCGTGGGCTGCTGCGGCCCTTCGAGGCCGAGGCCGTGCCCTCCAATCTGCGCTTCAAGGTCGCCTACAAGGATATCCCCGGCTTCAGCCTCGGCGCCAATATCGCGGCCATGGCCAAGCATATCGCCGCCGCGGCCTCACAGGCCCGCGCGGAGCGTTCTGAATGACGCGAGGCGGCCTGCGCAGGCTACTGTTGAGCGTTGGCCTTGGCTGGACGCTTCTGGGTCAGTTGGCGGCCGCCACCGAACTGTCACACGTTGGAGGCTGGTCGCAGATCCCGATCCTGGAGCGGCTGGAGCGCCCCCTCTGGGAGGAGCGCCTCGCTGCGCACTCCGAGGGTGCACTGACCGCCACGCTGATACCCGTGAACCAGTTGGGGCTGGAGGGTGGCGAGGTGTTTCGGCTTCTGGCCCGGGGCGTATTCGACAGTGGCTCGGCCGTCGCTGATCATGTCATTGGCGATGCGCCGGCGCTTGCCGGTCTGGACCTGCCCGGGCTCGCCTTTGATATCGCCACAGCCCAGCAGATCGCGGCCGCCTACCGACCGGTCGCCGCGCGCATCCTCGAGGCACGATTCGATGCCAGGCTGCTGGCCATTGTGCCCTACCCGGCGCAGGTCCTGTTTTGTAACGATGCCGTGAGCGGGCTGGATGACCTCAACGGCCGCCGCATTCGAGTGAGTGGACGCACAGCGGCGGATTTTGTGGGCGTATTCGGTGCCGCGGGGCTTACCCTGCCCTTTGCCGAGGTGCCCGGTGCGCTTGAGCGCGGCGCGCTGGACTGTGCGGTTACCGGCACCCTCACCGGCTATAACGCCGGCTGGCATGAGCTCACCGACCATCTCTTACCGGTGCCAGTCGGCGGCTGGGATTATCTACTTACCGCCATGCGCGGCGAGCGCTGGCGGGCCATCCCGCCCGAGCTCCAGGCATCGCTGCCGGCACTGATCCAGACGGAATACGAAGATCCCGCCTGGGCCATGATGGAGCAGCTAAGCACAGACGGCGTCCACTGCCTGACCGGCACCGGCCCCTGCCCGCATGGCATGCCCGGCCATATGACCCTGCACCCGGTAAGTGCCGATACCACCGCCAAGGCGCGTGCCGCCCTCGAGCAACATGTACTGCCCGCCTGGGCCGACAGCGTCTGCTCAGCCGATATCGAGGCGTGGAACGCCAGTGTGGGGCGGGTAACCGGGCTTACCGCTCGTCGCGATCAGCCATGAACCGAACAACTACCGGGTTGCTTCGGCTGCACGAGGCCCTGCGCACGGGCTCATGCTGGCTGGCACGCATCGCCGGCCTGCTGCTGATCGGAGTGGCTTTGCTGACAGCAGGCGGTGTGGTCCTCGGTCTCATGGGGGTTGAGGCTCGATTTTCTCCCGAGATTGCCGGCTACACGCTGGCCGTTGTGTCGAGCTGGGCCTTCGCGCATGCCCTCCATGAGCGCGCCCATGTGCGCATTGAGTGGCTGCTGCATTGCACCCCGCGGCTCATCAGCGCCTGGCTGGACAGTCTGGCCGCCCTGGCGCTCGCGATCACCGGAGTTGTCATGGCCGGGGCCGCCGCCGAGCTGCTGCTCACCAGCTATGCAGGCCAGACCCGGGCCAACACGCCGCTGCAGACACCCCTTGCCGCTCCCCAGGCCCTCTGGGTATTCGGGATGATCTGGTTCAGTGTGAACGCGGTGGTCCAGCTTGCCGTACAGATCGCAATCACGGTAAACCCCGCCGTCGCGCGCTCATGACGCTGTTGATACTGATCCTCGCGCTCGTGGTGGGGCTGGTCGTTGGCCTCCCGGTCGCTGCGGTCCTGCTCTCGGCCGGGCTCGGGCTGGATCTCGCGCTATCGGCATTCCCCCTGCACCTGGCCCTCGGCGAGGTGCTTTGGTCGGCCGCCGACAGCAGTTTGCTGCTGGCCATTCCGCTGTTCATCCTGATGGGGGAGCTGTTGCTGCGCTCCGGCAGCGCGGCAAGGGCCTACGAGGCCCTGCAGACGAGCGTTGGCCGTTTGCCGGGCGGACTTTTGCACGCCAACATCGGCACGGCGGCCCTGTTTGCCACAGTCTCCGGCTCCAGCCTTGCAACAGCCGGCACCGTTGGCCGTGTGGCCATGCCGCAGGGCCAACGCCTTGGTTATGATCCACGGTTGTTTGCCGGATCGATTGCTGCCGGTGGCACCCTCGGCATTCTGGTCCCGCCCTCGATCAATCTGATCATCTACGGCTTTCTTACCCAGACCTCCATTCCGCGGCTGTTTGCCGCCGCCATCGTGCCTGCGCTGCTGATGGTCATGTTGTTCATGCTGGTCTCGGCCCTGCTCTGCCTGCGCTATCCCCAGCTTGGCGGCCCGCAGCACAGGCGCCCTCCAGCGCCGAGCCAGGCCCCGGAACCCGGCAGCAGGCTGCAGGCATTGGCGCCCATGCTGCTTCTCATGCTGTTGGTGGGCGTACCGCTCTACACGGGGTTTGCCACGCCCAGCGAATCCGCCGCGCTTGGCGTCACCGGTGCGCTGATGATCTGTTCGTGGCAGCGTCGCCTTGACTGGCCGGCACTCCGGGCGGCGCTCGATGGCACATTGCGTCTGACCGGCCTGATTGTTTTGATCCTTCTGGCCGCACGCTTTCTCAACTTTGTCCTGGCAACCAGCGGGCTCGGCGGTGATCTCCAGCAATTTTTTGACGGGTTGGACACGCGCCCGCTGGTGATTCTGCTGATCATCATCGCAGCGCATATCCTGCTGGGGCTATTCATCGAGACCCTGTCGATGATGATCCTGAGCCTGCCAGTCGTGGCGCCGATCATCCTTGGTCTCGGCCTCGATCCGGTGTGGTTTGGGGTGTTGTTCATTCTGCTTGTGGAGCTGGCGCTTATCACACCACCCGTGGGCCTTAACCTCTTTGTTGTCCACGCTGCCCGCGAGCACGGGCAACTGGGCGAGGTCGCCATTGGCGCTGCCCCCTACGCTCTCGCGATGCTGGTGATAATCGTACTGCTCATCGCCTTCCCGTCCCTCGCCCTGTTCCTCCCGGAACTCCTGCACTGACGCGCGGCGGGCCGGGGCCTTATAGTAGCCAGGATGAGTGATTACGCCGGACACACCCCGATGATGCAGCAGTACCTGCGCATCAAGGCCGAGCACCCGGACACCCTGCTGTTCTACCGCATGGGGGATTTCTATGAGCTGTTCTACGATGACGCCCGGCGGGCGGCCGAGCTGCTCGATATCACCCTGACCCAGCGCGGCGAGTCGAAGGGCGCCCCGATCCCGATGGCAGGTGTGCCGGTACATAGCTACGAGGGCTACCTGGCACGGCTTCTGGCACGGGGTGAGTCGGTCGCGATCTGCGAGCAGGTGGGTGACCCGGCGGCCGCCAAAGGACCGGTGGAGCGCCAGGTGGCGCGCATTGTCACTCCGGGCACCGTCACGGACGAGGCCCTGCTTGAGGAGCGGCGCAGCCACCTGCTGACGGCTGTCGCCGGCAGCGACGAGCACTGGGGCGTGGCCAGCCTCGAGCTGGCAGCCGGGCGCTTTACCGTGAGTGAGGGCGAGGGGGCTACGGCCCTCGCTGCCGAACTCGAGCGCCTGAATCCTGCCGAGACTCTGATCGCGGAGGACGCTGGCCTTACCGATGCCGTGGGGGGCCGCGCTGGCATCACCCGTCGTCCACCCTGGCATTTCGAGCCAGAGGCCGCCGAGCGCGCCCTCCTCGGTCACTTTGGAACACGCGACCTCACCGGCTTCGGCATAGCCGATCAGCCCCTGGCAACGGCGGCCGCCGGTGCCGTCCTGCAGTACGTGATGGACACCCAGCGTGCCGCCCTGCCGCATATCCGCTCGTTGGGCGTGGAGGCAGGCGATGCGGCCATCACCATCGATGCCGCCAGCCGCCGCAACCTTGAGCTTGAGCGCAACCTCGGCGGCGGCACCGCGCACACCCTGGCCGAGGTGCTGGATACCACGGTCACCGGCATGGGCAGCCGGTTGCTGCGGCGCTGGATCAACCGCCCATTGCGCGACCGCGCCGAGCTGCAAGCGCGCCAGTCCGCCATTGGCTGCATGATCCCCGACCTCCACCCCGGGCTGCGCGAGCGGCTTCGGCATTGCGCCGATATCGAGCGCATCAGCGCGCGCATCGGCCTGGGATCGGCGCGGCCCCGCGATCTGACCGGACTGCGCGATACCCTGACGACGCTGCCGGCGCTGGCCGAGGCGCTGGTCAACGTGAGCGACCCGCGCCTGGCGGCGCTGGCCGCAGGGACGGCTCCACGTCCTGAGATTGCCGAGCAATTAACCACCGCACTCATCGACAGCCCCCCGGTCGTCATTCGCGATGGCGGCGTCATTGCCGAGGGCTTCGATGAGACACTCGATGAGCTGCGCGGGCTGTCACGCAATGCCGATGAGTTTCTGCGCGAGCTCGAGGCCCGCGAGCGCGAGGCCACCGGCATCGCAACGCTCAAGGTCAACTACAACCGGGTGCACGGCTATTACATCGAAATCAGCCGGGGCCAGAGCGATCAGGCGCCCGAACGCTATGTGCGCCGCCAGACCCTGAAAAGCGCCGAGCGCTACATCACGCCCGAATTAAAAGAGTTCGAGGACAAGGTCCTGTCGGCCCGGGAGCGCGCACTGGCCCGCGAGAAGGCGCTTTACGAAGCGCTGATCACCTGGCTGGGCGAGCGCCTGGACAACCTGCTGGCCCTGGCAGCCGCGCTGGCCGAGATGGATGCACTGGCCGCGCTTGCCGAGCGCGCCGATGTGCTTGGCTATGTCTGCCCACAACTGGATGACACGCCCGGCATCTCGATCCGCGACGGCCGCCACCCGGTGGTCGAGCGCAGCACCGAATCGCCCTTTGTCCCCAACGATGTGGCCCTTGCCGATGACCGGCGCATGCTGGTGATCACGGGGCCCAACATGGGGGGTAAATCCACTTATATGCGTCAGGTGGCGCTGCTCACGCTGATGGCGCACATCGGCAGCCATGTCCCGGCGGCTGAGGCCCGCTTTGGCCCGATCGATCGCATCTTTACCCGCATCGGTGCATCCGACGATCTGGCGGGCGGGCGCTCCACGTTCATGGTGGAAATGACCGAGACCGCCAATATCCTGCACAACGCAACGCCACAGAGCCTGGTCCTGCTCGATGAGATCGGCCGCGGCACCAGCACCTTTGACGGCCTGGCGCTGGCCTGGGCCACGGCCGAGGCCCTGTGTCGCCATATCGGGGCATTCACGCTGTTTGCCACGCACTATTTCGAGATGACGGCGCTGCCCGAGCAGTATCCCGTGGCCGACAATGTCCATCTCGAAGCGGTGGAACACGGCGAGCGCATCGTGTTCATGCACAGCGTGCGGCCTGGCCCTGCCAGTCAGAGTTATGGCCTGCAGGTGGCGGCACTGGCCGGCGTCCCCAGCGCCGTACTCGATATTGCCCGCGCCAAACTCGAGACGCTGGAGGCGGGCGGCGCGGAGACGCCCCAGCTGTCGCTGTTCAGCCGCCCGAGTGACGCCCCGGCCGCTCCGGCGGCACCCGTAATGGAGGCGCTTGCCGACCTCGACCCCGACGCCCTGTCCCCGCGCGAGGCCCATGCGCTGCTCTATACGCTCAAGGACCTTGCCAAACCCCATGAGCCGTAGGTTGATGATGCGCCGCCCGTCGCCTACCCTCACGTCGCCATAGTCATTGACCTGCCGGAGTTCGCGATGACCTACGTCGTTACCGAAAACTGCATCAAGTGCAAGTACACCGACTGCGTCGAGGTCTGCCCGGTCGACTGCTTTCACGAGGGGCCCAATTTCCTCGTCATCGACCCGGATGAGTGCATCGACTGCACCCTCTGCGAGCCCGAGTGCCCCGCCGAGGCCATTTATTCCGAGGACGATCTGCCCGCCTCCATGGAGGCGTTCCTTGAGCTCAATGCCGAGCTCTCGCAGAAATGGCCGGTGATCACCGAGCAGAAAGACCCGGCACCCGACGCCGAGGACTGGGACGGCAAGCCCGACAAGCTGCAGCACCTCGAGCGCTGAGGGCCTCAGCCCCGGGGGTGATGCTCGGCATGCAGGGCCTGCAGCCGGGCCCGGGCCACATGCGTGTAGACCTGGGTGGTCGACAGGTCGCTGTGTCCCAGCAGCATCTGCACCACGCGCAGATCCGCCCCATGGTTGAGCAAATGGGTGGCAAACGAGTGCCGCAGCGTATGCGGTGACAGGGGTTTTCGGATACCGGCGGCGCGGGCATGGTCACGCAACCGATACCAGAACGCCTGCCGCGTCATCCCGCGGCCCCGGGCGGTAATGAACACCGCCGGGTCAACCCGGCCACGCGCCAGCGCCGGTCGGTCATCCCGCAGATAATCATCCAGGGCATCCTGGGCCGCCTCACCCAACGGGACCAAGCGGTCGCGCCCGCCCTTTCCGGTGACCCGCACCACACCCTGACGGCGGTTTACCTGTTCAAAGGCAAGCCCCACCAACTCCGAGACCCGCAACCCCGTGGCATAGAGCACCTCGAGCATGCAGCGATCGCGCCGGCCCAGCACCGTGGTGCTGTCGGGCGCGTCCAGCAGCCGCTCCACCTCCGCCTCGGTCAACGCCCCAGGCAGCGGGCGGTCGGGGCGCGGTGCCTCAACCCGTGCTGTCGGGTCCTCTCGCATCGCCCCCTGGCGTAGCTGATAGCGGTAGAAACGCCGCAGGCTCGAGAGCAGGCGGGCACTGGTCCGACGACTGGCCCCGGCAGCCACCCGTGCGGCCAGATAAGCCATGATGTCGGCCCGGTGCGCCCGGCCCAGGTCCGCAGCATCCGAGTGGCGCGCCAGCCAGCGGGCAAAGCCCTCGAGGTCGGAGCGATACGCGGCCAGCGTGTTATCGGAGAGCCCTCGCTCCATCCACAGGGCGTCGAGAAAGGCGCTAATGCGAGCGCTGTCCGCACCGGCACGCCGGTCCTGACCCGCCCCGGTGGATGTCTCGGGCACGCGCCGGCTACTCCGACTCGCCGCGGCCGGACTCTGCGGACGGGTCAGCGGCGGCCCCGGCGTTTGTCGCCGCCGACTGTGGCGCCTGCCCCGATGACCCACTCCCGGGCGTCACCGACGGCATGAGCGGCGCACCCCCCGTCTGCAGCGAGGCC
>CAJXMI010000030.1 GCA_913056145.1 uncultured Spiribacter sp.
GAGCTCATGCACCCAGGCATCAAAGGCCGCAATGCCGGTCTCGCCGCTGAGTGCCCGCTCGACCCGACCCGCCAGTTCCCGGTCTTTGGCGATCTGCCCCGCGGCATCATCGCGGGCCGCCAGGTATTCATGCCAGTGCACGGGGCGGCGCTCGAGATAGCCCTTCCAGTAGGTCCGCCAGCACACCTCCTGGATAAACTTCTCCGCGGCCTCCAGGCCCTGTGTGGCCAGTACGGCGTCGATTACCTCGTCTTCGCCAAGCAGACGATGGCGCAGCCAGGGCGAGAGCCCCGAGACACGGTTGTCACCCTCGGGCCCGAAGTCGTGGTTGCGCCAGCGGGCATAGTCCGCGCCGCTATGGGGCAGAAAATCGGCCAGGCGGGCGCGGGCTTCAGCGCGGGTCGCGCTTATTGGGGCGTTGTTGCTGGGCATATGCTGGTCTTTTCCCATTCAATGAGGAGGTGTTTGCGAGCGCTGCCGCCCACATAGTCGCCATAGCGGCCATCACTGCGAATGACCCGATGACAGGGGATGAGCAGCGGTATCGGGTTGGCGGCAACGGCACTTGCCACCGCGCGGACCGCGCGCGGGTGATCGATACGGGCCGCCAGTTCGCGGTAGCTGACAAGCTCGCCGCAGACCAGTGTGGCAAGCGCCTGCCACACACGCACCCGAAAGGCAGTGCCGCTGACCACCAGTGGGATCGGCGCACAACCGGTCCAGGGGGCCGGCAGGGCGGGGGCAGGCTGCCCTGCCGCTGCCGCGCTCGCGGCACTGGCCCATGTGGAATCAAAGCGCGCCCCGGTAATGGCATGGGCGCTCCCGCGCAAGCGCAGACCGCCCCATGGGCCGGTCCAGACCGCCTCATGCGTGGCCTCGGGGCACTCCGCCGTGGTGCTTGGACGGATCGCAGGCATCATCGCGGGCTGCTCTCAGTGGCTGCAACGCGTTATCCTACGCTGCGAAAGATCCCAGCGAAACGACAACAGGGAGCCTGATATGGCCGATAACGCCAAGCCCTGGGCAGCCGCCATGCCCGATGCCCAGTTCCAGCTCATGCACGACATCCTGGCAGCGCCGAGCCCCATTGGCCTGGAAGCAGCAATGACCGAGGGTGTGCTAAAGCCGCATTTCGAGGGCTTTGCCCCGGCAGGGTGGCAGGTGCAGAACTTCAAGGGCCATGCGGGCGTGGTGCTCGACACGCACCCGGGCCGGGATGATCTGTTTACGGTCATGGTGATCGGCCATGCCGACAAAATCCGCATGCAAGTGCGCAGCATTGGCGAGGATGGCAAGGTCTGGATCAACAGTGATTCGTTCCTGCCGACTACGCTGCTCGGCCACGAGGTGAGCATCTTCAGTGAGGATGCGGCTGCGCCGGGTCAGTACCGGCGTATCGACGGTGGCACTGTCGAGGCGCTCGGCGCCATCCATTTCGCGGATCCCAAGCTGCGCGCCGGCGAGAAAGGGGTGCGCAAGGAGCAGCTCTACGTTGAACTGCAAATCCACGGCAAGGACAAGAAAAAACAGGTCGAGGCGCTTGGTATCCGCCCCGGTGACAGCATCATCATGAACCGGCCGATTCGTCGCGGCTTTGGCCCGGATACCTTCTACGGGGCCTATCTCGACAATGGCCTGGGTTGCTTTGTGGCCGCCGAGGCAGCGCGTCTGGTAGCCGAGAATGGCGGCGCGCGGAACATTCGCATGCTCTTTGCCGCGGCGACCTATGAAGAGATTGGCCGCTTTGGTAGCCGCGTGCTGGTCGGTGAAATGCGCCCCGATGCGATTATCGGCGTCGACGTCAACCACGACTACGTGGCCGCGCCCGGCATTGGCGATAAGCGCATGGCCCCGATCGAGATGGGCAAGGGGTTTACGATGAGCGTGGGTTCGATCGTGAGTGAGCAGCTCAATCAGCGCATAGAAACCGTGGCACGCGATCAGGACATCCCCATGCAGCGCGATGTTGTCGGCGCCGACACCGGGACCGATGGCATGGCCGGCGTGCTTGGCAATGTCGACTGTGCCGCCACCTCGGTGGGCATGCCCATTCGCAACATGCACACCATCTCCGAGAGCGGCTGCACCCGCGATGTCCTTGCCTGCACCCATGCCGTGGCCGCGACGCTGCAGGCCATGGACGCCGAGGAGACCACCACCGGCACGCTGGCCTCCGCGTTCCGAGGCAACCACCCGCGGCTCGATCAGGCGCGCGGGCTGGACCATCAGGGCAGCGGCCCGGAGGCAACGTCCTAGTTGGCCTGACCGGCAGTCGGGCAGGGTCGGTTCAATGATCGACCCTGGGCATGGGCTCGGACTGGCCGCGGCCCTGGCGGCAGGGCTCATCATCGGCCTGGAGCGTGGCTGGCGGCTGCGCGATGCGGGCGAGGGCGCGCGGGTTGCGGGCATTCGCACGATCACGTTGATCGCGCTCGCCGGCGGCGTTGCCGGGCTGGTTGCCGCGCAGTTGGACACCCTGGTGATCCCGGTGGCCCTGGGCGTGATCGGGCTCTTTTTGCTGGTGGGCTACCGGCATATGACACGAGTCAATGGCGATGCCGGCATCACCACCGCGGTGGCGGTGCTGATCGCCTTTTTGCTCGGCGTTATTGCCACCGTCGGGGAGCCCCTTCTGGCAACGGCCGGCGCCGTGATCACCGCGGTTATCCTGGGCTTTAAACCGCGGCTGCATGCCATGTTGCGCCAACTCGACGGGCCCGAGGTCCGGGCCATCCTGCAGCTTGCGCTGATCAGTGCGGTGATCCTGCCGCTGCTGCCGCAGCAGGGCTACGGGCCTTGGGAGGTATTGAACCCCTATGAGATCTGGCTGATGGTGGTGCTGATCAGTGCCATCGGCTTTGCCGGGCATTTTGCGGTTCGCCTGGTTGGTCCGCGGCGGGGGCTGCTGGTCACCGGTCTGTTCGCGGGGCTCGCTTCATCAACGGCGCTCACGCTGACGCTGTCGCGGGCCGCTCGCGGGCAAACCGGGCTCCAGCCGGTATTTGCCGCAGCGGTCGTGATCGCCGGTACCACCATGTTCCCGCGCATGCTGCTGCTGGTGGCGGCCGTGTCGCCGGCGTTGTTGCCGCGGCTTTATCTGCCGATTGCGTTGCTGACCCTGACAGGCCTGGTGGGTGCCGGCACGTTGGTATGGCTGGCCCGGGATTCGAGGTCGGATGCCGCGCGGCCTCCCATGCAGCGGCCTTTTGAGCTTGCGACGGCGCTCCAGTTTGCGCTGTTGCTGATGGCGGTAATGGTGCTGGCCGAGGGCCTGCGGCGACTGGCGGGTGATGCCGGGGTGTATCTGCTTGCCCTCGCGTCGGGCCTGACGGATGTCGACGCCATTACGCTTTCGCTGACGCGAATGACCGAGGGCCGGCTTGATGAGACCGTTGCCGTGCGCGGGATCATTCTGGCCGCCGTGGCCAATACCCTTGTCAAGCTGGGGCTTGCGGCCGGCATTGCGCGCGGGCGCATGGGCCGTCTCGTTAGCCTTGCCCTGGGCGGCGTTGCCGCCAGTGGCATTGCCTGGGTGGCCTGGGAGGGACTGGCATGAGGGTGCGCTCGCTGCTTGGTCTGGCGCGCTCGGTGGTGATTTACGGAGCGCCCTGGCGTCAGCCGCGACTGCGCCGGTTTTATCGGCGATTTGTGGCGTCGGGCGACCTGGTTTTTGATGTGGGCGCACATGTCGGCGATCGCAGTGTGGCCTTTGCAGCGCTGGGTGCGCGGGTGATCGCGCTCGAGCCGCAACCGGGGCCGTATCGCTACCTGTGCTGGCGGCTGCGCTCGGCCGCGCGGGTTGAGGTGCGCGCCGAGGCGCTGGGCGACACGCCCGGGCGTGCACGGCTTGCCATCAGCGATCGCCACCCGACGCTGGCCACGCTGTCGCGCGAGTGGCGGGAGGGGATCGGTGTCCGAAACCCTGACTTCAGTCAGGTGGAATGGGGGAGCGGTGTCGAGGTGCGGGTGACGACCCTGGATGCGCTCATTGCCAAATACGGCATACCGGCATTTTGCAAAATTGATGTGGAGGGCCACGAAGCGGCCGTGCTTGGTGGGCTCTCGCAGCCGCTTCCAGCGCTGTCATTCGAGTTTGTGGCCGGTGGCGAAGCCGTTGCGCTTGCCTGCCTGGACCGGCTGGATGCCCTGGGCCGTTATTGCTACAACCTGGCGCCCGGTGAGCGTCGGCGGCTGATGTTCGACGACTGGGTATCCGCCGGCGCAATCGCGCAGTGGATCAGGCAGAATGCCAGCGAGGTGGGGTCGGGCGACGTCTACGCCAGGCTGGGCAGATATCGGGAGAGTAACGAGTGATCCGTCAGATTGTGTTGACGCTGCTGGTCGCGCTGGTGGTCTTTGCGGTGGTGCAGTGGCGGCGGCGTGCCGCGCGCATTGCAGAAGAGGACACGGCGCGCGGGCGCTACAACCCGCAGGCCATTGCGGGCTGGGTCCTGCTTGCCGTGATGCTGGGGGCCGCCGTGGGAGCCGCCTTTTTGCACAGCGGCTAGGCTTGTCCCAGCGCGGCCATCTGGTGGTAGCGCTCAACCATGGCGTTCATGCGCTCGTGATCATAGGGCCGCAGGCCGCTGACCACCATTTGCTTTGAACACGTTCCGATCGGGCGGTCGGCTTCAAGAATCCGATAACCAAACCGGGCATCGCCGCGCTTCTGGCTTACCGTCAGCGTGGTGCTCTCCAGCGCCATCGTCGGCGGGCTTGTCGGGGCCGCGGACAGCCGAATCTCCATGCGATCGTAGACCACCAGCGGCCGGTCGGGGTTGAACATGACGCCATGCTCCTCGAGGAGTGGCACCATCAGATCCGGGAACGTCTTGCCGGAGCAGCCCACATAGGTCTCAATCAGGCCCCTAAGCGCCTCTGACGTGATGTCGAGCGGATTATCGAACTGCGCAGTCACGTACTCCCGCCCGCCGGCATCGGTAATCGAGAATTGCCCGTCGCGTGGCTCGGGAAACCACAGCGGGGTGTCCGCGCGGAGCATGCCGCGAAACGTGAGCTGCACCCGCTGGGCAAGCCCATAGCGACCGGCGATGAGCGCAAAGAGCAGATCCCCCGGAACGCAAAAACGCGGCGCATCGATGTCGTGAATGGGATTGTGATCGCCGGCAATGGCCTTGGCAAAGCGGCTGCCCTGATGGGCGGAAATGCGGACGCCGGTCGCATCCACGTCGTGGAACGGTTCAAGGAGAGCGGCGGTGGGGTTATCTGCGCTGCGCATGCCGAGGGTTATCCTTTGAGTCCGGACGAGCAAAGATCCCGTATGTTACAGCCCTTCGACAGCTCGTGCCTGGCCCTTTCGGCCCCGGGTCACCGGACCCTCCGAGCCCGGCGCATTGCGGGTTGCGGCCGGAATTGGCACCATGATGTTCGACTGAACCCATAACGAACATTTGCATTATGCCGGCCCCGAGGAGAGCCCCATCCAATGCCCGCACTCGACCTTGCCCTTGATGACCCGAGTGACCCGCAGATTTATCACGACCCCGCCACCGCGTTGCTCTACGAACATGCGCTGACCCATGACGGGACGGCTGCCATTGCCGACTCCGGCGCGCTTATTGCCCTTTCGGGCGCCAAGACCGGGCGCAGCCCGGAGGACAAGCGCATCGTCGAAGAGCCGGACAGCCGGGACGATATCTGGTGGGGTGCGGTCAACCGGCCGCTCACCCCGGCGGCCTTTGACGCCGTCCGGGCGCAGGCCCTGGGGTATCTGGGTGAGCGCAAGAGGCTGTATGTGATTGATGGGTTGGCCGGGGCCGATGCCAACTGCCGGGTACGCATCCGGGTGATCTGCGAGCAGCCCTACCATGCGCTTTTCATGCGCAACATGCTGATCATGCCCGAGGACATTGGGGAGCCCGGGTTCACCGAGCCGGATTACACCATCCTCAACGCCGGCCGGTGCCCCGCAGATACCGCCATTGACGGCGTCGACACAGTCACGAGCATAAGCCTCAGCCTGGACCGGCGCGAACTCGTCATTCTGGGTACCGAATATGCGGGCGAGATGAAAAAGGGGGTTTTCACCCTCATGAACTACCTCATGCCCGCCCGCGGCGTGCTGTCGATGCACTGTTCCGCCAACGCCGGCGCAAACGGCGATGTCTCGCTCTTCTTTGGCCTGTCGGGCACCGGCAAGACAACGCTTTCAGCCGATCCCGCCCGGGCACTGATCGGTGATGACGAGCATTGCTGGAGCGATGCCGGTGTCGCCAACATCGAAGGCGGTTGCTACGCCAAGGTCATCGACCTGTCGGCCGAGGCCGAGCCGCAGATCCACAGCGCAATCCGGTTTGGCGCGGTGCTCGAGAACGTGGCCTTCGACCCGGCGACGCGGGCAGTGGACTATGCGGATGGACGGATCACCCAGAATACGCGCTGTGCCTATCCGATCCGCTATATCAACAACGCGCGGATGCCGGGCTGCGGGCCTGCACCAAGCAATCTGATCCTGCTGACCTGCGATGCCTTTAGCGTGCTGCCCCCGGTCAGTCGGCTGACGCCCGCCCAGGCCATGTATCACTTCATCAGCGGCTATACGGCCAAGGTAGCGGGCACCGAGATGGGTGTTACCGAGCCGCAGGCCACCTTTTCAGCCTGTTTTGGTGCGCCTTTCCTGATGTGGCATCCGGCGGTGTACGCCGAAATGCTGGCCGAGCGCATCGAGCGCCACGGCACTCGGGTCTGGATGGTCAATACCGGCTGGACGGGCGGGCCCTACGGCATCGGCGAGCGCGTGCGCCTCACGCATACACGCGCGATGCTCGACGCCATTCACGCCGGTGCGCTCGAGGGCGTGGGCTACCGCAACGATCCGGTTTTTGGCCTGGCGGTGCCGCAGCAGTGTCCGGGCGTGCCCGACACGGTGCTGGATCCGATGAGCGGATGGGCCGAGCCGGGCAATTATGCAGCAGCGGCCATCGACCTTGCCGAGCGTTTCCGCGCCAACTTTGCCGCCTACGCTGACGGTGCCGGCGATGCCATAGTGGCGGCAGGTCCCCAGCCCGCCGCGGCGATTCGTGCCGCGATTGGCGAGGGCGCCCCGGCGACGGCCTGAGGGCCGCGCCGGAGGGCCGCGGGCAGCCAGATCCCGTCCGCGGCCTTAGTGGCCGGCGGCAGCGGCCACCCAGCCGGCTACACGATCGCGTGATACGACGGCGCCATCGGCCTTCAGCGTTTCGGTGAGTGCGGCGGCATCCGCGCCGGCCAGGTCTTCAGCCGATTGGATACCGGCGTTATTGAGGCGTTGGGCCATCGCCGGACCGATTCCCTTGATGTCGGTAAGGGCAGGATGTACGCGCGGCGTAGCCGATGCCTCGGCAGTTTCCGGGGCGTCGGTGGCGGCTTTGGCCGCGGACGCCGGGTCGCTGGCCTTCGGGGCCGGGTCTGGTGCGTGGCCCCTGTCATCGCGTTTGCCGGGCATCCACCAGAATGCCAACTCCATCCAGCGTCGCATCAGATCATTCCACATATGCTATCTCCCGGTTGCCAGGGGTGTGTATCAGCGGTTAGCGGTGTCGGCCTCAAGCCGGGCCAGCGTGTCGGCATCCGGATAGCCGTCAGCGGGCAGCCCGGTTTCACGTTGAAACGCGCGCAGTGCCGCCCGGGTCATGGGGCCAATGCGTCCATCCGGCGTGCCGGCATCATGGCCGAGGCTATTCAGTTGTGCCTGCAAGGCCTCGACAGCGGCGATACTGAGGGGTTCATCTTCAGGTGGCGCCACGGCCAGGGGCGGGGCGCCGATGAGCCGATCGGCCAGCAGCCCCACCGAAAGTGCATAGAAGCGCGACGGGTTCCAGCGCATGATCACATCGAAGTTGGCATAGACCAGAAAGGCCGGGCCACGAACGCCTGCCGGCAATAGCAGCCGCGCCTGCAGGTCCGCGACCGGGAGCGGCCCGCCATCGGGACGGCGAAGGCCCGCATCGGCCCATTCCGCAAGCGGCCTTTGTGCCTCGATCTGCGTCAGATCAAAGCCCTCCGGCAGGCGGACTTCGCGCCCCCAGCGCTCGCCGTCCTGCCAGCCACGCGCGCTCAGAAATGCCGCAGCCGATACGGCGGCGTCCTCAAAGCTGTTCCATAGATCGGGGCGGCCATCGCCATCGGCATCGACCGCGTGATCGCGGTACACGCTGGGCAGAAACTGAAAGTTGCCAAGGGCGCCGGCCCAGGAGCCGCGCAGGCGCTCTGCGGACACCGTCCCGCGGTCCACCAGCTGCAGGGCGGCAATAAGCTCGCCGCGAAAGAACTCGCCGCGCCGGCGGTCACAGGCCAGGGTGGCCAGTGAGCGCACCGTCGGCATGGTGCCAACGTAGCTGCCATAGTTGGTCTCGAGGCCCCAGAAAGCGACGATGTAGCGGCCCGGCACACCATACTCGCGGGTGATCCGCTGCAGCAGCGGGCGATGTTCGTCAAGGAGCGCCTCGCCACGGCGGATACGCTCTGCCGAGACACGGCCATCCAGATACCCCTTGAGTGTGCTCGTGAACTCGGGCTGGCGGCGGTCGAGCTCGATCACCCGCTCGCTTGGCGTGACGCCTTCCAGCAGGGCGTCAGCGGTGGTGGTCGATACGCCTTGATCGAGCGCGGCCGTACGCACCGCATCGAGGCAGCGCGCAAACCCATCCTGAGCCATTGCCGTCGCGCCAAGGGGAGCGAGCAGGGCGGCCAGCGGCAGCAGTCGGGCAGCTCGGGTGATCCAGTGACGGGGCATGTGCTCAGTCCTCCAAAACCCGGTCGGGGCAGTCCTGATGTTATCCTGCAGCATATTGCAAACCGACGACCGGAGTCATCGTGCCATTTGCCCTGATCCTCTTCATTACCATACCGCTCGGCGAGATCTTTCTGCTCATTGAGATCGGCCAGGTGATTGGCGCGCTGACCACCATTGCCCTTTGCCTGCTCACCGCCGGTCTTGGTGCCGCGCTGCTGCGTCAGCAGGGCCTGCGCACACTGGCGCGAGCCCGTGAGAATCTGGACCGGTCACGATTGCCGGCCATTGAGCTGCTCGAGGGCGTGGCACTGTTAATTGGCGGCGTGCTGCTGCTGACCCCCGGTTTTGTAACCGATACCTTCGGCTTTATCTGCCTTTTGCCCCCCAGCCGCCACTGGCTTGTTCGCCTTGTACTGGCGCGGCTTGCGATTCGCTTTGGCCCGCCGCACGGGCCGGACGGGCCGCACGGGCCGGACGGGCCGGACGGGGCCGATCCGCAAGTCATCGAGGGTGAGTATCAACGCCGCGATGACTCACACAGGCATGGCGACTGACCGCGGAGCTGCACCCTGATCTCGATCCTCCAGATACTGGCGCCGGTGGTTGTGATCATTGCCGCGGGCTGGGCACTTGTGCGCAGTGGATTCCTGTCAACCAGTGCCGTTGGCGAGCTCAACCGGCTCACGTACTGGGTGGGGTTGCCGGCCTTGCTTGTCGGCCGGATCGGTGAGGCGACGCCCCAGTTTGCCAGTATTGCCGGCATTCTGACCGTGCTGTTGCTGGCAACCGCTGTCAGCATGGCTGCAGCGGTGGGTGTGGCCTGGCTTTGGCGCCTGCCGCTGCGCTCGCTGGTCACCTTTGTCCATGGCGCCTATCGCGGCAATCTCACCTTTGTGGGCCTTCCGATCGTCATTTATGCGTTTGCCGGCAGTCCGCAGGCATCGGCCTACGAGTCGGCCGCGCTGGTCGCGTTTGTGCCGATGGTGGTCATCTACAACGTGGTGGCTGTCATCCTCATGCAAATCCCGGGCAAGGCAAGGCCGCTCACGGCGATCCGCCGCCTGCTGGCAGGGCTTGCCACCAACCCTATCCTTATTGCCACGTTCATGGGGCTCGCCCTTGCGCTATCGGGTCTGACGTTGCCGGTGTTTGCAGGCCGCACTCTGGCTGCACTGGGGCAGATGGCCCTGCCCCTCGCGCTGATTGGAATCGGCGCGGGATTGTATGCCCATCGGGTTCGCGGCCGGCAGCACTGGGCCATTGCCGCGGCCCTGTTGAAAACAAGCGTGGGGCCTGCCGCCGGGCTCGCGTTCGGGCTTTACTATGGGTTGGGCACCGAGGAGCTGCGGCTTGCCCTGATCTTTCTGGCCTGCCCGACCGCCGCTGCCGCCTATGTACTGGTCCAGCAAATGGACGGTGATACCGCGCTCATCGCGAGCACGATCGTGATGAGTCACCTGCTGGCCCTGCCGTCCATGGTGCTGGTGTTGTTGCTGACCGCCTGATCCAGCTCGCTGTCGAGCGCGGCAGCCGCCGCGGCACGCGGGCGTGCAAAGCGCGCGAGTGCCACATAGATCAGGGGAGTCAGGAACAGCGTGAACACCGAGGCCAGCCCGAGCCCGCCAAAGACCACCCAGCCAATGGCGGCCCGACTCTCGCCGCCGGCGCCTCCACTCAGGATCAGCGGCAATCCCCCCAGCACCGTGGCGATGGTCGTCATCGCAACCGGGCGGAGGCGTACCTCGGCGCTGCCAAGCGCTGCCTCGCGCACGGCATACCCGCGGTCACGAAGCTGATCGGCGAACTCCACCAGCAGAATGCCGTTTTTGGCCATCAGGCCGATCAGCAGCAACAGACCGATCTGCGAGTAGACATTGAGCGAGGTGCCGGTCAGCGTAAGGGCGAGCACGGCGGCGGCGAGCCCGAACGGCACGGTGGCCATGACAACCAGTGCGCTCATCAGGCTCTCGAACTGGGCGGCAAGCACAAGGAAGACCACCAGCAGCGCGAGCGCGTAGGTGATCAGCACCTCGCGGCGCGTCTCCTCAAGCGCCTCGGCCTCACCGGTGGTCAGCAGACTGACCCCCTCGGGCAGTGTCTGATCGGCCAGCGCGCGCAAGTCATCCACGGTCTGCTGCAGTGGATAGTCATCGGCAATCGAGAGATCGATGCTGATGGCGCGGCGCTGCGCCTCGCGATCCAGTTCGGCGGCCACACCCTCCTCGCTGAGTGTTACCAGGCTGGCTAGCGGCACCATGACGCCGTCGGCGTTGCGGATTTGCAACAGCTCCAGGTCCTGCGGGCGGACCAGGGCGCTGCTGCTCGCCTCGAGGCGCAGCGGGATGGACTGATCGGCCACGCTTAGATCAGCGATTTCATAGCCGGCGATCATCGCCTGAAGGGTATCGCCGAGGCCCGTGATGGAGACCCCGAGCTCGCGCGCCTGTTCACGATCTATTGCCACCCGCAGCTGTGGCTGAGTCGGGGCATAGCCAATGCGCGGCTCGCCAAGCCCTGGCAGGCGCTCGGCGATGGCGGCCGTGTAGTCGCGGGCCGCGGCGTAGAGGGTCTCGTAGTCGTCACCGAGCAGCGCAACCTCGAGCCCGCCCCCGACGCCTCGCAAGCCAAGGCTGTTGGTACTGCCAACCCACAGCTGCACCCCCGGCAGATCAGTGAGGGCGCCGCGCATATCGGCCATGATGGCCTGCTGGCTGCGCGCGCGCTGGTCCCAGTCGGCGAGGGGTGCCACCACAAAGATGCGGTTAGGGTCCCAGCGCCCCGCGATGGTGAAAAGCCTTGCGATCTCGCCATTGTCGACCCAGGGCTCGAGGCGCGCCTGAATGCGCCAGGCCTGGCGTTCACTGTATTTAAGCCCGGCGCCGTCCGGCCCGCTTGCCGAGACAAACACCAGACTGCGGTCCTCATCGGGCAGCAGCTCCTGGTCGATAGTGGTTGCGAGGAATGCCGCGCCGGCGAGGAGGCCGATTGCAAAGAGCCCGGTCAGCCAGGCCCGGCGGAGCAGACGCGTGAGTAGCGCCTGGTAGCCGGCAGCGAGGCGACCGCCCAGCCGCCTGAGTGCGCCAGCTATCGCGCCCGGGCGCTGTTCGGTTCGTAACACCCGGGCGGCCAGCGCCGGCACCAGGGAAAGTGCCACGAATGAGGAAATCGCCACCGCCACGGCGAGCACCACCCCAAACTCCCGGAACAACCGGCCCGCCGTGCTCGGGATTAGCGAGATCGGGACAAACACCGAGATGAGCACCAGCGTGGTCGCAATTACGGCAAAGAAGACCTGGTGTGTGCCAAGCAGCGCCGCGGCGCTGGCGCCCAGCCCCTGACCTCGGCGCCGCTGGATGTTTTCAAGGACGACGATGGCGTCGTCCACCACCAGCCCTGTTGCCAGCACCAGGGCAAGGAGGGTGACCAGATTGATGGAAAACCCGAGTATCCAGATTGCGGCCAGGGTGCCGATCAGCGCGAGTGGAATGGTCACCGCGGGGATCAGGGTGGCCCGCAGCGAGCCGATGAAAAGCCAGATTGCACCGATCACGATGGCGGCCGCGGCGGCCAGCGTGATCAGCACCTCGCGGATTGCTCCGCGAATAAAGCGCGCATCGTCGGAGGTCTTGATCAGCTGCACATCGGTAAAGCGGTTATTGAGCTCGGCAATCACCCGATCAACGCCTGCGCTGATTTCAAGCGTGTTGGATTGGGCCTGACGGATGATCCCCATGCCCACGATGCCTTCGCCGTTCAGCTCGACCTTGCTGCGGGCATCGGCGGGGGCAAAGACCGCGTTGGCAATATCGCCGATGCGCAGGCCCGGGCGCAGCTCCAGGGCCTCGATGCGGGCCGGAGTATCGGCCGCTGCATCCGCGCGCACACGCAGCTCGAGCGCGCTGTCGCGAAAGCTCCCTGCCGGGACGTCGAGATCGGCGTTATCGAGCCGCTCGATCACCGCGGCCACATCCAGGTTATGGGCGGCGAGGCGCAGCGGGTCCAGCGTGACGCGCAGTTGCCGGGGGCGATCGCCGTAGACCGAGACATCCGCTACCCCGGGGATGGAGATAAGCGCCGGGACGATGTCGTTGTCGACTCGCCGCGTGAGGGCGTCCAGCGTGAGCCCCGGGCCGCGTGCCGCGACGCGCACAATGGGGCTTGCATCCTGATCGGCCTTGATAATGTTCACGCGATCGACGTTGTCGGGGAGGGAGCGCTCGACGCGGCCCACGGCCTCGCGCACATCGGCAGCCGCGGTGTCGAGATCCTGATCAGGGTCGAACTCGACCACAATGCGCGTGCTGCTCTCCTCGCTGGAGGCGCTGATTGAGCGCACGCCGGATACGCGGGCAACGGCACCCTCGAGGCGACGGGTGACCTCGGCATCCATGGTCTCGGGCGCGGCGCCGGGGTACTGGGCACTAACGGTAATCCGCGGCCGGTCGACGTCGGGCAGCTCGCGCACTTCCACGCCAAGCAGGGCGGTGATGCCCGCAATGGCGATCAGCAGGTTAACAACGGCGACCAGTACCGGCCGCCTTATGCCAAGGGCGGGAAGACCACGTGGGACGGGACTCACGAGTCGGACTGCCTGGCCCGCCGCGCATCCAGTGCCGGGTAGTCGTCAAGCGCGCTTGCATTGAGAATACGCACGGTGCGTCCGGGCCGCATGCGCTGCACGCCCTCGCTGACGATGTCATCGCCACTGGCAAGTGGGCCATCCACCAGGACATGCCCACGCTCGCGACTGACAAGCTGCAGGTCGACCCGTTCGGCTTTGCCGGCGCTGATGCGCCAGGCATAGGCGCCATCATCGCCCCAGAGCAGTGCGGTTTCGGGGATGCGCCAGTGGGCCGGGCCTTCGGTCTCGATACTGACGGCAAACCGCATGCCCGGGCGCAGCACATCATCGGCGTTAGCCAGGCTGGCCTCCATGCGGAAGGTGCCACTGGTTGTATCGATACGACTGTCGATCCGGGTGATGGTGGCGGTGCGTATTGCCGGGTCATCGGACCAGGCGCGCACGCTGACCTCATCGCCCAGGCCGATCCGCCCAAAATGCCGCTCGGCCACGCGAAAGCGGACAAGCAGTCGGCGCCGGTCATCGAGCGTGGTCACGGCCGTATCCTCGGTAACGCGTGCACCGGCCTCGACGTCGGTGAGCCCCGTGTAGCCGGCAAACGGGGCGCGCAGTGTCCGATCGGCCAGGGCGACCTGTGCCTGGGCAAGTTCCAGCTCGGCAAGCTCCACGTCGCGGCGCGCCTCATCCACCGTGGTGGGGGCAAAGGCGCCGGTGCCATCCGCCCGGGTGTAGCGCTCGAGCAGACGGCGGGCGTCCGCGAGGCGTATCTCGGCAAGACCAAGCGCGATGCGCTCGGCGCGATCGTCCAGGCGCAACAGGGGCGTACCCTCGGAGACCAGCGTATCCGGCTCGATGAGCACCTCGCGCACCCGACCGCTTGCATCGGGCTCCAGCGTTGTCGAGCGCAGCGCGCGCGACTGCCCCACGGCACGAATGATAATGCGCTCGCGCGCCGTCTCGGCCGGGGTGACCACCACGGCGGCTTCGGGTTGAGCGAGGGCTACAGACGCCGGGACAACCAGGAGGGCGGGCCCGCAAAGGAGGAGAGCGAGAATGAGTTGGACGGGACGGGGTTTCATTGACGCATGATAACCCGCCCCGCGCCGTTGTTTCAGTCGGTTTCGATTAAATCACGAAACGCATGCCAGGTGGCGTGGGCCACCAGCGGCATGGTCACGATCAGTCCGACAAAGGCCATGGCCATGCCCAGTCCGATCAGGGTCACGATCAAGACCGCCCAGACGGCCATTGCGGCACCATTGCGGCGGACTGCATGGAGGCTGGTGACGGCCGCAGTCACCGGATCATGAGGGCCGGCCAGCAGCAGCGGCAGCGCAACAACGCTAATGGCAAAGACGGCGAGGGCAAGCCCGCCGCCGAGCAACCCATAGATCAGCAGAAATCCCGGATCGGCAACGGCCACGAGGCGTTCGGCCCAGCCCCCGTCGCTCACCGGCACGCCGGTGCCGTGGAAGAGCGCAAACAAAATTGCCGAAATGCGCTCCCAGGAGAGCAGGACAAAGGCCAGCATGACGCCGAACAGGCCAATGGACCAGCTATTACGCCGCCAGGCCGTGAGCGAGTCGAGCATGTTGATGGGCTCACCCGCCTCACGGGCCTGACTGAGGCGATAGAGGCCGATCCCGAGGAATGGCCCGATCAGGAAAAAACCCGAAACAGAGGCTGACACGAGATGCGGTTGCTGTGCGCCAAGCCGGGTGAGGGTAAAGCCCATCAGGGCGAACAAAATGCCGTAGGCAAGCGAGGCCACCGGCATGGCGCGCATGTCGGCCAGGCCGGCGCGTAGCCAGTGCAACGGGCGCAATGCCTCGACGGAGCGCACGGGCAGGGTGGCCATCGTGGCCGTGGCAGTGGTGGTGGCCGGCATTATCTCCCTCCTCGCGGATCTGATTCCACTTTGACGTTTGTCAACCCTTGTAACGTAAAAAGGCCACCGATCATAGACCGGCGGCCTTTCGGGAGCGGAGATGGGTCCGCAGGCGAAGCCGCGCTTACTTGCCCTTCTGCGCCGCAGCTGCGGTCTCGGAGGCAGTTTTGACATTGCTCTCGACGAGCTTGCGGGCCTCGTTGACGAAGTCCTGGTTCATCGCAACCACCTTCTCGGCGTCGCCCTTCACGCGCTCGGTCAGATCCTTGGCCACCTTCTGCTGCTCTTCGGCGTACTGCTGAAGGGCCTGCGTGTCCTTGATCTCGAGGGCGGCACGGGCCTGGCTCATACCGATCTCGCTGTAGGTACGGGCTGCCTCCATCTGCGCCTCGATCAGCTTCTCGGCATAGTCCATGGCGAGCTTGGCGTAGTCACGGGTGGGGCCCATGAAAAGCTTCTCGGCCTGCGCGTTGTACTGGTCAAAAGTCTCGTTACTCATCACTGTATCCTCTTTCCGATAGTCAATGGTACCAAGGCATTACAGCCTTGTTGCAGTGCAATATAGCAAGGCATTTGGTGCGATGCAACAGAAATTATCAGGAGGCCAGCCAGGGGAGTGGTATCCTCGGCGCCAAGCAACGAAGGGGACGGCACGTAATGCTGGACGAATCAGGGGTGGCGGCGCCTGAATTGGCCGACTCGCTGCGGATGCAGCTACTGGATTGGGCAACAACGCTCAGCAACGATGCGCGCGGCCTCGGGGCAGCACTTGCAGACATTGACCCGCTCAGCGTAGTGCAGGTAGCCGCGCCGCTGATTGGCCTGATTATCGTCACGCTTGCGGTGCACCGGGTGACGCGTCGCGTCACCGACAAGCTCGCCGTCCAGGCGCTCCGTCATCTGCCGGCATTGCACGGGCGGCTCGCCCCGTTGCGCGGCCTGTTTGCCCTGGTGCTGGTGTTGCTCCTGGGTGGGCTTGCGCTGGCGATTGCCCTTGCGGCGGGGTACCTGGCAAGCCTGGTGCTGTTTATCGAGGCCGGCAGGGGCGGCGATGTCGCGAGTGGTTATCTCGCTGCCTTTGCAGTGGCGGGCCTGGGGCATCTTGCCCTGCATGTCTTTCTTGCCCCCAGCCCCGCCGATGCACGCCTGCTGCCGGTGGATGAGGCAAGCGCACACGGCTGGGAGCAACGCCTTGACCGTCTGGTGCGCATTGGCGCCTACGGGCTGTTGTTTGTCGCGCCGCTGGCCGGGCTCATACTGGCGGGGCTCGCGCCGCTCGTGAGCGGCCTGGTGGTGCTGAGTGTGCTGGTTGCAACGCGGGGCATCCTGAGTGATCTACGCGTGCCGGTGGCGGCCTGGCTGAAAGGGCTTGCGCAGCGCAGGGCCGGCATCTCGCGTACTGCCCTTGCCCTGGTTGCACCGGTCTGGCACTGGCTTGCCGGCGGATATGCCTTGGCGCTTGCCGGCATCGGCCTTGCTGGAGCGCCCGGCGTGTTGCAGTGGACGGCGCTTGCCAGTCTGTGGAGCGTCATCGTCGTCCTGATCGGGGGTTTTCTCGGACACTGGCTGAGCGTGCTCCTGCGCCATCGCGCTGTTGTGCCGCCCCGGCTGTCCGCCCGCTCGCCCATGCTCGAGCAACGTCTGTCCGTCTGGTTGCCGCGGTTATTGGCAATTGCCCATGGGCTGATCGCCGCGGTGGTCATCGGGCTGCTGCTCGAGATCTGGCATCTTGCCGATCTGCCGGCATGGCTTGCCAGCGCGGCGGGTCAGGCGGTGATCGGGGCTGTCGCCGGGGTGCTCGGGATTTTGCTGATTGCCCTGACGGCATGGCTCGCTGCGGTTAGCTGGATCGAGGATCGGCTCAACCCCGACACGGGACACGGTGAGCCGGGCGCGCGCGAAAAGACCCTGCTCACGCTTTTTCGCAACGCCCTTGCCATTGCGATTATCACTATTGCCAGCATGGTGGTGCTCTCCGAGATCGGGATCGATATCGGGCCGCTCATCGCCGGTGCCGGTGTCATTGGGCTTGCGATCGGGTTCGGCGCGCAGAAGCTGGTGCAGGACATCATCACCGGTGTGTTCATTCAGCTTGAGGATGCCATTCATCAGGATGATTTCATTACCGCGGCCGGAATCAGCGGCACGGTCGAGCGGCTGAGCATTCGCTCGCTCGGTCTGCGCGATCTCACCGGGACACTTCATGTGGTGCCGTTCTCGTCGGTTGACACGGTCTCCAACTACACCCGTGACTTTGGCTATCACCTGGGTGAATACGGGGTTGCCTATCGCGAGAATATCGGGGACGTGATCGAGCACCTGCACAAGGCCTACGAACGTCTGCAGGGCGATGCCAGGATGGGGGGCGAGGTCACGGGGCCGCTCGAGGTTGACGGCGTGACTGCGCTGGCCGACAGCTCGGTGAATGTGCGCGTGCGCATCCGCACCACGGCCGGCATGCAGTGGGCGGTCGGGCGCGCCTACAACCGCTTTGTCAAGGAGGTTTTTGATGAGGCAGGTATCGAGATACCGTTCCCGCACATGACGCTGTATTTTGGCGAAGACAAGCAGGGCGGGGCGCCGCCCGCACATCTCATACTCCAGCAGGAGGGCGTGAAGGAGGATTGATGGCAATCACGGTAGAGGAGGATGTTCGCATTCCGATGCCGGACGGCATCACCCTCTCGGCACGGATCTGGCGGCCGCGGGATGCCGCTTCGCGACCGGTGCCTGCCATTCTCGAATACATCCCGTACCGCAAGCGCGACTTCACGCGGGCACGCGATGAGACATTGCACCGCTGGTACGCCGAGCACGGTTATATTGGTGTGCGCGTGGACTTGCGCGGCAGTGGCGAGTCGGAGGGAGTCCTGACCGATGAGTACTGCCAGCAGGAGCTGGATGACGGTGTAGCCGTCATCGAGTGGCTGGCGCGCCAGGCCTGGTGTGACGGCAGCGTGGGGGTGATCGGGGTTTCCTGGGGCGGG
>CAJXMI010000031.1 GCA_913056145.1 uncultured Spiribacter sp.
CCGCCGCTCGATCTCGTAGAGGAACGCATACTTCAGGAAACCGGAGAACATTGAGGACCAGGCGATAATCCAGCCCCGCCATCCGTCCCGCCATCCCTGACGGAACACCATCAGTCGGATCAGCCTTACGAGGGGGGCAAGCACGATCTTGTGCCAGCGGAAGCGTTTGCCCCGAGCCGCGAGGGTCTCAGCGCCAATGCGGGCGTAGTCGATACTGCGCCGGAAGTGGTCCTCAATGTTGGCGTAAGAGTAATGATGGATGTCCCCTTCGATCCGACCAACGGTTCCATTGATTTCGAGTCGATCGTGCGGGTTGTAGCCGGCCCAGCGGGCTGTGCCGTTGCGCACCAATCTCAGCCGCCATTCCGGATACCAGATATGCCGGAGCCAGTCACCGAGATACCAGGTCAGTCGGCTGATCTCGTAGCCATTCTTTTCCGGTTCGCCATTTCCAAGAAGATCCCGCAAGTTAGCAGCCAATTCGTCACTAATCGGTTCATCGGCGTCTAGTGACAGGATCCAGGGCTGAGTACACGCATCGAGCGCGCGATTCTTCTGCTCGACATGGCCCGGCCAGTCTGTCTCGATCAGCCGCGCACCGCGATGGCGAGCGCTCCGCACGGTGTCGTCGGTAGAGCCCGAGTCGACCACGATGATTTCGCGCGGGTTGAGGTTTTCCAGGCTATCGAAGAGCCTCGGCAGGTTATCCGCCTCATTCTTGGTGATAATGGCAACGGAGAGGGAGAGTGGCTGTCCCGAACCGGGCTCCGAGCGTGCCTGTCCCGTATCGATACCCAAATCAGGCAAGCCCCCGCTCAATCAGGTCGCGGAAGTAGGCAACCGTCGGCTTGAGTCCCTCGGAGAGCGCCATGCTCGGCGCCCAACTGAGCGTTTCTCTGGCGATCGAGATATCGGGCTGCCTTTGCCGCGGGTCATCGGATGGCAGGGGGTGGTGGATCATTTCGACCGCGGCGCCTGTCGCCACGATCACCTGCTGAGCCAGTTCGCGCATGGTGAATTCGCCGGGATTGCCAAGGTTGATCGGGCCCGTGATGTCACTATGGGTGTCCATGAACTGCATGAGTCCTTCTACGAGATCATCCACATAGCAGAATGAGCGGGTCTGTCCTCCGTCGCCATATAGCGTGATGTGTTCGCCCTTCAATGCCTGCACGATGAAGTTGGATACAACGCGGCCGTCATTCGGGTGCATGCGCGGGCCATAGGTATTGAATATGCGTGCCACCTTGATCTCGAGGCCGTGCTCTCGGTGGTAATCAAAGAACAATGTCTCGGCGCAGCGTTTGCCCTCGTCATAACAGGCCCGGGTGCCGATCGGGTTGACGTGTCCCCAGTACTCCTCGGTCTGAGGATGAACTTCCGGATCGCCATATACCTCGCTGGTGGATGCCTGGAGGATCGGTACATTCAGCCGCTTGGCCAGTCCCAGCATGTTGATTGCGCCGTGCACGCTGGTCTTGGTGGTCTGCACCGGGTCGCGCTGGTAGTGGATGGGCGAGGCCGGGCAGGCCAGGTTGTAGATGCCGTCCACTTCGACAAACAGCGGGAAGGTCACGTCGTGGCGCATCACCTCGAAATGGGGGTGATCCAGCAGGTGCGCGATATTGTCTCGGCTGCCGGTCAGGTAGTTATCCACGCACAGTACGGCGTGACCGGCGTCGATCAGGCGGTCGCACAGGTGCGAGCCGATAAAGCCGGCGCCACCGGTGACCAGCCAGGTTTTGCGGTAGTGGTTGCGTGTTGGCATCAGCGCGGTTCCTGATTGGCTTGGGTGGCGGTATCGGCGATCAATACGTCGGCGATCAATGCATCAGCGGCGTCGATAACCTGGGCCGGCACGATCCCGCGCAGGCAGTCCAGATGTCCCAGCGGGCATTCGCGCGCAAAGCACGGGCTGCATTCGAGCCCCCGGTAGACGATACGCGTCTGGTCGCCAAGTGGCGGAGTATATTGAGGATCTGACGAGCCGTACAGCGCGACAACCGGCGTGCCGGTGGCCGTGGCCACATGCATCAGCCCCGAGTCGTTGGTGATGGCGACCTGGCTTGCGGCCAGCAGGTCGATGGCTTGGGCAAGGGTCGTGCGGCCGGCCAGCTCGATGACGCCGGGGGCCTGCTCGGCAATGGCCCGGGTGATGGGGCGGTCCTTGTCCGATCCAAACAGCCACACGCGCCAATCGCGCTCAAGGTAATGCCGGGCCACAGCGGCGAAGTACTCCGGCGGCCAGCGCTTGGCGGGGCCGTATTCGGCGCCGGGGCAAAGTGCCAGCGCCGGGGTGTCCGGGTCATCACCCGTAGCGGATGCCAGCCCCAGGGCCTGGCGGGCAGCGGCCTGCTGGGCGGGCGAGCTCTCCAATTGTGGTGCGAGGACAGTGGGTGGCGGCGCATCCACACCTGCCGGCTGAACATCATCGGCCAGCGCCACAAACCGATCCACGGTGCGATACAGGCGGTTGCGATCCAGTGGGCGGATGTCGTTGAGCAGGCCATAGCGATACTCGCCCAGATACCCGGTACGCTTTGGGATGCCGGCCAGCCATGCGGGCAGGGCCGCCTTGGCCGAGCGGGGCAGAACAATGGCGCGGGTATAATCGGCGGTGCGCAGTGCACGCCCCATCCGCCAGCGCTTGCCAAGCCCCGCCTCGCCATGGGCTACATCCAGTGCGATCGGGGTGCGCACCTCGGGCATGCGCTCGAGCAGGGCCAGGCTCCAGGGCGGGGCCAGCACGTCGATGACGCACTCGGGGTGTCGCGCCTTGAGCGCCCGGAACAGGCTCTGCGCCATGACCATGTCGCCCACCCAGGCCGGGCCGATGACCAGGATGGCAGGGCGATCAGTCATGGCTGACGGGGCCTGCCCATGCACGTTGTCGGGAGTCGAAGAAGGCGCTGGCACGTCACCGCTGGCGGTCGCTGCTAGAATCCCTGCAGTATTCCATAAAAAGCACCGCCTTGAGGGCACTGATGCAGCTGACTGTTCCCGACCTTGGTGCCGCCCGCGTTCTCGTGGTCGGCGATGTCATGCTTGACCGCTACTGGCAAGGGCCCACCGGGCGGATCTCGCCCGAGGCGCCGGTACCGGTGCTGCGTGTCGAGGACGAGACACGCCGCCCGGGCGGTGCGGCCAACGTGGCCATGAACCTGGGGGCGCTGGGCGTGGATGTCACGCTCGTGGGGCTGGTGGGCAATGACGATCATGCCAGCCTGCTCGAGGCCCAGCTGCGCGAAGGCGGTGTGACGCCAGCGCTGCAGCGCGTCGACACCCACCCCACGATCTGCAAGCTGCGCGTCCTGAGTCAGCGCCAGCAGCTGATCCGGCTGGACTTTGAGCGGCCCTTCACCCCGGCCGAGACGGCGGGCCTGGCCGAGCGGTTCAGCGAGGCGCTCGCGCAGGTGGATGCGGTGATCGTCTCGGACTATGCCAAGGGCACGCTGAGCGAGGTCGAGGATTTGATTGCGCGGGCGCGGCAGCGCGGCGTGCCGGTGCTGGTCGACCCCAAGGGCACCGACTGGCAGCGCTACCGCGGTGCCACCCTGTTGACCCCCAACCTGCCCGAGTTCCGGCAGGTGGCCGGACACGCCATGGCCGGTGATAACGCGATCGAGGCGGCCGCCCGGCGGCTGGCCACGGATCTGGACCTGACGGCCCTGCTGGTCACCCGCGGCGATGAGGGCATGACTCTGGTGCCCGAGCCCGGTGAGGCGCTGAACCTGCCCGCCCATGCCCGCGAGGTCTACGACGTGACCGGTGCGGGCGATACGGTCATTGCCCTTCTGGGGGCGGTGCTGGCCACCGGTGCCGGCATGGCCGAGGCAACGGCACTGGCCAATCTGGCCGCCTCGCTGGTGGTGGCCAAGGTGGGTACGGCCTCGGTTACGGTGGCCGAGCTCGAGGCCGCCGCCGGTCATTCACCCGGCAATCACCGCATTGTGGATCGGGCGGCGTTGCTGGCGGCGCTGGCCCCGGCCCGGGCGCGCGGCGAGCGTATCGTGATGACCAACGGCTGCTTCGATATCCTGCATGCCGGTCATGTCCAGTATCTGGAGTCGGCCCGGGCGCTGGGCGACCGGCTGGTGGTGGCCGTCAATGATGACGCCTCGGTGGCGCGGCTAAAGGGCGATACCCGCCCGGTCGTGCCGCTGGCACAGCGCCTGGCGGTGCTGTCGGCTCTGGCGGCGGTGGACTGGGTGGTGGCGTTTGCCGACGACACGCCGGCGGCCCTGATCGAGGCCGTCTGCCCCGACGTGCTGGTCAAGGGGGGCGATTATCAACCCGAAGCCATTGCCGGCCATGACGCGGTAGTCGCCGCCGGTGGTGAGGTGCGGGTGCTTGAGTTTGTTGATGGCCAGTCGACCAGTGCCCTGATCGAGCGCATCCGGGGCCGTCCCGACTAGATGCCAGGCCCCGGGGGCACGCCATCGAGCCGCCGGTGATGCTCAGCCGTTGTCGAGCAGCGCATTGACCTCGCGCAGATCCTCGGCCGACAGCGCGCCGGCGGCCTGGCGCAGGCGCAGCGTGTTGACCAGATAGGCGTGCCGGGCCTGCTGGAAATCGCGCTCGGCATTGAATACCTCGCGCTGGGCATTCAGCACATCAACAATGGTGCGGGTGCCCACTTCAAACCCGGCCTCGGTGGCATCCAGCGCGGCGCGTGTCGAGGTGCGGGCCTGGTCCAGGGCGCGCACCCGCTCGAGCGCGGTCAGCGTGCCGCGGTAGGCATCGGCGGCATCGCGGCTGACGCTGCGGCGGGTTTCTTCAAGCGCCTCGCGGGCCTCGGTGTAGCGGAACTGCGCCTCGCGGATGCTCGAGTTGATGCCGCCGCCCTGATAGAGCGGCAGCGTGACCTCGACGCCCGCCTGCAGCTGATCGGAATCCGAATCCCGCCCCGAGCGTCCATAAAAGTCGCTCCCACTGTAGCCGGCAACCAGATCCACCCGCGGGGAGCGACCTTCACCGCGTGCGACTTCGACGCCTTCCATCGCGGCCTCGGCCCCAAAGCGGGCGGCGGTCAGCTGCCAGTTGTCGGCCTGGGCCTGCTCGCGCCAGGCATCGGGGTTGTCGGGTGAGGGCCGGTCGAGCGTGACGCCCTCGCGGACTGCCTGGAGGGCACCGGGGTTGCGGTCGGTGAGCTCACGCAGCCGCTCACGCTGGCTGGCCAGGTCATCCTCGGCCTGCAGCAGCTCGGCGCGGGCCAGATCGGCCTGGGCACGCGCCTCTTCGACGTCGGTGCGGGCCACCACACCCACTTCAAAGCGTTGTTCGGCCTGCTCAAGCTGGCGCTGGATGGCCTCCAGGTTGGCTCGTGCGGCATCCACGGACTCGCGGCCGTCCAGCACCGCAAAATAGCGCTCGGCGACTCGCACGATCAGCGTCTGCTCGGCGGCGGCAAACTCGGCCTTTGCCTGCTCGACCTGGGCAGTGGCGCGGTCAACGCCCTGGGCCCGGGCGTAGCGATAGAGCGATTGCCTCAGCTCAACCCCGTAGCTGAGCTGCCGGTACTGATCGTTGCTGCCGGCCGGCGTGTTGACGTCACTCTCGGTGTCGGTGACGTTGTAGCCACCGGTCAACGAGACATCGGGCCGCAGCTGGCCTCGAGCCTGCGGTAGCGCCTCCTCGCGGGCCCGCCGGTCAGCAATGGCCTGCTGGAATTGCGGGTCACTCTGACGGGCCTGCTCGTAGATATCGAACAGCGATTCGGCCGCACTCTGGCTGACGGGGGCCAGGGCAAGGCCCAGTCCCAGAAAGGCGGGAGCGAGCAGCGGGGCGGCGTGAGCGATGCGCATAACAGTGTCCTGTGGGTTGGTTGCGCTAAAAAACGTTGCGCTCAGAGCGCAAACTGCCGGGTGAAGGGCGCGCCCACCAACGGCGGTGCACTGGTATCAAACAGGCTCTCAACGGCCCATTGATCTTCCTCGACCCGGGTGATGAGCAGGGCCTCCATGATGGGCGGCTGACCGTGGATGACAAACAGCCGTCCACCAATGGTCAGGCTGTGATGAAACCCTTCATGCAGCTCGGGCAGCGACCCGGTGACGGCAATCACGTTGTAGCGCCGGCCATCATCCCAGCCAAGCGCGGCATCGCCAGTCTCGAGGTGGACGTTGCGCACGCCCTGACTGTCCAGGTGCTGACGCGCCGTCTCGGTAAAGTCGGCGTGGATGTCGACACTGGTGACGTGCATGCACAGCCGCGCCAGGCAGGCGCTTAGAAAGCCCGACCCCGTGCCGATTTCGAGCGCGCGGTCGCCGGGCTGCGGGTCAAGCGCCTGTAACAGCCGGCCCTCCACCTTGGGCTCGAGCATGACCTCGCCGTGGCCCAGCGGTATCTGCAGGTCGCCATAGGCAAGGTTGCGGTGGCGCTGTGGCGTGAACTGCTCGCGCGGGAGCTGTTCGAGCACCTCGAGTACGCGCTCGTTCAGTACCTCCCAGGTGCGGAGCTGTTGCTCCACCATGTTCTCGCGGGCGCTGGCCAGATCCACGTCAGTCATGGGCATTCCGTCTCATTGATTGGACTACCGCGAAGAGTAAGGGGTTTGCCGGGGAGCGACAAGGAAAGCGCAATGGCGTACCCGCCTCCCTCATATGGGGGATGGCAAGTGCAATAGACAGAGCCGACACTAGATCCAGGCCAGTCGCCGGGGTGTCAGGGATGGCAGCACGGACGCTGATAATTCCCGGGCCCGGCGGCTGGCCAACTTTCCCCAGGTCGACTTGCAGATCACCGGGTAGGCTGGTATAACACCCGATCTTTCTGAGGCGGGTGCGCTCGCTGGTTCGGATACCAAATCTTTCGGGAGGCCCTGATGGCCAAGGTCTGTCAGGTCACCGGCAAGCGGCCGATGACCGGTAACAACGTATCGCACGCCAACAACAAGACACGGCGGCGGTTCCTGCCCAACATCCGCTATCATCGTTTCTGGCTGGATAGCGAGAGCCGGTGGGTGCGCCTGCGTGTCTCGAGCAAGGGCATGCGGATTATTGACAAGGTCGGCATTGAGCAGGTCATAACCGACCTGCGCAGCCGCGGCGAAAAGGTCTGAGGTCAGTCATGCGCGACAAGATCAAACTCGTTTCATCCGCCGGTACCGGTCATTTCTACACGACCGATAAAAACCGCCGGAACACCCCCCACAAGCTGGAGTTCCGCAAGTACGATCCGGTGGTGCGCAAGCACGTGATCTACAAGGAATCCAAGATCAAGTAACGGGCCTGTACCGCAAGGACCGTGTCAGAGCCCGCCTTCGAGCGGGCTTTTTTGTCAGCCCCTCACGGAAATCCTCTCCATGCCCGAGCTGCCCGAAGTCGAGACCACGCGCCGCGGGCTGGCGCCGCACTGCACGGGGCATCGGCTGGTTCGGCTCAAGGTGCGGGAGCCGCGGCTGCGCTGGCCGGTACCGGACAGCGCCCCGGCCCTTGTGGCCGGCCGCCGCGTCGACACGATCGACCGGCGCGGCAAGTATCTGCTCTTCCGGCTCGAGGGCGGTGTGACCGCCATTTTGCATCTGGGCATGTCGGGCAGTGTGCGGGTGGTCGAGCACGGCCGTGCCGTGCGCCTGCATGATCACGTCGATTTTGAGCTGGATAACGGCAAGGTGCTGCGCTTTAACGACCCGCGCCGCTTTGGCAGCCTGCATGTCACCACACAGCCGCCAGAAGCCCATCCGCTTCTCGCCAGTCTGGGGCCCGAACCGCTTTCTGCCGACTTCGCCGGCGGCTACCTGTATCAGCTCGCCCGTGGCCGGCGGGTGGCGATTAAGCCCTTCATCATGGACAGCCACGTCGTAGTGGGGGTTGGCAACATCTACGCCAGCGAGGCGCTCTTCATGGCAGGCATCCACCCCAACCGCGCCGCCGGGCGCATTGCCCGTGCGCGGCTTGAACGGCTGGTTGCCTGCATTCAGACCGTGCTGGGCAATGCCATTGAAATGGGCGGTACTACGCTGCGCGATTTCACGGGCACCAACGGCTCCCCGGGGTATTTCCAGCAGACCCTGAATGTCTACGGCCGGGGTGGCGAGCCCTGCCGGCACTGTGGCCGTGCCCTCAAGGAGACCCGCTTGGGCCAGCGCGCCACGGTCTACTGCCCCGGCTGCCAGCGCTGAGCACTGCAGGAGCTCAGGCCGTAGCCACCCGGCCGTCACTGCGCGGGTCGGCGGCGCCCTCGAGCAGCCCGTCGGGGTGGCGCACAATGGCGCCGGCGTGGCCCATCATGCTGTCGAATTCGCCGGCCATTTCAATCGCATGGCCGGCGGCGCGAAGCTCTTCTATCAATGCCTCAGGGAGCCGCGATTCCAGTTTGAGGCTGGTGCTCGAGTCGCCCCAGGTACGGCCGAGCAGCCAGCGGGGTGCGGTGATGGCGGCCTGCAGGGGCATGCCAAAGCGGGCATAGCGGGTGAAAAGGGCAGCCTGGGTCTGTGGCTGGCCCTCACCACCCATGGTGCCATAGACCATCTGCCGGCCATCGTCGAAGCGCGCCATGGCCGGGTTCAGGGTGTGAAAGGGCCGTCGCCCGGGGGCAAGTGCCTGCGGGTGATCCGGCTCCAGGCCAAAGCTCATGCCGCGGTTTTGCATGAGTACGCCGGTGTCGGGCAGCACCACGCCCGAGCCGTATTCCCAGTAAATCGACTGAATGAAGCTCACGCTGCGCCCCTCGGCATCGATTGCGCCCATCCAGATCGTATCGCCCGGCGCGGCCGGATGCGGCCAGGGCGCGGCATGGGCAGGGTCGATGTCGTGGGCGGCCGCCGCCAGGCGGTCGGCATCCAGAAAGCGGGCGGCCGGAGTGGGCATGTAGTCTGGATCGGTGACATGGCTATCGCGCACCCGGAAGGCCTGTTTGGTGGCCTCGACCAGTCCATGCACATGCGCAAAGCCTTCTCCCGCGGTTATCCCCAGGCGATCGAAGACCCCCAGGATCATGAGCGAGGCCAGGCCCTGCGTTGGCGGGGGCATGTTGTATAACCGGGTGTTGCCGGTTCCAAGGCTGAGTGGCTCGACGCAAAGCGCCTCAAAAGCCTCCAGGTCATTGCGGCGCAGCGGGCTTCCGAGGGCCTCCAGGTGCGTCGCCATGCTTTGCGCCAGATCCCCGCGGTAGAAGTCGTCGAGCCCCGCGCGCCCAAGCTGCTCGAGGGTATCGGCAAGCTGCTGCTGGACGATGCGGGCGCCGTATCCCGGAACGCTGCCATCAGCGCTCAGGAAGGTGTCTGCAAAGCCGGGGACATCGATCAGTTGATCGAGCTTGGCATGCGTGAGCTCGGCCTGCCCGGCGGTGACAGGCACACCGGCTCGGGCCAGCGCGACAGCTGGCGCCAGGAGCCGGGCGAGCGGCAGTCGGCCACTGCTTGCGCCGGGCTGGGCGAGCGCCGCCTGCCAGCCGGCAATGGTGCCGGGCACGGTTAGCGCCGCCGCGGGCCCGCGGGCCGGAATGGCGGCATGACCGCGTTCGCGGTACCAGCCCGGGGTGGCCAACCCGGCCGCAGGTCCACAGGCATCGATGCCCACGGGGGCCTCGCCCGGTGCGCCCACCAGCCAGAAGCCATCGCCGCCAATCGCATTCATGTGTGGATAGACAACGGCGATGACGGCCGCCGCCGTGACCATGGCCTCAACCGCGGTCCCGCCCTCGCAGAGTACGTCGCGGCCGGCCTCGGCCGCCATGTGATGGGGAGCCGTGATCATGCCCCCGCTGCCCAGTGTGGTGTTGATCATGTGATTTGGCTCAGCAGGTCGATGAACATGCGCGCGGCCGTCAGTGCCAGGAAGATGGCAAAGGCCAGTCGCAGGCGGTTGGGGTTGATGCGATGGGCAATGGCGGCGCCCGCAGGGGCCATTTTCATGGTCAGGGGCACAATCAGCGCAAAGCCCACCAGGTTGATGTAGCCGATGCTGCCTGGCGGGCGATCGGGCATGTCGAGGCCGGCGAGCAAAAAGCCGATGGCGCCCGGGACGCCGATGATCAGGCCCAGTGCCGATGCCGTCCCGACCGCACGGCGAATGGGCGTGTTGAATGCCGAGAGAACAGGCACGCCCAGCGTGCCCCCACCAATCCCCATAATCGCCGAGGTTGCACCAATGGCCGTCCCGATAACCGCGCGTCCGGGCCGGCCGGGCAGTTTGTCGGCAATGGCGCTGCCCTCGGGGCGCAGGGCCATGTTGGCTGCCACCAGCATGGCCACGCTGGCAAAGATGGCACTTAGCAGAACGCCCTCCAGCAGGCTGCCAAGTACGCCGCCAAATAGCGCGCCGGCCAGCACCGGTGGCCCGATCGAGCGCAGAAGCTCGGGGTCCAGGCCGCCTTTGCGGTAGTGCGAGCGTGCCGAGACGATCGAGGTGGGGATGATCGTGGCAAGCGAGGTCCCGACGGCCAGATGCATGCGCACGGCCGGGTCGATGTCGAGCAGCGAAAACAGGTGATAGAGCACCGGCACGATCACGATCCCGCCGCCAACCCCGAGCAGACCGGCCATCAGGCCCGCGACCATGCCGGTCACAATCAGTGCAGCGGCCAGTCCGGCCAGCCAGAGCGGGTCGTAGTGCGCGAGAAACTCCATGGGCTACCAGCCGATTGCCGCGGGTAGCCAGGTGGCCATTTGCGGAAACACAAACAGCAGACCCAGCGCGATGAGCTGCAGGCCGATGAAGGGCAGCACCCCCAGGTAGATATCGCGCGTCGTCACTCCGGGCGGAGCCACGCCTTTCAAAAAGAACAGCGCCCAGCCAAACGGTGGGGTCAGGAATGATGCCTGCAGGTTCATGGCCACCAGTATACCCAGCCAGACCATATCGACACCGGCCGCCTGGAAAATAGGCAAAAACATCGGCAGTGCAATATAGGAGATCTCGATCCACTCCAGGAAAAACCCCAGAATGAAGAGCAGCAGCATCATGAACAGCAACTCGGCTGTGAGGCCGCCCGGGATCAGGGTGAACAACGCCTCAACCAGGTGTTCGCCGCCCAGTCCGCGGAAGGCGAGCGCAAAGGGCTGCGCGCAGATCAGAATGAAAAAGACCATGGCCGAGATGCTCACGGTCCCCTTGAGGGTGGCCGCAAGCACCGAGCGATCCAGTCGCCGGCTGAGCAGTGCAATGATCAGGCTGCCGGCCGCCCCCATGGATGCTGCCTCGGTGGGCGCTGCCACGCCGCCGATGATTGAGCCGAGGACCGCAAAGACGAGCAGCAGGGTGGGGGCCACGCTCTTGGCGATGCGCAGGACAAGCTCGCCCCCGGAGACGCCGTCGCGCTCCTCGCGCGGAATCGGGGGCACGGTCTGTGGCTTGATCCAGCCCAGCACCAGCAGGTAGATCACGTAGACCGCCGCGAGCATGAGGCCCGGGAACAGCGCGGCCGCAAACAGACTGCCCACCGACTCACCCAGGATGTCCGAGAGCAGGATGAGCACCAGGCTGGGCGGCAGGATCTGCCCGAGGGTGCCCGATGCGCAGATCGTGCCGCAGGCGACGCCGCGGTTGTAGCCCCGGCGCATCAGCACCGGCAGGGTAAGCAGGCCCACCGTGACAACCGTGGCACCCACGATGCCGGTTGCCGCGCCCATCAAGACGCCCACCAGCACGATGGCGATGCCCATGCCCCCGCGCAGACCGCCCATGGCGTGGCCCAGTGTCTCGAGCAGCGCATCGGCTATGCGCGATTTCTCAAGCATGACGCCCATGAAGACGAACAACGGAATGGCGAGCAATGTGTAATTGGTGACCACCCCGTAGATACGCGATGGCAGCAGGCCGAACAGGGCCGGCCCGAAGCCCATGAAACCGAATACGAGGCCGGAGACGGCGAGCGAGATCCCGACCGGGATCCCGACAAGGATCATGCCCATGAAGCCGACCAGCATGAGGATGGCCAGAATCTCCTGCGGGCTCATGACGCGGTCTCCCCCGGGTGTGTGTGTGCCTGTCGCGCGGATCGCAGTCGCGCGGCAGCGGCCAGCAGGGCATTGATTGCCTGCAGGGCAAGCAGCCCGAAGCCGATCGGGATAAAGGCCTTGAGCAGAAAACGATGCGGCAGGCCTCCGGGGTCGGGCGAGCCCTGCCCCATCGCAAACGCCGAGTAGACATAAGGGACGGCCACCCAGGCCAGATAGACGCTGATCGCCAGCGTGAGCAATGCCGTTGCAATGTCCACCACGGCTTGCAGGGACGGGCTCATGCGTTCATAGAACACATCCACCCGCACATGCTCGCCGTGGTGGAGCGCATAGGACATGCCGAGCAGCGCAATCGGAGAGATGAGATGCCATTCCAGCTCCTGCAGGCCGACATTGCCGGCACTGAAGAGATAGCGCGCCAGGACGTTGGCGGTGACCAGGACCACGAGCGCTAGCGCGCAGCCCTTCGCCAGCCAGCCGCTGGCATCCAGTATGTTTCCGATCACGCGTGTGATGCCCGACATGTCCACCCTTGATACCCCCGGCTTAGCTGGCGCTCAGGAAGCGCTGCACGGGGCCTTCGCTAAGACCGGCCCAGGATGCGTGCTTGTCCAGGAAGGCAAAGTAGGCGTCATGGACCTTGCGGGTCTCGGGGTCGGCCGCCGCACCCTGCTCGAGGACGTCCATGGTGACCTCACGCAGCCGTGCCACGACGGAGTCAGGCAGCGTGTCGGCGATGACGCCTTCGTTTTCGACCAGATCCGTCAGGGCATCGGCATTGTTGGCCTCGGACCAGGTGTGGCTTTCGAGGTTGCAGGCCATGGCGGCCGTCTGAACGATGGCCTTGAGGTCGTCGGGCAGTTCGGCCCAGGCATCGGCATTGATGAGCAGCTCGGTGGCGTTGCTGGGCTCATGCCAGCCGGTGGTGTAGTAGTACTGCGCGGCTTGATGCAGCCCCAGACGTCGATCCTGATACGGCCCGACAAACTCCGCGGCATCAATCACACCGCGCTCGAGTGCGGGGAAGATCTCGCCGCCGGGCAGGAGCCGGACATTCACGCCAAGCTCGGCATAGACCTTGCCGGCCAGGCCCGGAATGCGCATGGTCAGCCCGTCGAAATCGTCGACCGAGGTGATCGGCTCGCGGAACCAGCCGGTCATCTGCACGCCCGTGTTGCCCATGGGGAAGGCGACCAGGCCACGGTCGGCATACAGCTCATGCCACAACTCCAGGCCACCGCCATGGTAGAGCCAGGCGTTCATGCCCTGGAAGTTCATGCCGAAGGGCACCGTGGTGAAGTACTGCGCCGCCGGGATCTGGCCCGCCCAGAAGTAGGCATTGGCGGCGTTCATCTCGACCGTGCCGGCCGATACGGCCTCGTAGCCCTCAAGCGCCGGGATGAGCTCGCCGGCGGCAAAATGCTGGATGCGCAGGCGGCCACCCGACATGGCCTCGACCTTGCGGCAGAAGTCTTCGGGGCTGCCCGGCCCGCTCACATAAAATGGCGCCTCGGGCGGGTAGGCGTTGGTCATGCGCCAGGTAAAGCTCTGGGACGACTGGGACTTTGCCACCATCGGGGCGCCCAGCATGGCTGATCCGGCCGCTACGCCGGCCCCGGCCTTCAGGAATTCACGTCGTTTGATGCTCATGGTGCATACCTCACTGGTTGACTGGAGCGGTTTGCTCCGAATGCACCCGGTGCATCGCAACAGTCGTGCCAGGTTTGACCAAACGGGCAAAAACGCCGGCAAAGCCGCGGCAGCAGGGCTTTACAGGGCCAGCAAGCAACGCCGGGCCCAACTGGTGCAGGCGCACCAGTGTGGTGCCCCGGCACTGCCCACCAAACTGACAACTGCTGGCAATGGGTGAATGGGCCGATCGCTTGTAGCCCATAGGGACGGGTTGGACAGCTTTTTGCATGGTTTTCACCCATTCCCCGCGCAGACGTAGGGTTGGCACCCTTTCGGACGGCATGCGCCGCGCTGGGGCAACCACAGGAGATCGCACATGGTGGATGCGACAGATCGCGTCATCCTCGAACTGCTGATCGAGGACAGCCGTACCAGTTTTGCCGAGATCGGCCGCCGGGTGGGGCTGTCACGCGCCTCAACGCGCGAGCGCATTCAGCATCTGGTTGATGAGGGGGTGATCGAGAAATTCACCGCCGTTGTCAACCCGGCAAAGATGGGACGGGCTGTGTCGGCGTTCATCGACGCGCGACTCAGGCCGGATGTCATCGAGGAGTGCGGGCAGCGCCTGGGTGCGGCGCCCGAGGTGGTCAGTCTGTACCTCATGAGCGATATGCAGAGCCTGCATATCCACACCCTTACCGACACCGAGGCCGACCTGGATGCCTTTGTGACGCGGCATTTTTTTGGCAAGGAGGGCGTGATCAGCGTTGACTGCAAGCAGCTCTTGCGGCGGATCAAGCACCGCCGCGGCGGGCCGCGGGTCTAGCCCATGATCACGCCGGTCTGGCGCAGGCCGGCGTCAGCCGCTGAGCTCGGCCAGCACGCGATCGGCAAACTCGCGCGTGCCGGCGCTGCCACCCAGGTCGCGGGTGAGCACCCGGCCCTCGCCGGTGACGGCCTCGAGCGCGCCCATCAGATCATCGGCGGCCTGCTGCTCGCCCAGATCCTCCAGCATCATCACCACGGTCCAGATCATGGCAATGGGGTTGGCGACGTCCTGGCCGGCAATGTCGGGCGCCGAGCCATGCACCGGCTCAAACATCGACGGGATGGCGGGGTCGGGGTTGATGTTGGCCGAGGGCGCCACGCCGATGCCGCCGGCCGTCGCCGGGCCCAGATCGGAGAGGATGTCACCGAAGAGGTTGGTGCCCACCACCACGTCAAACCAGTCGGGGTGGGTGACGAAATTGGCAGCCAGTATGTCAACGTGATAGCCATCGACCTTTACATCGGGCCACTGCGGGGCCATCGCTTCGACCTGCTCGTCCCAGAACGGCATGCTGTGTTTGATGCCGTTGGACTTGGTGGCATAGGCCAGCTGCTTGCGCGCGCGTGACTGCGCCAGGCGGAATGCATAGTCGAGGATGCGCTCGCTGCCCTTGCGGGTAATGACCGTTGCCTGCACGGCCATGGCCTCGGGCAGGCCGTCGTAGAGCCGGCCACCGATCTCGGAGTACTCGCCCTCGTTGTTCTCGCGCACCACCACGTAGTTGATGTCCTCGGGGCCGCGGTCGCGCAGCGCCGAGGTGAGCCCGCGCAGCAGACGCACGGGGCGCAGGTTGACGTACTGCTGGAACTCGCGCCGGATCGGCAGCAGCAGCCCCCACAGCGAGACATGATCGGGGACGCCGGGATAACCCACCGCGCCCAGCAGAATGGCATCGTGGCCGCGCAGCTGTTCAATCCCGTCCTCGGGCATCATCGCCCCGTGCCGTGCGTAGTACTCGCAGGAATACGGGAACTCGGTGAACTCAAAATCAAGCCCGGGGCGCCGGGCAAGGGCTTCGAGGCAGCGAACGCCCACGGGAGTTACCTCGAGGCCGATGCCATCACCGGGGATGAGCGCGATGCGATGGGTCATGACAAACCTTTCCGACTGGCAGTGAATAGTCGGGCAATGCTAGCCGATTCGCGCCAGTTGGCACAGCTCGTCGGGTTGCTCAGGCCAGTGACAGCCGCCCGGCGCGCAGGGTCAGCAGCCGGTCGACACGCGGCATGGCGGCGGGCTCATGCCCCAGTATCAGCGCCGTTCGTCCATCCAGCCAGTGCTCGAGCGCGCGGCCCACATGGTCGGCAGTGCGCGCATCAAGCCCGCTCAGGGGCTCGTCAAGAACGACCAGGCCGGCGTTGCGCAGCATGACCCGCCCCAGGGCAAGGCGGCGGGCCTGTCCGCCCGAGAGAGCCAGGCCGGATTCGCCGATAGGGGTATCAAGACCCTGCGGACAGCCCGTCACGAATCGCTCCAGCGACAGTTCATCGAGCAGCCCCCACAGCCGGGCGTCGCTGGCATCGCGGTCGGCCAGGCGGAGGTTGCCAGCAATGGTGCCGCTGAAGAGGTCGGTTTGCTGGGTGAGATAGGCAAGCGCCGCGCCCTGGGTCGTGATGCGCCCGGCATCGGGGATGAGCCAGCCGGCGAGCAGGTCGGCCAGGCTGGACTTGCCGCAGCCCGAGGCGCCGATGATGCCTACGTGTTCACCGGGGGCAATGCGCAGGTCGAGCTGGTCGAGCACGCGGGCGCCGGCCCCACGGCGCAGCGTTACCTGATCGATGATGACCGTGGGGGCGGCCTTGGCTTGCGGAGCCTCGGGGTTTGCCGAGTCTGGCGGGGTGTCTGCCGGGGCGGCCGTGTCCGCGGCGATGCCTGATGCAAGCCGCCGCGCGGAGGCACGGGCGCGGGCCAGATGCAGGCCAGCGCCCGGAAGAACGCCGAGCGGCTCGAGCAGGGCCAATACGGCAAGCGGCATCATCACGGCAATGGCGCCGCTGATATGGCCTGCCTGGAAAAGCCCCAGCGCGGCCAGCAATACGCCAACGGCAGTGAGTTGCACCACGCCGTGCAAAACAGCCTCGCCGGCGGCTATACGCAGGGCAATACGGCTTTCACTCTCGCGCTCGTCACTATCCAGCCGGTCGAGGCGCTGGCGGTGATAGGCCACGCTGGCAAATGCCCTGAGCTCGGTCATGCCGCGCAGATGATCCACCAGGCTTGCGCGCAAATCCGCGCTGGCGCCGGCCAGATGGCGGGTCAGGGGCTGGCCGTGATGCCAGGCTCCGATGCCCACCAGCAGGCCGGCCACGCTCAGGATAACCAGGGCAGTCAGGGCGACCAGCGACGAGCCGAGGGCCAGAAGCGCAACGGTGATGAGCACGGCAAGCGCGGCCACGACCGGCGGCGCCAGTCCGCGCAGGTAAAGCCCGTCGAGCCGATCAATGTCGGTGGTGAGGCGGTTGAGGAGCTCGCCGCTTCGCAGCGACCCGAGAGCTGCCGGAGCCAGACCGGCCAGGCGCTTGAATGTGTGCCCCCGCAGATCGCGCAGGAGCCGTAAGACGACATCATGGTTGAAGATGCGCTCGAAATAGCGCGCCGCGGTTCGTGTGACGGCAAACGTCCGAATCCCGCCCCCCGGAATGTAGATATCGAGGCGGGCGGCAACCCCGGCGGCCAGCAAGGCACCAGTAACCGCTGTGGCGGGGATGAACCAGCCC
>CAJXMI010000032.1 GCA_913056145.1 uncultured Spiribacter sp.
GTGACGATGTGAACACCATTGCCGGACAGCGCATTGAGATAGGCGGCCAGAGTGGCCACCAGCGTCTTGCCCTCGCCGGTCTTCATCTCGGCGATCCGCCCCTGATGCAGCACGATGCCGCCGATGAGCTGTACATCGAAATGGCGCAGCCCCAGGGTGCGCCGGGCCGCCTCGCGGACCGTGGCAAACGCCTCGGGCAGCAGCTCGTCAGGCGACTCCCCGGCCGCCACCCGCTCACGGAATTGCGCCGTGCACTGACAGAGCGCGGCGTCGTCGAGCGCCTCCATCCGCGGTTCGAGTTCGTTGATTCGGGCGACACGGCGCTGCAACCGCTTGACCAGCCGGTCGTTGCGACTGCCGAAGACCTTTTTGGCGATTCCGCTCAGCATGGGAGGTCCGATTGGCGTTGGATGTTGAATGACGGGGTACTATAGCGCATAGACGACGGCAAAATCAGGGTGGCAAATGAGCGAGCAAAGGCACCGCGGTCCTGCGCGGCTGCGGACGGTGCTGGAGCATCGGCATGGCGATCTGGCCAGCCTGCGCCGGCGCGCCCGTCTGCTCGACGAGGCCACCCGTCGGATAGGCGTCGCGCTGCCCGACAACCTGCATGGCCATTGGCGGGTAGCCAGTCTTTCGACCACCGCCCTTGTCATTGCCGTGGACAGCCCGGTGTGGGCCACGGTGGTGCGCAGTCACCAGGGCATGCTGCTCGACACGGCCGCTGATCTGCTGGATGCCCGCCCGGCACGGCTGCAAACCCGGGTGATCACGCCGGCAAGGGCGGCCGCGCCGTCGCCGGCGCCGGCGGGCCAGAGCCTCAGCCCGGCAGCAGCGGATGTCCTCAAGGAAGCCGCCCGGGCCAGCGACAATCCCCGCCTGGCAGCGGCATTGCAGCGTCTGGCCCGGCGCAGCGACGAGCGTTGAGCAGACACGCGGCGGTGTCCAACGGCGTTAGATGATCAGGTGAGGGGGATCGGCTGGTCGTAGGCGATCGGGACGTCCTGCTCGTCCTTGAAGGTGATTTCTTCCCAGGCATCGGCGTCCTGTAACAGGGCACGCAGCAGGCGGTTGTTCATTTCATGGCCCGACTTGTAGCCATGGAAGGCGCCAATCACGCTGCGGTTGAGCTGATACAGATCACCAATGGCGTCAAGAATCTTGTGCTTGGCAAATTCGTCCTGGTAGCGCAGGCCGTCCTCGTTGAGTACCCGATAGTCATCAACCACGATGGCGTTGTCGAGGCTGCCACCAAGCGCAAGATTGTTCTGTCGCAGCTGCTCGATATCCCGCATGAAGCCAAACGTGCGCGCACGGCTGACCTCCTTGACGAAGGAGGTCGACGAGAAATCGACCTCGGCGGTGCGAGCGCCCGATTTGAACACCGGATGGTCGAAATCGAGGGTGTAGCTGACCTTGAAGCCGTCATAGGGCTCGAAACTCACGCATTTGCCATCGGAATCCTCGAGGCGCAGCGGCCGCTTGATGCGCACGAAACGCTTGGCGGCGTCCTGCTCCTGCGTACCCGCCGAGCGGATCAGAAACACAAACGGCCCGGCACTGCCGTCCATAATGGGCACCTCGGGCGCCGACAGATCGACATAGGCATTATCAATGCCAAGCCCGGCCATGGCGGAGAGCAGATGCTCCACCGTGGCTACCCGCACGCCATCGCGCACCAGGCAGGTCGACAGCACGGTATCACCCACGTTTTCGGGGTGTGCCGCGATCTCGACCACCGGGTCGAGATCGACCCGACAAAAGCGTATGCCGGTATTCGCGGGCGCTGGCCTGAGGGTGAGGTACACCTTGTCACCCGTGTGCAGACCAACGCCGGTGGCGCGAATACTGTTCTTAAGCGTACGTTGTCGGATCATTGTCAAGTCAGCCCCACCGTGGTGCCCTGCAACAGGACATCGACAAAGTGTAACAGATTCCCCCCATAATGGAGGGCTGTTTTCCGGTCAATCCGCCTGGCGTCGCAGGAATGCCGGGATGTCAAGATACTCCATATCATCGCCCCCCTCGGCAGCGGCACCCCCGGCGGCGGCACGCCGACGCGCCACGGCCGGACGCTCCAGGGCATCGTAGTCGACTTCGCCACTGGCATTGCGAGCCACCAGACGCGGGCCGGGCGCGGGCTCGGCCTCGCTGGCGGTTGCTGCGAGCCCGGTTGCCACGACGGTCACGCGCAGTTCGCCCTCAAGCTCGGGGTCGATCACGGTGCCAACCACAACGGTCGCGTCGTCCGAGGCAAACTCCTTGACCGCGTTGCCCACCTCGTCAAACTCACCAATGGACAGGTCCAGGCCAGCGGTCACATTGACCAGAATCCCATGGGCTCCGGCGATGTTGGCATCCTCAAGCAGCGGGCAGGCAATGGCCCGTTCGGCCGCCTCGCGAGCTCGATTCTCGCCCGCTGCCTCGCCCGACCCCATCACCGCCATGCCCATTTCGGACATCACGGTGCGCACATCGGCAAAGTCGACGTTGATCAGCCCCGGCCGGGTGATGAGCTCGGCAATGCCCTTGACGGCGCCCAGCAACACATCGTTGGCCGATTTAAAGGCATTGAGCAGCGTGAGCTCCTTGCCAAGAACCGAGAGAAGCTTCTCGTTGGGAATGGTGATGAGGGAGTCGACCTCGCGCTCGAGCTCACGAATCCCTTCCTCCGCCACGCTCATGCGCTTTTTGCCCTCGAACGGGAAGGGCTTGGTGACCACTGCCACCGTCAACACCCCCATTTCACGGGCGATCTGCGCTACAACGGGGGCGGCTCCGGTACCCGTACCACCGCCCATGCCGGCCGTGATGAACACCATGTCGGCGCCGTCGAGCACCTCGGAAATGCGTTCACGATCATCCTCGGCCGCGTCCCGCCCCACGCTGGGGTTGGCACCGGCACCCAGGCCCTTGGTGATCTCCTGGCCCAGCTGCAGCGCCGTGCGTGCCGAGCTGTTCTTGAGTGCCTGGGCGTCGGTGTTGGCGCAGATAAAATCCACCCCGTCCACATCGGCAGCCACCATGTGCTGCACGGCGTTGCCACCGCCGCCGCCCACACCGATGACCTTGATCACCGCGTTTTGATTGAAGGAATCCATTAGTTCGAACATCGCGCGACCTCCCGTGAGTGTCAGAAATTGCCTTTGAACCAGTCCCGCATCCGGCCGAGCACGCCGCTGAACCCGCGGGCCCCGCTGCTGATCTCCGGATGACGCTCGCCCCGATGGCGGTGGCCGCAGTGCAGCAACCCCACCCCCGTGGCATAGATCGGATTGCGGACCACATCGGTGAGTCCGGTCATGTGCTGGGGCAGCCCGAGGCGGACCGGGGTGTGGAACACCTCCTCGGCCAGATCCACGGCGCCTTCCATCTTTGAGCTGCCCCCGGTGAGTACCACCCCGGCGGCAATCAGATCCTCGAATCCGCTGCGTCGCAGCTCGGCCTGCACCAGCGTCATCAGCTCCTCGTAGCGGGGCTCGACAACCTCGGCCAGCGTCTGCCGCGCCAGGCGCCGGGGTGGCCGGTCGCCCACCGAGGGCACCTCGATGGTTTCGTCGGTTGCCGCCAGCTGCGAGAGCGCGCAGGCATAGCGCATCTTGATCTCCTCGGCATGCTGGGTCGGCGTGCGCAGCGCCACGGCAATATCATTGGTGACCTGGTCGCCCGCGATCGGGATAACCGCCGTATGCCGGATGGCGCCATCGGTAAACACCGCCATGTCGGTGGTCCCGCCCCCGATGTCCACCAGGCACACGCCGAGCTCCTTTTCGTCCTCGGTGAGGACGGCATGGCTGGAGGCCAGCTGCTCGAGGATGATGTCGTCCACCTCAAGCCCGCAGCGGCGGATGCACTTGATGATGTTCTGGGCCGCGCTCACGGCGCCGGTCACCATGTGAACCTTGGCCTCGAGGCGCACGCCGGACATGCCCACCGGTTCGCGCACGCCCTCCTGGCTGTCGATGATGTACTCCTGCGGCAGCGTGTGCAGGATCTCCTGGTCGGCCGGGATGGCAACCGCGCGCGCCGCGTCGAGCACGCGCTCGACATCGCCCGGAGTCACCTCCTTTTCCTTGATGGCGACGATGCCATGCGAGTTGAGCGAGCGAACGTGGCTGCCGGCAATCCCCGCATACACCGAGTGGATCTCGCAGCCGGCCATCAGCTCGGCCTCTTCAACGGCGCGCTGAATGGACTGGACCGTCGACTCGATATTGACCACGACCCCCTTTTTGAGGCCGCGCGAGGGGTGCGAGCCGATCCCGATCACCTCGGCGTCGCCATCCGCCTGCATCTCGCCCACGATCGCCACGACTTTCGAGGTGCCAATGTCGAGGCCGACCAGCAGATTGCGTTCCTGTTTGCGTGTCATCGTTTCAGTCCCCGTCCTGCTGCCAGCGCAGGGCAAATCCATTGGGATAGCGCAGATCGACCAGTGCAATGCGCTGGTTCTGCGCCCGTGAAAGGCGCGGCCATGCCCGGACAAACCGGTCGATGCGCGCCTCGATATCCTCGCGGCCCAGCCGCAGGCGACCGCCATCCGCCAGCGTGACGGTCCAGGCCCGGCGCTCGTCGAGTGTGACGCCGGTCACCTCGAAGCCCAGAGGTGCAAGCGCGCGGCGCAATGCCCCATAGCGCACCAGCACCCGGTCCGCGCTGCCCGGCGGCCCGGCCAGCGACGGCAGACCGGCGGGCAGCTCGCGTGGGCGAAAGATCCGCGCCTCGGCATTCATCAGTGCCGCCCCACCCCAACGCGCCACGGGCTGCTGCTGCTCCACGGTAATGCGCAGCATGTCGGGCCAGACCCGACGCACACTGGCCGCCGCGACCCACGGCAGCGCCTCCACCGAACGCCGGATACGGCCGACATCCACCCCCAGCAGGCCACCCTCGAGCAGCCCGGCAACCGCCGTGCGCAAATCCTCCTCGGCAACCCGGCCCAGCTCGCCGTCGAAGCGCACGGTCTCGAGCGGCAGTGGGGTGCCCGACGGGCGCTTTGCCAGCAAAAGGCCACCGGCTCCGGCCAGCGCAAGCACCAGCACCAGCACCGATAACCAGCGTCGATACGGGCGGAATTTCATAGTCACTGTGCGTCACCATGCCTCCAGCTCGTCAGCAGGATCCGCCACACCAGTGCCTGCATGTCGAGGCCCTGTGCCCGCGCTGCCGCGGGCACCAGGGAGTGGTCGGTCATGCCGGGGATCGTATTCACCTCCAACAACCAGAATCCGCCGGTGTCGTCGGCCATCACATCGACCCGGCCCCAGCCGCTCGCACCGATCGCCGCGAACGCCTCGCGCGACAGCCTGGTCAGCGCGGCCTCCCGCTCGGCCGACAGACCGCTCGGGATGTGCATCCGGGTTGAATCCGAGCGGTATTTGGCGTCGAAGTCGTAGAACTCGGTTGCCACGTCGATCCGGATCACCGGCAGGGCATCGTTGCCCAGGATGGCAACCGTGTACTCGGGCCCGCGGATGCAACGCTCGACCAGCACGGTGTCACCAAAGGCACGGGCCTCGGTCCAGGCATGCTCCAGATCAGCCAGTGCATCAACCCGCGTCGTACCAAGGCTTGAGCCCTCCCCCAGCGGTTTCACAAACAGCGGAAGGCCGAGCGCCTCGACCACTCCCGGCAGATCCGTCGGGTCACGCACCGCCCGAAAGTCGGGCGTGGGCAGATCGAGGGCACGCCAGACCAGCTTGCTGCGCAGCTTGTCCATGGCCAGCGCCGAGCCCAGCACTCCGCTGCCGGTATAGGGCACACCCAGCATTTCGAGCGCCCCCTGGACCGTGCCGTCCTCGCCCCCCGGGCCATGCAGGGCAATGAAGGCGCGATCAAAGGCGACGAGCCCGGCAAGATCGGCATGCGCCGGGTCAAACGTCTCGGCCTTCACACCGCAGGCCTGCAGGGCGGCCAGACACTCCCCGCCACTGGCGAGCGAGATGTCACGCTCGGCCGAGCGGCCGCCGGCCAGCACGGCGACGCGGCCAAGTGCCTCGGGCGACGGGTTATGCCGCTCAGTGCGCATTCGCAGGCTCTCCCACAATTCGGACCTCGGGCTCCAGCACCACTCCGTAGGTCTGCTCGACCGTCTCGCGAATTCGCTCAATGAGCGCCTCGATATCAGCGGCCCGGGCGCTGCCATCGTGGACGATGAAATTGGCGTGCTTTTCCGACACGCGGGCGCCGCCAATACCGCTGCCCTTGAGGCCGGCCGCCTCGATCAGGCGCGCGGCGTGATCGCCGGGAGGATTGCGGAATACCGAACCGCCGCTTGGCATGCCCGTCGGCTGGGAGCGCGCGCGCTCGCCCAGCAGACGGCGCATCTCGGCCTGCAGCGCCGCCGGCTCCCCGCCCGGTGTAAAGACAAGCGTGGCGCCAACAAACCATTCATTGCCCGGACCCTCGACCGAGCGATAGGCCACCCGGAAATCCTCGGGGGGCCGCATGCGGCGATGCCCGTCTTCAGAAACGGTCTCGACCGCCTCGACATGGGGCCAGGTCTCACCCCCCCAGGCACCGGCATTCATGGCCAGCGCGCCGCCGAGGGTGCCGGGGATTCCGGCCAGAAACGCACTGCCGGCGTAGCCGTGACGCGCACACCAGCGCGCCAGCTTGGCGCAGGCGACGCCGGCACCGGCGTGGACACGCCCCGCGCCACGATCCTCGATGTCGGCGAGACCCCGGTGCAAACGAATGACCGAGCCGTTCATGCCGCCGTCGCGCACAAGCAGATTGCTGCCAAGCCCCAACCAGAAAAACGGTGGCACCGCCTCGGCACTGCCAAGAAAGACCGCGAGATCGTCGGCATCGGCCGGTTCATAGACCCGCGCCGCCGGCCCGCCAACCCGCCAGGTGGTATAGCGCGCCATGGAGACGTCGCGTTGCAGAGTGCCGCGCAAGCGGGTCATTGGCCCTCCTTCGGCGCAAGCAGCCGCGGCAGGGCCGTACCAATGCTGCCGGCCCCCAGCGTGATGACAATGTCATCCGCCTGCAGCAGCCCCGGCAGAATCTCGTCGAGCTCATCAAGATCCCCGATAAACAGGGGATCGACCTGCCCGCGCTGGCGAATCGCCCGGCACAGGCTGCGGCCATCCGCACCGGTCAGCGGCGGCTCGCCGGCGGCATAGACCTCGGTGACCAGCAGGACATCGGGGCTGCCCAGCACGCGCGCAAAGTCGTCAAACAGATCACGCGTGCGGCTGTAGCGATGTGGCTGAAACACGACCACCAGCCGACGGTCCGGCCAGCCACTTCGCAGGGCCTCGAGTACCGCGGCGATCTCGCGCGGGTGATGGGCATAGTCGTCCATCAGCAGAACCTCACCTCCCGCAACGCCGAGAGTGCCGAGCTGCTGAAAGCGTCGACCGATGCCGGCAAACCCTGCGAGGGCGCGCTGTATGGCGTCCTCCGGTACGTCGAGCGCCTGCGCCACGGCGATGGCGCCAAGGGCATTCAGCACGTTGTGCCGACCCGGCAGATTGAGCGTGACCGGCAGCGGAGCATGGCCTGCACGCACCACCTCGAAATGGCTGCGCCCGGCATCCGCCCTGACGGCCACCGCGCGTACATCGGCTGTCTCGCCAAACCCGTAGGTGCGCATGGGCCGGGCCAGCTCGCCCACCAGCCGCCGGACCTCGTCGTCGTCATCACAGAGCACCGCAAGGCCATAGAACGGCAGGTGATGGATAAACTCCACAAAAGTGGCCCGTAGCCGGTCGAAATCACCGCCATAGGTGCCGAGGTGATCGGCATCGATATTGGTGATTACCGCCAGCATCGGGTTGAGGTAGAGAAACGAGGCATCGCTCTCGTCGGCCTCGGCGACCAGGTAGCGGCCGGCACCCAGCCGGGCGTGGCTTGCCGCGCTGTTGAGCCGCCCGCCGATCACAAACGTGGGGTCAAGGTCGGCCTCGGCCAGAATGCTGGCAATCAAACTGGTGGTTGTGGTCTTGCCATGCGTGCCGGCAACGGCAATTCCGAACCGAAAGCGCATGAGTTCGGCCAGCATTTCGGCACGCGGCACGACCGGCACGCGGCGGGCCCGGGCCGCCTCGACCTCGGGGTTGTCGCCCGTGACGGCACTGGAGATAACCACCGCGTCGGCCCCCTCGACATGCGCGGCCGAGTGGCCAATGTGCAAACCGGCGCCAAGCGCGCGCAGATGCCGGGTGACCGCGTTGTCCCGCAGATCCGAGCCGGTGACCTCGTAGCCCAGGTTGAGCAGCACCTCGGCAATGCCCCCCATCCCCGCGCCGCCGATCCCGACAAAATGCAGGCGCCGGACCTGGCCCATGGCGCCGGGCCCCCCGGCCGTCGCATACGGTGTCTGCGCTGTCATGCCGCCACCTCCAGGCAGGCGTCCGCCACCTGCTCCGTTGCCTCTGGTCGACTCCGGGCGCGCGCGGCCTCGGCCATCGCGATCAGCGTCTCGCGATCGCCGGACAGGGCCTCGAGTTCGGCCGCCAGAGTGGTTGCATCAAACGCCTCGACCGCCAGCATTCGCGCGCCGCCCACGGCTGTCAGAAAGCGCGCGTTGGCGCGCTGGTGATCGTCGACGGCATGGGGATAGGGCACCAGGATGGCCGGCACTCCCGCCACCGCCAGCTCCGAGACGGTGAGCGCACCGGCCCGGCAGATAACAAGATCGGACTCGGCATAGGCCTTGGCCATATCGTCGACAAACGGCTGCACCGTTGCCTTGATACCGACCTCGGCATAGGCCTCACGCGCCACCTCGAGGGTGCGCGAACCCGCCTGATGGACCACCTCCGGGCGCTGCCCGAGGGGCAGCCGCGCGAGGGCCTGCGGCACTGTCCGATTGAGCTGCAGGGCGCCGAGGCTGCCGCCCACAACCAGCAGCCGCAGAGGCCCGCTACGCCCGGTATACCGCTCGCGCGGCCCGGGCAGGCGGCGGATGTCGCTGCGCACCGGGTTGCCCACGAACGTGGCCGCCGTCCGGCCCGGGAGCCGGGCATCCAGGCCGGTAAGGGTGCGGGTGGCGCGCCGGGCCAGCAGGCGATTGGTCAGTCCGGGAATGGCATTCTGCTCATGGATGACCAGCGGGCAGCCCTGCACCCGTGCGGCCAGGCCGGCCGGGCCGGTTACATAGCCACCCATACCCAGCATGACGCGCGGCTGCTGCCGGCGAATAATGCCGCGGCACTCAAAAAACGCCCGCGCCACCATCCAGGGTGCGGCCAGCCAGCCGTGCAGGCCATTGCCGCGCAGCCCCTTCACGCTGACCGCCAGAAACCGGATACCTGCCTCGGGAACCACCCGCGCCTCAAGGCCACCTGGCGTACCCAGCCAGACGACCGGCACCCCGCGCGCGGCCAGATGCTGGGCGACGGCCAGCGCCGGGAAGACGTGTCCGCCCGTTCCACCTGCCACGATCATGACCGGCCGCTCACTCATGTCGTACGCCTCCCGCGGGCAACCCGACTGGCCGAGCGCTCGGCGCGGCGGCGCTCAAAATCCACCCGCAACAGCAGACCAAGCGCTAGCAGCGTCATCACCAGACTGCTGCCGCCATAGCTCATGAGCGGCAGGGTAAGACCCTTGGTTGGCAGCAGCCCGAGGTTGACCCCCATGTTCACAAAGGCCTGCAAACCCAGAGAAATACCAATGCCATAGGCCAGCAACCCCCCTGATCCATTCCCTGCCCGCAGCGCAGCGCCCCCGATGAGGCAGGCACGGAGCACGATAAAGGCATAGAGCCCGATCACTACCGCCATGCCGACAACGCCCAGTTCCTCGGCAAGTACGGCAAAGACAAAGTCGGTATGCGCCTCGGGCAGATAGAAGAGCTTCTGGACACTGTTGCCCAGTCCCACGCCAAACCACTCCCCGCGACCCACCGCGATGAGCGACTGGGTGAGCTGGAAGCCACTGTCAAAGGGATCGGCCCAGGGGTCGCGAAAGGTCGCGAGGCGCTCCAGCCGGTAGGGCTCCGCATGGATCAGCGCCATCGCACCGGCGACGCCCACAGCCCCGAGCCCCAGAAAGAGCGGCAGCGAGATCCCCGCAATAAACACCAGCGCGCCCAGCGTGGCGCATAGAATGGCAAGGGCGCCAAAGTCGGGCTGGGCCAGCAGCAGCAGGCCCACGATCGCCAGAACCAGCGCAGGGGCCAGCAGTGGCCGCAGCGACTGTTGCAGCTCGCCCGCGTGGCGCTCCAGGTGGCTGGCCACGTACACCAGCATAAAGACCCGGACCACTTCCGAGACCTGGACATTGACCGGGCCCAGGGGCAGCCAGCGCGTCGCGCCGTTCACCTCACGCCCCACGCCCGGCACCAGGACCAGCACCAGCAGAAAGACAGCCAGCAGCATGAGCGGCGTCGCCATGGCATCGAGCCACTCGAGGGGCGTCCGCAGAGCCATCGCGAAGGCGACAAGACCCAGGGGCAGGAACATCAGCTGCCGCAGCAGGAAATGCAGCGGCCCATTCCCGGCCTGCTCGGCAACGGCCACCGAGCTGGAGGCCACCATGACGAGCCCGAGTGCCAGCGTGATGGCAAGCACCGCCAGCAACGGCCGATCGAGATCGGCCAACAGCCGCCCGCGGTGTCCAAGCAGCGCCTCAAGACGCGGGTACAGCGCCAGCTCACTCATCGCCCAGCGCCTCCACCCGCGCGCGAAACCGCTCGCCACGGGCGCGGTAATCGGCAAACTGATCCAGGCTCGCGCAGGCGGGCGCAAGCAGGACGGCATCGCCCGCTTGTGACAGGGCATGTGCCGCCGCCACTGCGGCGTCAAGATCATCGACCCGCTGCACCGGGAGCTGATCACCAAAGGCCGCGGCAATCCGGTCGCCATCACGCCCGTAGGCCACCACGGCGCGCCCACGGGGCGCCATGGCCTGTGCCAGCGGCGCAAAGACCTGCCCCTTGCCATCGCCGCCGGCCAGCAATACCACCGGGGCGGTCATGCTCTGGATCGCCGCAACCGCGGCACCGACATTGGTGGCCTTGGAGTCGTTCACCCACAGGCGGCCCTGACGCTCGCCCAGCGTCTCGAGGCGATGCGGCAGCCCGCCGAACGTGGCAAGCCCATGGCGCATGGCATCGGCGGAAAAGCCGGCGGCTTCGCCAAGAGCCAGCGCGGCCAGCGCATTGACGGCATTGTGGCGGCCGGGCGCGGCAACCGACTGGCGCGGCATGAAGGGCTGGCCCGCCCGGCAAATCCAGGTCTCACCCGCCCGGGGCGCCAGTGACCACAGCGCCGCCACGTTGTCTGGCGTGGATGTCTCCGCCCCGGTAAACCAGACCGTCGACTGACCCGCCTGCGCCATGGCGCGCACGGCGACGTCGTCGGCGTTCAGGACAGCGGTTTGCGCGCCACGCAGGATGCGGGCCTTGGCGGCCGCGTAGTCGCTCATGCCGGCATAGCGATCCAGATGATCCGGGCTCAGATTGAGCACGGCCGCCGCCAGCGGCGCGAGCGACCGGGTGGACTCGAGCTGAAAACTCGAAAGCTCCAGAATGTAGAGCGGTGCATCGGGCTGTTGCGCGAGGAGCGTCAGCGCGGGCGGGCCCAGATTGCCGCCGGTGGCAGCCGGCACGTGAGCCGCTGCTGCCATGGCGGCCAGCATCCGGGTCACCGTACTCTTGCCGTTGGATCCGGTAATGCCGATCACCGGTGCCGTCACCTCACGGGCGAACAGCTCGATTTCACCAATCACGGGCCGCCCCTGCCGGCCCGCCTCGCGTAGCGCTGGCAGACGCGGGTCCACGCCCGGGCTCAGGACGATCTCCTCGGCACCGGCGAGCGTTGCGGCGTCGAGGGCACCCAGCTGCAGCGCCACCTCGGGGTATTCGCGCCGAACCTGCTCGGCATGGGGCGGGTTCGGGCGCGTATCCATGACGGTCACGCGCCGTCCCAGCGCCCGCAGATGGCGCACGCTGGCAAGCCCCGAGGCGCCCAGGCCCACGACCACCGTTGCGGCTGTGCTGTGTGCGGCGACTGTCATGGCGGCCTCCATCAGCGCAGCTTCAGCGTTGCAAGGCCCACAAGGACCAGGACCACAGTGATAATCCAGAAGCGCACGATCACGCGCGGCTCCGGCCAGCCCTTGAGCTCGAAGTGATGATGCAGCGGCGCCATGCGAAAGATTCGCCGACCGGTGCGCTTGTACCAGAACACCTGCAGCATCACCGACACCGTTTCGGCGACGAACACGCCGCCCATGATGAACAGCACCACCTCCTGACGGACCACCATCGCGATCATCCCCAGCGCCGCGCCGAGGGCAAGCGCGCCGACATCCCCCATGAACACCTGCGCGGGATAGGTGTTGAACCACAGGAATGCGAGGCCGGCCCCCACCAGGGCGCCGACGAATACAATCAGCTCGCCGGCCCCGATCACATAGGGAATCCCCAGATAATCGGCAAAGTTCACGTTGCCACTGGCGTAGGCAAAGACTCCCAGCGCACCCCCCACCAGCACGGTGGGCATGATGGCAAGGCCGTCCAGGCCATCGGTCAGGTTGACCGCATTGGATGCACCGACCACGACAAGCCAGGTCAGCGGGATAAAGAAAATCCCCAGCGGAATGGCCACGTCCTTGAGTAGCGGCAGGATGAGCGCCGTCTCGACGGGTGTGGTCGCCGTCGCATAGAGAAGGCTGCCTGCCAGCAGGCCCGCCACGCTCTGCCACAGAAACTTGGTGCGTGCCCGCAGGCCTTCGCTGTTGCCACGGGTGAGCTTGAGCCAGTCATCGACCCCGCCAATGGCGCCGAAGGCCAGCGTTGTGAGTAACACCAGCCATACATAGCGGTTTGCGAGATCACCCCACAGCAGCGTGGCCACCGCGATGCCTACCAGCATCAGCGCACCGCCCATGGTGGGCGTTCCCGCCTTGGAGTAATGGCTGACGGGCCCTTCTTCGCGGACCTGCTGGCCAACCTGGTAGCGCTCGAGCCGACGAATCAGCGCCGGCCCTACCAGCAGGCCGATCCCGAGCGCGGTCAGCGTGCCCAGGATTGCCCGGAAGGTCAGGTACTGAAACACGTTAAACGCGCCGTAGTAGGCCTGGAGCTGTTCGGCCAGCATCAGGAGCATGCCGCACCCTCCTCGGCCAGCAACCCGGCCACCACGGTTTCCATGCGGGCTGACCGCGAGCCCTTGACCAGCACGCGCACTGGCCCGCTCAAGTCCTCCTTCAGGGCCGCGAGCAATGCGTTGCGATCTGCAAACGCGCGATTGGCACCGTCACTGGCAAACGCCTCGACGGCCAGCGCGCTGAGCGGTCCAAGCCCGTAGACGCGTGCCACACCCAGTTCACGCGCCAGCGCGCCCGCCTGGGCATGATAGTCGGCGGCACGCTCGCCCAGCTCCGCCATATCACCCAGCACCAGCCAGAGCGGCTCACTGGATGCGGCCAGGGTGTGCAGCGCCGCGGCGAGGGAGGCCGGATTGGCGTTGTAGCTGTCATCGACCACCGTGATGCCACGGATGCCAGGGTATTCACTCAGGCGCCCACCCACCGGTGCCACCTGCTCGAGTCCCGTGCGGATGGCGTCGGGCCCGGCGCCCGCGGCATGCGCGGCGGCCGCGGCCGCCAGTATAAATATGGCTGTCGCGACTACCGGGGCGGCGGCCGCGGCCGCCAGGGCATTGGCCTGGTTGTGTCGGCCGGGTAGCGGCAACGCCACGTCCACGGTATCCCCACCCGGCAGTTCGATGTGCAACACGCCATCGCTACCCGGCCTGCCCGACACCTCCGCCGGCCTGCCCGCGAGGCTGAAGCGCACGATATGGCAGTGCGCGGCCTGCTGCTCCCAGCTCCGGGCAAAATCGTCATCCGCATTGATCACGGCATGACCACTGGCAGGCAGCGCCGCAAAGAGCTCGCCCTTGCAACGGGCGATCGCCTCCACACTGCCGAACCCGCCCAGATGGGCCGGCCCCACATTGGTGACCAGCGCCACATCCGGGCGCGCCCAGCTCGCCAGCAGGGCGATATCGCCAGGGCGGCCGCAGCCCATCTCGACCACGGCATAGCGGTCATCCGGATCAAGCGCGCACAGCGTAAGCGGCACGCCCAGCTCATTGTTCTGATTGCCGGTGGTGCTGCGCGTGGGCCCCATCTCTCTCAGGATGGAGGCCAGCATTTCCTTGACGGTGGTCTTGCCGTTGCTGCCGGTCACGCCAATAACACGTGCCCGGGACTCGCCACGGGCACGGCAGGCCAGCTCAATGAGGGCCCGGCGCGGATCATCGACTTGCCACTGCGCAATCCCGGCATCGACAAACCGCGTCACAAGGGCACCGGTTGCGCCCGCCCCGGCCGCAGCGGCCACAAAATCATGGCCATCGGTTTGCGCACCGGGCAGGGCAATAAACAGATCGCCCGGGTGGACGCGGCGCGAATCGATGGCAGCGCCGGCGACGCGCACTTCGTCACCGCGGCAGTCACCACCAATCTCGCGAGCCAGGGTGCGCAATGAGACCGGGCGCATCAGCCGCCTCCGCCCTGAATCAGCCGCTGGACGACCTCGCGGTCGCTAAAGGGCACGTCGCGCCCCCCAATGATTTGCCGGGTTTCGTGGCCCTTCCCGGCAACCAGCACCAGATCGCCGGGAAGGGCGGCGGCAATGGCGGTGGCAATGGCAGCCTCGCGATCTGCGATCTCACGGCAGTCGACCCTCCCTGCGCAGGCACCGAGCAGTTCGGCGCGAATGGCGGCCGGATCCTCGCTGCGCGGGTTGTCATCGGTGACGATGACCTGGTCGGCAAGCCTTGCAGCCACCGCCCCCATGAGCGGACGCTTGCCGCGGTCGCGCTCGCCGCCACAACCCAGCACGCAAACAAGCCGGCCCTTGCCGGCATGCGCTCGCAATGCAGCAAGCGCCGCCTCAAGGGCACCGGGCGTGTGGGCATAGTCCACAACGGCAAGGGGTCCTCCGGGGCGGCCGAAGCACTCCATCCGCCCGGGCACCGGTCGCAGCTCCGCCAGCATGTCCTGTGCCTCGGCAAGGGTCGGCTCGGCGGCGGCAGCCGTCAGGGCGGCGAAGGCATTCATGGCATTGAAACCGCCAAGCAGCGGCAGCCGCATGCGGCCCTCGGCGCCGCCGACAACGGCATCGACAAGCAGCCCATCCGGCTCGGGTGTTATCCGGCGCAGCCACACATCGGCCGCCGAATCGGTGCCATAGGTAATCGCGGGCGCCTCCCGGTCGGCGGCCGTCAGCAGTTCAGCGCCGAGGGCATCGTCGCGGTTGAGCACGCAACGGCCCAGGCCGGGCTGGACAAACAGCCGTCGCTTGGCGGCCCGGTAGGCGTCGATACTGCCGTGGTAGTCCAGATGATCGCGTCCCACATAGGTCAGGATCGCGGTATCAAACCGAACGGCGTCCACCCGATGCTGCGCCAGCGCATGCGATGAGACTTCCATGGCAACGCTGCGCACGCCCTGGTGACGCAGCGCTGCCAGGCGGCTCTGCAGGGTCACCGGGTCGGGTGTGGTCAGGCCGGGGTCGGCGGGTGTTTGGTCATCGCCCCACCCCAATGTCCCCAGTACGGCCGCCGGGCCATCCAGCCGGCCCAGAAGCTGCGCTGCGTAGTGTGCGACCGAGGTCTTGCCATCGGTGCCTGTGACCCCGACTATCCGCAAGTCGGCGCTGGGATTGCCATAAAAGCGCGCGGCGAGGTCGCCGGCCCGCGCCCGCAACCGCTCAAGTGCGACCGCAGGGACGCCGGCCGCTGCGCAGCGCTCCGCAATCGCGAGGGCATCCACTCCCGGTGCCGGTTCCCAGACCACCGCGGCCACCCCGGCCGCCAGGGCACCATCCAGATAATCCCGACCGTGATGTTGCTCGCCGGCCACTGCCAGAAACAGATCGCCGGGTCCGGCGTCGCGTGAGTCGAGCGTCATGCCCGTAACCATCACCTCCGGCAACGTGCCGACAGACACTGAGGGCGCCAACAGCGTGGCAAGCTCACACCGGCCGCTCATGGCTTCACCTCGCTGTCCGCGGTAAGCGGCTCGCCATCCAGCGCGGCGTCGGGGGCCACGTTGTAGAGCCTCAGCGCATGACCCATGACCCGGCGAAAGACCGGACCGGCCACGGGGCCGGCGTAGTAGACGTCCCGCCCCGGCTCATCGATGCTCACTACGGCCACGAAACGCGGATCACTTGCCGGTGCCATACCGGCAAAGGTGGAGACATAGCGGTCGCTGGCATACCCGCCGGCGACCGCCTTGCGGCTCGTTCCGGTCTTGCCGGCCACCTCGTAACCGGGAATCGCCGCCTGCGTGGCCGTGCCACCGGGCCGCGTCACCTCGGTCATCATGGTGCGCAGCGCACGCGCAATATCGGGTTCCAGGGCCGAGGTTGGGGCCGCGCTGGCCACGCCGCGCACGAGCGTGGGCACGGGCAACTGGCCGTCAGCTGCAATGGCGGCATAGGCGCGCACCAGTTGCAGGGTCGAGACTGACAGCCCATAGCCAAAGGCCAGCGTGGCCCGCTCGATCGGGCGCTTGCTCGGCTGGCCCGACAGGTGGCCTCCCGCCTCGCCGGGGAAGCTCACGCCGGTCGGCTGGCCAAACCCGAAGCGGCCGAGCAGCTGCCACACCCGCCCCTGCTCCAGATCGAGCGCGATCCGCGCGGCACCCACGTTGCTGGACTTCTTGAGCACGCTGCTGACCGTGAGCTCGCCAAAATCGCGAATATCGCGGACCTCGTTGCGTCCCACCCGCATAACGCCGGGGCTGGTCGCTACCCGTGTATCGGCGTGATAGCGCCCGCTCGACAGGGCCGCCGCCACTGTAAACGGCTTCATGACCGAGCCGGGCTCATAGGTATCGGTAACGGCACGGTTGCGGGAGCGCCCGCCGCCGATGTCGGAGCGGCGATTGGGATTGAAGGAGGGCTGATTCACCATGGCAAGCACTTCGCCACTGCGCACATCCAGAAGGACCACGGAGCCACCGGCGGCCTGCTCACGCTCGACAGCGGCCTTGAGGGCCCGATAGGCGATGTACTGCAGCCGCTTATCAATGGTCAGCGTAAGATCTCTGCCCTGTGCAGGTTCGCGCAGACGCTC
>CAJXMI010000033.1 GCA_913056145.1 uncultured Spiribacter sp.
GCCGGATAGGCCTGGGCAAGGAGCACGTCAAGCTGCCGACGCGCCTCTTGCCAGGCGACACATTCTCGATGGTGTCGCGAGGTAACGCCCCGCGAGCACCCTCCGTGACAGGTGCGGCCGTGCCAAACTGCGGCTCACGCACCGCGGCGGTAGGGCAGGTGCTTGCCGCGGTACACCACCTGCCACGCCACCTGGCCGGAAGCGCCCGCACGCCGCCGTGGCACATCGACGACACGCAGTCCGGTCATCCCCGGCGCCATCGCGCCGGCCCGTGCCCCGCTGGGCAGCAGCAGCCCGCTGGGGCCGCCGTTACCGGCCATGATCAGGGGGACGTTGACCCGCGCCGCCTGCAGATGGGCCGCATCGCGCTGAACGAGGGCAGCGACAGGGCCGGCGGAGAAGGTGCTGGCCGATGGGTTGAGCAGGATATCCGCGCCCTCGCTGAGCGCTTGATCAACGGCGGCCTCGCGCAGAACCTCGGAGCAGATCAAAACCCCGGCGGTGACGTTGTCGATTGTGCCGGTGAGGGGCGCGTTGGGAACCGGGGCCAGATAGGGCTCGGCAAAGACGAGCGGATGCGCCTTTTCGGTCATTTGCCGCTGGCCGTCGGCGCTCTCGAGCAGGGCAAGGCTGCGAAGCTGCCCCGGCCCCTCATAGGTATACAGATGACGGACGGTGCCGAGGCCATCGGCAGGCGCGTCAGGGCCTTGAGGGGGCGGATAGCCCGGAGTGGAGGACTCCGGCCACACAAGCCAGTCCACGCCAAGACGCCTCGCAAGGGCATGCCATTGTGACTGACGCGCCAGGACTCGCTCGAGGACACCATCGGCGCCAAGGCGATCGCGCTCGTGCGGAGTCAGTCGGGCCTGCACGATCGCGACCTGCCAGGAGTCAGTACGCGCGACATCCCCGCGCACTTGTCCATGCCATTGCAGCCCCAGACCGCTTGCAAGCACCAGGAGTACACCCAGCGCCGGGCCTGCGATCTGCCGTGGCGTCTGCCGGGCGTGCCAGTACAGCCATACCAGCAAAACCTGCAAGGTCGCGAGCAGCAGGTCGGTGAGCAACAGTCCCAGCCTGTTCACGCCTTGCAGGGTCCAGGGCGCGGGGGCCGGAAAGAGCGCAAGCGACATGGGCGAGCCATGGTGGCGGAGTGCGGCAAAGAAGACGCTGACCATTGCCAGGCTTGCGATGAGCCGTGGCGCGCTGGTCGCACCCTGCCGATCGGCAGCCAGTACGGCAGCGATCAGAAGCGGCCCCAGCACCGCGGCGAGGAGTGCAGCGGCGGCAAGGGGATGGGTAAGGGCACCCGGCGATACGGAATGCGCCACTGGCACGATGGCAATGGGCAGCGTGCGCAACAGGCGCAGCCGCAGTGGTGCATTCAGTCCAATGAGCCAGGGGCAGAGCCAGACAAGGCCCAGTGCATTCCATTGCAACGGAGGAAGCGCAAGGGCGGCGAGGGCCCCGGCGATGAGCCCATGCATGCGCCCATCACTCCTCGTGCAGGGCGCCCTCTTGGCTCAGCGCCTCGATCGCTCGGCGGACCCGCATCAGCGCGGGGCGGGCCGCACTCACCGGCGCAAGCCGCTCATGCTCTGCGAGCAGTGACCGGGCCGCTTCCAGATGCACGACCGCCAGGTTATGGGTAGCAAGCACATGCCCGCCATCGCGCGCGCGTACCGTCTCGAACGCGGTCTGTGCCTGCCCAAGCTGACCGTCCTGGTAGGCGATGACGCCCAGCTGAAAGTGCGGAGAGACCAGGCTGGGGCGTGCCTCGATGAGCGCCTGATAGCGGCGCTTTGCCTCGGCAACATCACCGCGCGCCATGGCGGCATCCGCGGCCTCGAGATCGGCAATCACGTCGGTTGTTGGACCTTGTCCGGGCAACTCGACGGGCAGACTGGCGCAGGCGGACATGGCGGCAGCCGCGAGCAGCAGGAATACAGGTCGAAATATGCGGAAAATCATGGGGATAAAGCCTCCTCAATCAACTGACAACCCGGGCGCAGCCATTCCCCATCGTCGGCGCGCATCTCCAGACAACAGCGGGTCCGGCGGGGGGCGAAAAGGATGCGCCGGGGCGGGACATTGCCATGGCGCGCGAGTACACGGCGGTTGCCATCGAGATGGATCACTGCAATGGGAAAGCACAGGCCGAATGTATGAATGGCGCCACCGGGGACGAGGAGCAGACCTTCGCCGAATGCGGGTGGCTCCGAAGCACCCATCAGGCCCCGCAGCCGATCGCGAAAGCGGCGCGCCAGACGCGCTCGAATCACCGTTGTAGGGCTATCGGCAATGCTTAGATACCGCATTGGAAGGCTTTGCCATGCGCTCATCCGATGCCACCTTCGAGAAACTGCAAGGCGATCGGGAAGCCGATGATGAGAAAGGTGACCGGGAACAGCAGGCCGACGAGCGGAAGGAGCATGCGCACGGGTGCCTCGCTGGCCTTTTTTTCGGCCGCGGCAAAACGCTCGCGCCGTCGTTGCCGGGCCTGGTCGGCCAGCACCTGGCTTACCGGCGCGCCCGTGTCTTCGGCCTGGACCACGGCGGCTACAAAGCTGTGAATGCCAGCGAGGTCGGTACGCGCTGCCAGACCCTCCAGCGCTTCCCGGCGGCTTGCGCCGGTGCGTATCTCGCGAATGAGGCGCTGACACTCATCGCGCAGTGGGCCGGGTGGCAAATGCTGTGTGCTTTGGTTGAGGGCCGCGCCAAAACTGAGCCCCGCGCGCACCGACAGCCCGAGTAGCTCGAGCAGTGCCGGGAATTGTCGCTCCAACCGGCGCTGCCGGCGCTGGCCCTGATCGCGTAGCCAGATAACCGGGTAGAGATAGCCGAGCAGGCCGCTGCCAGCAACCGTCATCCAGGCCCGGGTTGGCGAGAGGTCAAAGCCGGGTAGGCAGAGCGCCGCAATACCGCAGGTAAGGGCAGCGGTCAGCCAGCGCAGTGCGGCCAATTCGTCGGGCAGAATCGCATAGCCAATGCCGGCCCGGTCGAGGCGATGCTGCAAAAGACGGCGAACCGGTGCCGCGAGCCGTCGATGGCGCGCCAGATGGCGGGCGGGCGGCAGCAGCAGCCGGAAGAGCCGCGGTGCAGGATCCCGCCAGGTGTCGCGACTGCGCCAGTTGCCGGGGCGCAGCAGCTCGGCAAGGCCGGCCACCCCGGCGGCCAGGGCAAGCCCAAGCAGGCCTGTAGTGAGCGCAACGCTCGGCTCAGACATCGATACTCACGAGTCGCCGGATCCACCAGCTCGCCAGAAGGATCATGATCGTCGCGATGGCAAGCACCGCCTGACCGGCAAGGTCGGTAAAAAGCCGGCCCATGAGCTCGGGTTGCTGGAAATAGAGCATGCCGCCGATGGCCACTGGCAGACCGGCCATCACGCGGCCCTGCATTCGTCCCATGGCGGTGAGTGCCTGGATACGGTCTTCAACCGCCGCGCGCTCGCGCAGCGTGGCGGCCAGAATTTCGAGCGTGCCGGCCAGATCGCCACCAACCTGGTGGGCAATAAGCACAGCACTGCGAAAGAGCGCGATCTCCTCGCCCGGCACGCGCCGATGGAGGTCATCGAGGATGCGCCCGAAATCATCGCCCAGCCGCTGACGCTGGATAATGAGGCCGAACTCCTCGGCGAGTGGCCGTGGCTGGCGCCGCGAGACCAGTTCGAGGCCGCGGCCGAGGTTGCTCCCGGCACGAAGCGAAGAGGCCAGTGCCTGGAGGGCGTCCGGCAGCTGTCGGATCAGCGCGCGCTGCCGGCGCTGCCGCAGGGCGCTCACGAGCATATTGGGGGCGGCAAGCCCGCCGACGCCCAACCCCAGCGCGAGCGGCCAGGGCAGAAACACCGCCCCGAGTGCGGCAAGGCAAAGGCCGGACAGGCCTGCGATGAGCAACAGCCGGGAGGTTGGCATGGCAATGAACTGGGCGCGCAGGGCAACGCCCACGGTGCCTTCCATGTGCTGGTGATAGCGTCGGGCGGCGAGGGGGAGCAGCACCGCTGCGGCAATAAAGGCCGATGCGCTTGCAATGAAGACCGATACGGTGATGCCGGTTGGCAGTGTCAGCATGGGTCACGTCCCTGTGAATGGTAAAAGCCACGGCTTCCGTGCCGTGGCAGAGACATTGCACCGGGAGTGGCCGCGGCGTTCAACTACCGCACGTCGGCTCCTGCTCGAAGTAGGCGTGGAGAAAGGCCTCGAACGCCGGCTCATCGGCGGCTTCCAGGCGTGCCTGTTCGGCCAGTGACTCGGTGGCCTGACGCGCCAGTCGCGAACGTATTGCCGGGTCGAGCGGCGTGTTTCGCAGGGTCTGGGCATGCGCGGCAGAGACCCGTAGCCCGAACTCGACGAACTCCTCGCGATTGGCTGCCATCTCGGCGAGCACCTGGGCCGACGGGGTCAGCTCGGCATTGTCCACGCGTGCCCGATAGCGGGCGAGCACATGCCGGTAGCGCGCATCGCCATGGATTTCGTCGAGGAGCTCGGCGGGGCCCTCCATCGCATCAAACAGCTCCCGCGCCCAGTCGCGGAGCCGGACCCGCTTGCCGTCGCCGCGGTAGAGCGTGAGGTCGGGGTCGCGGCCGCTGCGCGCGACGAGGCCCTGGTTGGCATTGATATGGCTTTGCTCGGCGGCATCCACCGGCGGGCTGTCCGAGAGCAGGCAGAACAGCAGCAGCGTCTCGAGAAACACCATTTGATCCGGCGTGATACCGATCGGCGAGAACGGGTCCAGATCGAGCGCCCGGATCTCGACATACTCCACTCCGGCGCGCCGCAGCGCGCAGGTTGGCTGCTCGCCGGAGCGGGCCGCCGCCTTGGGTCGGACGAAGCTGTAGTACTCGTTTTCAATCTGGAGGATGTTGGTATTGAGCTGGCGCCACTCGCCATCCACCCGGGTGCCGATCCGCGCATAGTCGGGATCGGGTGTGCGGATCGCCCGGCGCAGACTGTCCACATAGGAGTCGAGATCGTTGTAGCTGATGTTGAGAGCCGCCTGGGCGTTGTTTTTGTAGCCGATATCGCTCATGCGCAGCGAGGTGGCATGGGGTGTGTAGAAGGTATGCGGCGAGAAGCTCTCAAAATCGAGGTTGCGCCCCTGGGTAAAGGACTTGCAGATGGCCGGGGAGGCACCCATTAAGTAGGGCACCAGCCAGCCGTGACGCTGGAAGTTGCGGATCAGTCGGAAGTAGAAATCCGAACGGAAGGTGGCAAACGGCCGCGCATCCCCCTCGCGCTCCTGGACCGCGCGCAAAAACGCCTCGCTGAACGAGTAATTGAAGTGGATCCCGGCGATGGCCTGCATGGCCCGGCCATAGCGCCAGTCAAGCCCGCGGCGGTAGACGTGCTTCATCCAGCCGACATTCGAGTGGCCGTAATCGGCAATGGGAATGCTGTCGTCGCCACCGACAAGACACGGCATGCTGGTGGCCCACAGCAATTCGTCATCAATTTGCGTGGCGGTGTACTGATGTAGTGCCGTGAGGCGCTCGATGGCCTCGTCTGCATCGCGGAAGGCGGGCGTGACCAGCTCGAGCAGGGCCTCGGAGTAATCCGTGGTGATCTCGGAGTGACACAGCGCCGAGCCAAGGCCTGCCGGATGCCGCGTGCGCGCGATATGGCCGTCGCGCGTTACCCGCAGGCTCTCTTTTTCCAGGCCTTTGCGGCTGCCTCGCAGAAGTCCCCGCTCACCGCCTGCCTGGAGGTTGCGTACACGCTGATCGGCGCTTGCGTTCATCGGGCTCCGGTCTGTCGTTCAGTGAAGGCGAGATTGTGCCCGTCGTGCCCGCCTTTTGGAATGGGCATACTCATGCTGCAGCGCAGCTGGTAATCAGGCCCGCTGCGCCGTTATGGTCGGGACGACTGGCACGATAAAAGACATCCAGGAGGAATGCCCCATGGCGAGAACGGCACTGGTAACCGGTGGAACCCGCGGGATTGGCGCGGCCATCGCACGGACGCTGAATGACTCTGGCCACCAGGTCATTGTGACGTATCAGGGAAATGACGCCGCGGCCGAGGCCTTTACGGCCGAGACCGGTATTGCTGCGCGCAAATGGGACGTGGGCGATTACAAGGCCTGTGTCGAGGGTGTGGACGGCGTCGAGGCGGAGTTTGGCCCGGTCGACGTGCTGGTCAACAACGCCGGCATTACCCGGGATGGCACATTGCACAAAATGTCGCCCGAGGACTGGGATGCGGTCATTCGCACCAACCTTACCTCGGCGTTCAACATGACGCGGGCAGTCATCAATGGCATGCGCGAGCGGGGCTTTGGACGGGTTATCCAGATCAGCTCGGTCAATGGCCAGAAGGGCCAGATGGGGCAGGCCAACTATGCAGCGGCCAAGGCCGGGATTATCGGCTTTACCAAGTCGGTGGCCCAGGAGAACGCGCGCAAGGGCATTACGGCCAACGTGGTGGCGCCGGGCTACATCGGGACCGAAATGGTCCAGGCCGTGCCCGAGAAGGTGCTCGAGCAGATCATCGGCCAGATCCCGGTCAGCCGCCTTGGCGAGGCCGAAGAGATTGGCAAGGCCGTGGATTATCTGGCGAGCGATGCGGCTGGCTTTGTCACCGGCGCCACGCTGAGCATTAACGGCGGGCAGTACATGGTCTAGGGCCTCACGGCCCCCCTCAGGGGGTGCTGCCAAGCAGGCGTGTGCCTTGCTCGTCAATCAGCCGCTTGGCCTTGAGCGTGGTCATTTCGGCCGCCACCTCACGGCTGCCGTAGACATCGGCGCGCACAAACTCCACCGACTTCTGCTCACCGTCCACGTCGCCGCTGATGCGCCCACTCACACGCCAGCCGCCCGGGTCCTGAATGGGGGCGGCGGCGATGGTAAACCCCTGATAGACGGTCTCGCTCACCGTCTCGGGCGGGGTGTCCGCGCCATTGGCGCCGAGCAGGCTGTGGAGAAAGCGTATAACCATGGCGCTACCTTGCCGTGTGGTGCAGATGGGATCAAGCCGTTGTCTGCGGCTATTCGGGCCTTGCTACAGGCGCGAGATCTCGGCCCTTGCAATCGGGCCGGCGGAGCGCTCCGGAACCGCCGGTAGCCCCCGGGCAAGCGGCGCCACAAGCGCGCTGTAGACAAGAATGGGGATGATCGCCATCCCCGGCTCGCTTGTGTGATCGGCGATGAGCCCGCCCAGGAACGGGATGGTGAAGTTGATGACCGCCCCGATGCCGAACATCCCGGCGGCGAGTGCTGCAGTCTCGTTGCCGCGGGTATAGAGCGGTGGTAGCCCGACCATCAAAATGAGCATCATTCCGGCAGCAAGGCCGGCGGGAAAGAGCGCGAGGAGCCCGGGGATCCCGGGGACCATCACAAACATGCCAAGGGCAGCAACGCCGAGCAGCATCAAAACGACCAGCGGGGCGGGCCGCCCTGTCCAGTGCCGGGCGAGCCAGAACATGAGCAGCGAGGCGAGGATCTGGGTGCCGTTCAACAGCACCAGGCCAACGCCGAGGAGCTCCGACTCGCCACGCGCCCCGAGGACACTGCCCAGGTAGGCGTTGGTGCCAAAGAAAAGCGAGCCGCTGGCGCCCAGAAGCGCACCGAGCTGCCAGACCAGCGGTTGCCGCCAGGCCGGCATCCAGCTGCCCGTATCCTGGGGATCCCGTTCGGGAGAGCGCACGAGAACGGCAAGCGCCAGCGCCGGAATCAACGCGGGCACTGACCACAGCAACAGGGCAAGCCGCCAGTCACCGCCCGCAACGGGCAGCATCACCGGCAGGGTGAGCGTGGAGCCCAGCACCTCACCGACCAACATGCCGTTCATGTACACGGCGGTGCCAAGCGCGATCCGCTCGGGCCACCACTGCGTGAGCAGTGTCGGCAGGGCCGGTTGGATGCCGGCGATCGCAACCCCCATTGCCGCCGTCGCGACAAAGAGCGTCACCGTCCCGCCGGCTCCGCGGAGCGCCGAGGTGAGTGCGACCAGACAGAGTGCAAGGATCAGCGCATTACGTGCGCCGATGCGGCTGATCAGAAACGACGCCCCAATCGCCGCGACGGCAAGCATCAGAATAGGCAACGTGGTCAGCGAGCCGGTGAGCGCCGAGCCGAGCTCCAGGTCGGACGCAATCACGGGGGCCAGCGGGGGCGCTACCATGACGGTCAGGCGCAGATACAGACCGGCGCCCCAGAGCAGGATGATGGTGGTTAGCGTTGACGGCGATGCGCCGCGGGTGGCAGACATTCGCATAGCCTAACATCGGGAGCGGCATTTAATGACGAGCGTGCAGGGCAGGGTGATCGATTTGCGGCTGTTCCGGCCCCGTGAGCGACTCGGGATTGTCGAGCAGAGCCTCGCGGTGCTGTCCGCGGGCGAGGATGTATTGCTGGTCTTCCATGAGCCACCACAACGCCTGCTGGATCATCTCGCCGCGCGCTACGCGGACCGACTGGCCATGACCTTCGTTGATGAGGGACCGGACGTCTGGAGCATCCGGGTCGAGGCCCGCGGCAATGCCGACGGCTCAGTGCAGGGTGGACAGTGAGGGGGTCGACTCTGCCGATTTCAGCCGGCTGAGCTGTATGGCCAGGTCGATCATGCGATTGGCAAAGCCCCATTCGTTGTCAAACCAGCACAGCAGCTTCACGAGATGACCATCGATCACCCGTATCTGCGTGAGGTCGACGATCGCCGAGCGCGGATCACCGGCAAAGTCGACCGAACTGACCGGATCGGCGCAGGCGCCAAGCACATCGCGCCATGGGCCTTCGGCGGCATCCATAAAGGCGGCCCGAACGGCCATGCTCGACGTTGGCTGCTCAACCTCAAAGGCAATGTCCAGCGCCGAGACCGCCGTGGTGGGGACGCGGATGTGCAGACAGTCGACCCGTCCGGCAAGCTCGGGCATCAGGCGCTCGATCCCCCGCCCCAGCGCGGTATCCACCGGCATCATGGCGTTCAAGGCAGCGCGGCCCAGGCGCAGCGCATTGCCATTGAGCGTATCGCTTACCGGCTGATCGTTCATTGCCGAGTGGAGAGTCGTTGCGGTCCCGCGTACCAGACCAAAGCGGGATTGCAGCACGTCGAGCGCCGGGATGAGGCAGTTGGTGGTGCAGGAGCCGGCTGACAGCAGGGTGTGTTCCGGGGTGACCCGGTTGTCATTAAACCCCTTGATGACCGTCAATCCAAGATCCGGCGTCCCGGGCTGCGAGAACAACACCCGCCGTGCACCGGCATCAAGATGGGCCTGACCGGCGGCGCGATCGGCATAAAGGCCAGAGCACTCCAGCACCAGATCGATCCCCAGATCGTCCCAGGGTGCCTCGGCGGCGTCTACGCCCGGGAGCAGCTGAATGGGCTGGCCATTGACCAGCAGGTGGTCGGGCTGGAGGCTGACCGGCCGGTCGATGCGCCCATGGTTGCTGTCATAGCGTGTCAGCAGACCAATGGCCTCCGGGTCGGCCGGCTCGTTGATCGCCGCGAGTACCAGGCCGTTGGTATCCGGGCGCTTCAGCATGGCCCGGAGGATGCTCCGGCCGATGCGGCCGTAGCCGTTAATGGCAATACGATACGGCATGGTGCCTCCCACCCGACAAATCCCGTTTATTATGGCATCCTCCCTCGATCTATGAGGATAACCCCGCAACGCCCCGATGTCAGACCTCGAGCACAGCCACGAACCCGAAGCGATACGTCAGCGTCTGGACGAGGGGCGACGCCCCAGTTATCTGCGAGACGCCATCCTGGGCGGGATTGATGGTTGCGTGACCACCTTTGCCGTCGTGGCGAGTGTGGCCGGCGCCGGGCTGCCAGGGCTCGTTGCCTTGAGCCTCGGTCTGGCCAGTCTGATCGCCGATGGGTTCAGCATGGGCGTCAGCAATTATCAGGGCGTCAAGAGCGACCGCGACGCCGTGGAACAGGCGCGCCGCACCGAAAACCATCACATTCGCAATGCGCCCGAGGGTGAGCGCGAGGAGATTCGCCAGATTTTTGCCCGCAAGGGCTTTGATGGCGATGTTCTCGAGGAGATTGTCGATACCATTTCGGCCGACGAGTCGCTGTGGGTTGATACCATGTTGCGCGAAGAGCATGGCCTTGAGGTAGAGGGGTCCGACCCGCTGCGCGCGGCGCTTTGGACCTTTTTCGCCTTTGTGATGGTGGGCGCTGTGCCGCTCCTGCCTTTTTTGCTGCCGGCACTGGGCATTGATATCGCGTTTGCCGTCAGCAGCCTGATGACCGCCAGCACCTTTTTTGGCATTGGCTTTGTCAAGGGGATGGTGGTTGGCGAAGGCCGCCTGCGCTCGGGCCTCGAGACCCTCCTCATGGGCGGTGGCGCGGCGATCATCGCGTATGTCGTGGGCGGCGTGTTCGAGCCGATGATGACCGAGATGGGGCTTGCCATCAGCTCCTGATGCCAGCGCGCCGAATGGCTTGACGGCGGTCAAGCGCAAGGCCGGCGGCCAGGCGCACCCTGAGGCAAGCCAACTACAACTGGAGGAACAGAAACATGGCGACAAAACCCGATGTACTGCTGGTGCCCGTTGACGGATCCGAAGGGGCCGGCCGGGCCGCTTCCCAGGCGGCCGTTCTTGCGGCTGCGTTCGAGGTTCCGGTGCGGCTGCTCTATGCCTTCCCCGAAGACCCTGTCGATGTCTTTGGCGTGCCAACAGAGGCGCCGCGTCCCGAGGAGCTCGAGTACTTCTCACCCGATGCCTTTGCGCGGCTGCGCAACCAGAGCGCGCGCAAGGCCTTCGACGCGGCGCGCGAGGCAGTGGGACAGACCGATGTCGATATCGAGGAGGCTGTCATTGGGGGCAACCCGGCCGAGGCCATCGTCGCGCATGCCGAGCGTGCCGGGCAGCCGATGATTGTCATCGGCAGTCGCGGTCTCAGCGGCTTTCGCGAGATCCTGCTGGGCAGCGTGAGTCAGCGGGTGCTGCATCACGCGAGCTGCCCGGTAACCGTGGTGCGCTGAGCCCCGGTGGCTCTGCCTGACGATGCGGCGCTGAGGGGCGCGGCGCAAACGCTGGCCGAGAGCCTCCGCCGGCAGGGCTTCTGGCTCGTCACGGCCGAGTCGTGTACGGGCGGCTGGGTGGCCAAGGTCTGCACCGATCTTGCCGGCAGCTCGGCCTGGTTCAGTCATGGGCTGGTCAGCTACAGCAACGCCGCCAAGAGTTCGCTGCTTGGCGTGCAGCTCGCCACCCTTCGCGATTATGGCGCTGTTAGTGCCGAGACCGCGGGCGAAATGGCGGCCGGCGCGCGCGGCGGCGAGTCGGCGCGAGTCAGTCTGGCAGTCACGGGCATTGCAGGGCCGGCGGGCGGCACGGCGGCCAGGCCGGTCGGCCTGGTCTGGTTTGGCTGGGGGCTGCCGGACGGCAGTATCAAGACCTGCTCCCGGGTCTTTACGGGCGACCGCGACGCGGTCCGGCGCCAGAGCGTGCTGCTCGCGCTGGATGGTCTGCGATCCCATCTCGAATCCGCGTGACCTGACGGGGCGCAGCGGGCTGCGCTCAGGGCGATCTTCGGTGGGTTTTCGCCGCCGGGCGGGGTGGGCGATGTACCGGGACTGTGGAATAATTCAACTCTTAATCGCAGCACCGCAAGCCAAGGGGTGAGCATGGACGAGGATCGCAAGAAGGCGCTCGGCGCCGCACTCGGGCAGATCGAAAAGCAGTTCGGTAAGGGCGCTGTCATGCGCATGGGCGATGCACGTGCCGTGGGTAATGTGCCCGTGATCTCCACCGGCTCGCTTACGCTCGATATCGCACTCGGTATCGGGGGGATTCCGCGGGGGCGCGTGATCGAGATCTACGGGCCCGAGTCGTCCGGCAAGACAACCCTCACGCTGCAGGCCATTGCACAGGCCCAGCGCGCGGGCGGCACGGCCGCGTTCGTGGACGCTGAGCATGCCCTCGATCCGGAATACGCCGGCAAGCTGGGCGTGGATGTCGACGAGCTGCTGGTCTCGCAGCCCGACACCGGCGAGCAGGCGCTCGAGATCGCCGACATGCTGGTGCGCTCGAGTGCGGTGGACATTGTTGTGGTCGACTCGGTGGCCGCGCTCACGCCAAAGGCCGAGATCGAGGGCGAGATGGGCGACTCGCATGTGGGCCTGCAGGCGCGGCTCATGTCGCAGGCGCTGCGCAAGCTTACCGCCAACATCAAGCGCTCCAACACCACGGTTATCTTCATCAATCAGATCCGCATGAAGATCGGTGTCATGTTCGGGAGCCCCGAGACCACCACGGGCGGTAATGCGCTCAAGTTCTACTCATCGGTGCGCATGGACATTCGGCGTCTGGGCGCGATCAAGAAAGGCGATGAGGTCATCGGCAACGAGACCCGCGTCAAGGTCGTCAAGAACAAAATGGCGCCTCCGTTCCGCCAGGCGGAGTTCGAGATCCTCTACGGCGAGGGTATCTCCCGCGAAGGCGAGCTGATCGATCTTGGCGTCAAGCAGGGCCTGGTTGACAAGTCCGGTGCCTGGTACAGCTACAAGGGCGACCGCATTGGCCAGGGCAAGGACAATGTCCGCAACCACCTCAAGGCGCATCCGGAAATCGCCGAAGAGCTGGATCAGGCGCTTCGGGCACAGCTCCTGCGCCAGTCAGGCGGCCAGGACGATGCCGAGGTGGCCGAAGAGGGCGAGGCCGACGCCTGACCCTCATGGATGCCTGCGACAGCGACGGTGACAGTGATGACGAGGTCCGTGAGCATTGCATCAGGCTGCTCGCGCGCCGCGAGCACTCGCGTTTCGAGTTGGCACGCAAGCTCGTCTCCAAAGGGCGGGATCGCGCGGTAACAGACCGGGTGCTCGATGGGCTCGCACAGGAGGGGCTCCTCAGCGACGAGCGGTTTACCGAGCAATTCGTGCGCAGTCGCATCGAGGCAGGCTATGGCCCGTTGCGCATCCGCGCGGATCTGCGTGAGCGCGGCATCGGGTCGGACCTGGCCGGTGACTACCTCGACGGCAATGAGTCAGACTGGCGTGAGCGCTGCCGCGCGGCGTGGGCGCGCCGCTTCAACACCCCCCCCAATGACCGCCGAGACTGGGCGCGGCAATCACGATTTCTGGCCAATCGCGGCTTTAGCGGCGATCATGTACGGCGCGTGCTCGAGCAGGCGAGCCGCCATGACGATATCCACTTCGAAAGCGAATGAGCATGATCAGAACAAGCGCCGAAATCCGAACCGCCTTCCAGCAGTTCTTTGCCAGGCAGGGACATGAAATCGTTCCGAGCAGTTCGCTTGTGCCAGCCAGCGACCCGACGCTGCTGTTCACGAATGCCGGGATGGTGCCGTTCAAGGACGTTTTTCTGGGGCGCGAGCAGCGGCCCTACAACCGCGCCGTCAGCTCCCAGCGCTGCGTGCGCGCGGGGGGCAAGCATAACGATCTGGAGAACGTCGGCTACACGGCGCGCCATCACACCTTCTTCGAGATGCTCGGCAACTTCAGCTTTGGCGATTACTTCAAACGTGACGCCATTCGTTACGCCTGGGCATTCCTGACCGAAGAGCTGGGGCTGCCGGCCGAGAAGCTCTGGGTCACCGTCTACGAAGAGGACAGCGAGGCCGAGGCGATCTGGCTTGAAGACATCGGCGTCAGCCCCGAGCGGTTCTCGCGGATCGGTGCCGAGGACAACTTCTGGTCGATGGGCGACACCGGGCCGTGTGGCCCCTGCTCCGAGATTTTCTATGACCACGGCCCGCATGTGCCCGGCGGCCCGCCTGGTTCGCCCGATGAGGATGGTGATCGATATGTCGAGATCTGGAATCTGGTGTTCATGCAGTATGACCGGGGCGCCGACGGGGCCCTGACGCCGCTGCCCAAGCCGTCAATCGACACGGGCATGGGGCTGGAGCGCATGGCCGCTGTCGTTCAGGGCGTTACCAACAACTTTGATATCGATCTGTTCCAGCGCCTTGTGGGCGCGGCCGCTGATCTCGCGGGCGTCACCGACACTCAGAACAGCTCGCTGCGGGTGATTGCCGATCATATCCGCGCCTGCGCTTTTTTGATCGTGGACGGGGTGCTGCCAAGCAATGAGGGCCGCGGCTACGTGCTGCGCCGGATCATTCGCCGGGCCGTGCGGCATGGCTACAAGCTCGGGGTGCAGGAGGCCTTTTTCCATCGTCTTGTGGCCCCTCTGGTTGACGAAATGGGTGACGCCTTCCCGGAGCTCTCCGCCGGGCAGGGCACGGTCGAGCGCGTGCTGCGCCAGGAAGAGGAGCGCTTCCGCGAGACCCTTGAGCAGGGGCTGCGCCTGCTGGGCGATGACCTTGAGAAGCTGGAGGGGGACACCGTTCCCGGCGACACCGTCTTCAAGCTCTACGACACATTCGGCTTTCCGGTCGACCTCACCGCCGATGTGGCCCGTGAGCATGGGCTGCATCTTGATATGGCCGGCTTTGAAGCGGCCATGTCCGCGCAGCGCGAGCGTGCCCGAGCGGCCAGCACCTTCCGCGCGGAGTACGGCGGCGTGGCCGATTTCGGCGGTACCACGGTGTTCAGCGGTTACGATGTTGATGAGGACGCCGCCCGTATCATTGGGCTGTACCGCGACGGTGGCGCCGTCAATGAGTTGCAGGCCGGCGATAGCGGCATGGTCATTCTGGATCGCACGCCTTTCTATGCCGAGGCCGGCGGACAGGTCGGCGATTCCGGGCATCTCCTGGCAAGTGGGGTGAGTTTCGCGGTCGACGACACCCAGAAATACGCCCAGGCACGCGGGCATCTGGGCCAGGTTACCGAGGGCACGCTGCGGCTCGGCGACGCCGTTGATGCGCGGATTGATGGGCTGCGCCGGCGGCGGACCACACTCAACCATACCGCCACGCACCTGCTGCATGCGGCGCTACGCGACGTGTTGGGCGAGCATATCCATCAGAAGGGCTCACTCGTTGCACCGGAGCGTCTGCGCTTTGACTTTGCCCACTTCGAGCCCATCGATGCCGAACAGCTGGCCCGCATTGAGGCACTGGTCAATGCCTGGATCCGGCGCGATGAGCCGGCCGACATCTTTGAGACCGACTACGATAGCGCGGTGGAACAGGGCGCCATGGCGCTCTTTGGCGAGAAATACGGTGACCGTGTGCGGGTCGTTCGCTTCGGCGATTTTTCAACCGAACTCTGCGGCGGGTGTCATGTGACGCGCACCGGTTCGATCGGCACCTTTGCCATCACGGCGGAGGCGGCGGTATCCGCCGGTGTCCGGCGTATCGAGGCATGCACCGGAGAGGCCGCCATCGAGCGCATGCAGGCACATGCCCATACACTGGTCCAGGCCGCGGGCCAGCTGCGGACAAGCCCCGATAACCTGCTGGTGCGCATCGAGCAGGAAATCACCCGGTCGCGCGATCTCGAACGCGAGCTTGGCCGCCTTCAACAACGGCTCGCCAGTCAGGCCGGCAACGCGCTTGCCGACAGTGCCGAGCATGTTGACGGCATCCGGGTGCTCGCGGCGCGTATCGAAGAGGGCGGTGACTCGCTTCGTGAGACGGTCGATCAGCTCAAGAACCGCCTGGGAACGGCGGTAGTCGTACTGGCCACCACCGACGGCGACAAGGTCCGTCTGGTTGCGGGTGTCACGCCCGACCTCGTTGGCCGCCTCAAAGCGGGGGATCTCGTCAATACGGTCGCCGGGCAAGTGGGCGGGCGCGGCGGGGGGCGCCCCGACTTTGCTCAGGCAGGCGGGAGCGATGCCAGTCGGCTCCCGCAGGCGCTCGAGCAGGTTGTCCCCTGGGTGAAGGCGCAGCTCAAAAACACATAGAACGGATTCAGAAGGTTACGAATGTCTCTGGTTGTGCAAAAGTTTGGTGGCTCCTCTGTCGGAACGATAGAGCGTATTGAGAACGTGGCCCGGAAGGCCATCGCGTCGCGAAAGGCCGGCGACGATGTTGTTGTGGTCGTCTCCGCCATGAAGGGCGAGACGGATCGGCTCACTGATTTGGCCCATCAGGCGTCGCAGGCGTCGACCCCCAGGCCGCGGGAGCTTGATCTCCTGCTCTCCACCGGCGAGACGGTGTCGATTTCGCTCCTCACGATGGTGCTTGAGCGCATGGGTACGCCCGCCCGATGCTACACCGGCGCCCAGGTCCGGATTCTCACCGACAGTGCCTTCAGCAAGGCGCGCATCCAGGATATTGATGCCGAGCTGATTCGCGAGGATCTTGCTGCCGGGCGCATCGTTGTTGTCGCCGGCTTCCAGGGCGTCGATGAAAACGGCTCGATCACTACGCTCGGCCGAGGCGGTTCGGATACTACCGCGGTTGCACTCGCCGCCGCGCTCAGTGCCGATGAGTGCCAGATCTACACAGATGTGGATGGTGTCTACACCACCGATCCGCGCGTCGTTCCAACGGCCCGGCGGCTCGATCGCATCACCTTCGAGGAGATGCTCGAGTTGGCAAGCCTTGGCTCGAAAGTGCTTCAGATCCGCGCCGTGGAGTTCGCGGGCAAGTACCAGGTGCCGTTGCGGGTTTTGTCGTCATTCGCGGACGGCCCCGGCACCCTGATTACAATGGAAGGAGAAGACATGCCGCAGGGCAGTATGGAAGAGCCGCTCATCGCGGGCATTGCATTCAACCGCGACGAAGCCAAACTCACGATGATCGGGGTGCCGGACACGCCGGGGATAGCGGCGCGGATCCTCGGGCCCGTTGCCGCTGCCAACATCGAAATCGACATGATCGTGCAGAACATCAGCAATGATGGGCTCACCGACTTTACGTTCACGGTCAACAAAAGCGAGTACGACCGGGCGCTGGCCATTCTGCAGGAGCAGGCCGAGACGCTGGGCGCACGCGAGGTCTTTGGTGACACCAGCATCGTCAAGCTCTCCCTGGTTGGCGTCGGCATGCGCTCGCATGCGGGAGTGGCCAGCATGATGTTCGACGCGCTGGCAGCGGAAGGGATCAACATCCAGATGATCTCCACCTCGGAGATCAAAATCTCCGTGGTAGTCGACGAAAAGTATCTCGAGCTGGGCACCCGAGCGCTGCATCGGGCATTCGACCTGGACGACCGCAGCGGGAAGACCGTTAGCGTGGAGGGCGAGAGCGCCGAGTGATAGTCAACGCCCCCTA
>CAJXMI010000034.1 GCA_913056145.1 uncultured Spiribacter sp.
CATTGTCGGGGGCCAGTGCCGTCACGCGCCCGCTGCCCGAGGCAACAACAAGTCGCTCGCCAGCCAGCAGGGGCTCGAGCCGATGCGCCGCCGAGCCTGCGGCCCCGACGTCGCGCGACCACAGCCGCTCGATGTTCAGCGCCGAGCCGGACACCTCGACTGCCGGCGCGTCCTGGGCGTCCATGAAAGCGGCACCGCCGCAACCCGCCAGCAGCAGGGCAGCAGACAGAACGGCCAAATTGCAGATGGATCTGATCATGATGCGGGCGCTCCTCCGGCATCGAAGAGTTTGACCTCGACCAGCGAGCGGCGCTCGCCCTGAACCCGCTGCAGTGCCTCGCGGTAGGCCGCGACGGCGGCCTCACGATCACCCTGCGCCATCAGCAGATCACCGCGCAGCTCGAGATATCGCCCCCGCAGCGGGCCATCCGGGGCGGGCTCAAGCGCGGCCAGGGCCTCGGCATCGGCACCCGCGGCCGTCAACGCTTCGGCCTCGCGCAGTCGGGCCACCGCTGCCAGAGGGCTGTCGGCGCGCTCGCTGCCAACCCAGGCCAGCAGGTCTGCGGCTTCGCTAGCGCGCCCCTCGGCAAGCTCCGCCGTGGCGAGTGCAAGGGTGCCGAGCACCGGATAGGGACTGTCGGCATGGGCCTCGCGAAGGGCTTGGAGGCGGTTGGCAGCAGCGTCCGCCCGGCTGTCGTTAATCGCATCGAGCACGGCCGCATAATCACCCGCCGCCGACGCCGCCTGGCGATCCTGCCAGGCCTGCCACTGCTGCCAGCCGACCACGGCCGCCAGCGCTGCCACGGCCGCGATGATTACGCTGCGGCCGTTGCGCTGCCACCAGTCCCGAATCGCATCCAGCTGTTCCTCGTCATCGTATGCCACGGGGTGGCTCCTGTCGGTTCATTGTGAGCAAAAGGGGGATAATGTCTGGGCAAGGGCATCGAGGGCAATGCGCTGTTGCCCGGAATCGCCGCGCAGGTCCTTCAGGGTAACTTCGCGGGCCGTTGCCTCCTCGGCACCACGAATGATCGCAACTGCCGCACCGCTGCGATCGGCGCGACGCAGCTGACTTTTCATTGAGCCGCCACCCAGGTTGATCTCAAGCCGCAGCGCGGGCAATGCCTCGCGCAGGCGCTCGGCAAGCGCAATACTATCGGGCATGAGGGTGGTATCGGTGACCACCAGACAGGCATGCGGCGCCGCTGGATCGGGCGCTGTACCCATGGCCTCTACCAGTGCCACCAGACGCTCCACGCCGGCGGCAAAGCCAATGGCCGGCGTCTCGCGACCACCAATCATGTCCACCAGACGGTCATACCGGCCACCGGCCAGAACGGTGCCCTGCGCGCCCAGGTCCTCGCTGATCCACTCAAAGACCGTGCCGCCGTAGTAATCAAGCCCGCGCACCAGGCGCGGATTGACCGTGCAGGCCTCGCCGGCCGCATCAAGGGTCTGCCGCAGCACCTCGAAATGCGCACGGGATGCCTCGTCCAGATAATCCAGCAAGTCAGGCGCACTGGCCACAACGGGAGCCAGCGCCGGGTTCTTGCTGTCGAGCACCCGCAGGGGGTTCGTGTAGAGCCGGCGCCGGGCATCGTCGTCGAGCGCATCCTCATGTGCCTCAAGATGCGCCACTAGGCGTTCGCGGTAGTCGGCCCGCGCCTCGGCAGTCCCCAGGTTGTTGATCTCGAGGCGCAGGTTGCGCAGACCCAGGCCGCGGAGAATACGCCCCGACATCAGGATCATCTCGGCGTCGAGATCGGGCCCGGGAACGCCGAAGGCTTCTGCCCCCACCTGATGAAACTGCCGGTAGCGCCCCTTTTGCGGACGCTCATGCCGGAACATGGGCCCCGCATACCACAGCCGGGGCCGTGCGTTGTGCAAAAGACCACGCTGCAGCGCCGCGCGCACACAGCCGGCCGTGCCCTCAGGCCGCAGCGTCAGGCTGTCGCCATTGCGATCGCTGAAGGTATACATCTCTTTTTCGACAATGTCGGTGACTTCGCCAATCGAGCGCGAGAAAAGCTCGGTTTTCTCGACGATTGGCAGCCGGATCTCCTGATAGCCGTAGCGCCCGAGCTCATGCCGAAAGACGCCCTCAACGAACTGCCAGACCGGCGTTTCGCCGGGCAATACGTCACCGAATCCGCGTATGTTCTGAATCGCGCTGCTCAAGGTATCCCCGTTACTGTCTGGCGTGGAGGTGCTCAGGATCCGCCGAGCGTGAAGCGCGCCACATTGCCACGCGCATACTCCTCCAGATCAATGGCCTCGCCGTCGTAGCGAAGTGACACGCTGCGGGTATCGCCGATCACGATATCGAACGGCGGCTCGCCCTCCAGGCGCTCCTCGCCTGGCGTAGCCAGGCCAAAGAGCAGTCGCTCGCCACGGGCATCCGTGACCTCCATCCACGACTCGCCGTTGAACACAAAACGCAGGGTGCCCGCCACTCCATCCGCCGATTCAGCCTGTGAGACCGGGGGTGTGGCCACCGAGTCAGTCACCTGCGGCGGCTCCACGGCCGATGATTCCGTGGCCGATGACTCGGCCGCCGGTAGCTCGGCTGTCGGTCGCTCTACCACGGGCGCCGTTGCGCTATTGCCGGCGTCGCCGGTCGTAGCGGTGTCGGGCTCGGTGTCGATATTGGTGTCTCCGTCGGCATTGGAGTCGGCATTGGCGTCGGCATTGCCGTCGGTGTCGGCGTCGGCGTCGGCGTCGGCGTCGGCCTCATCCGCCTCGGCGGGCACGGTAGCGTCACCACCCAGGGAGCCGGGCAGCTGCAGGGAGGTGTTGCCCAGCAACCAGCCGCCGGCTGCGACCGCAATCAGCAGCACGCCGATCGCGAGCGCAAGGCCGACAAGACCAGGCCCCGCCGAGAGCACAGGGCCGCGCCCACGCTGCCGCGGAGCCTCGCTGCCGGCGCGGGGCCGCAGCGGGCTTTCGGGCTCACTCAGTCCGACGTTGGAGTAGCGCTCGAGCACCGGCTGCGCATCGAGGCCCAGCAGCGTGCAGTAAGAGCGAAGGTACCCGCGCACGAACGTCAGTGGCGGCAATCCCTCGTAGTCGTCCTGCTCAAGCTTCTGGATGGTGGTCCGGTCGAGGTGCAGACCGTGCGCCACGTCATCGATGGTCATGTCCCGGCGAAGGCGCTCGTCCCGCAGCAGCGCCCCGGGACCGGAGCCGCCGTGGCGTTGCCCTTCACCCGGCGTTGTGTCGTTCTGGACCATAGCTTGTTACTCGGTCAGTCGTGCGGTTTCCCCGGAATCCGGAAAACGTTGCCGCAGGCGCTGCGCGAAGCTGGCATAGCGCTCGGCGTTGTCATCTGCCCTGGCAATCCGCACACCCAACCACAGCAGAGACGCAGTTTCTTCAGACACGGCAGTGTAGCGCGAAAACGCGGCCCATGCGGCATCCGTGTCGCCTCGCTCCAGATGAAGCTCGGCCATCCCGCGCAATGCCGGCGGAAACCCCGGGGTATCGTCAAGGGCCGCTCGCCAATAGCGCCCGGCCTCGGCGTATCGCTGCGCGTCGGCCAGGCAGCGGCCTGCATTGGCAAGCGCTACCACCCGGTTGTCATAGAGGCGTTGGCCCGCTGCCATGTCAAAGAGATCGAGCGCACGGCTGATGCGGCCCTCGCGGCACAGAAAACCGGCGTAGTTGTTGAGCACCGACCCGTTATCGGGAGCCAATTCCAGCGCCTCGCGATAGAAGCTCTCGGCAAGCTCGGGTGCATCAAGCCGCGATTCGACCTCGGCCGCCACCAGATAGGCGCCCACCTGCCGGGGATCCTGGGCGATGGCGCGGCCGGCCTTGTCGCGGGCCCGTGCCAGCTCGTCGTTGCGAAGGTGGTAGACCGCCAGGTCGGTATTGGCAAGCGCGGCGCGCCGAGCGTCCGCCTCGGTCATGGGCCGATCGGCCTGAACCGCACAGCCGGCCAGCAGACAGGCCCCGATCACTCCAAGGCATAGCCGCCTCATGGCGCTGTCGCGCGGCCAGCCCCCTGCTTGCCGCGGTTACGCCGATTGATGACCTGCCCCACCAGCTGACCGCAGGCGCCGTCGATATCCTGCCCGCGGGTGCGCCGTACCGTGGTAATGAACCCGGCTTTCTGGAGCCGATCGGCAAAGCGCATGATGCGATCGCGCGGTGATGCGTTGTAGCGGGTGCCTGGAAAGGGGTTGAACGGAATCAGATTGATCTTGGATGGAATATTGCCCAGCAGGCTGATCAGCTGCCGGGCGTGCTCCGGGCTGTCATTGACACCATCCAGCATCACGTATTCCCAATAGATGCAGCGATGCGGGGTATTGTCGAGATAATGCTCGCAGGCCGGCAGCAACTCGCGCAGGGGGTACTTGCGATTGATGGGCACAATCTCGTCACGCAGCGCATCATTGGGCGCATGCAGCGACACCGCAAGGCTGATATGACTGTGATCAGCGAGCCGGTAGAGCGCGGGCACCAGGCCCACGGTTGATAGCGTGACACGACGGCGCGACAGTCCCCAGGCGTAGGGGTCAACCATCAGGTTGGTGGCGGCGATGACATTGCGGAAGTTGGCCAGGGGCTCGCCCATTCCCATCATGACCACGTTGGTGATCCGCCGCCCGCGCCCCTCACGCTCAAGTGCCTGTGCAGCAAAATGCAGCTGGCCAATGATTTCAGCGGCCGAGAGATTGCGGTTGAAGCCCTGCTTGCCTGTTGAGCAAAAGCCACAGTCAAGGGCACAACCCACCTGCGAGGAAACGCACAGAGTGCCGCGTTCGCGCTCCGGGATATAAACCGTCTCGACCGCGTTGCCGCTGTCGAGCCCCACCAGCCATTTGCGCGTGCCATCGTCCGACTCTTTGTCGAACACGGCCTCGGGCAGACCGATGCGGACACGGCCCGCAAGCTGCGCCCGCAGCGACTTTGCCAGATCGGTCATGGCGTCGAGATCAAACACCTGGCGCTGGTGCAGCCACTGACGCAGCTGGCGCGAGCGAAACGGCTTTTCACCCAAATCGGCCAGAAACGCCTTGAGCCCGGCCTCATCGAGGCCGAGCAGATCAACCCGTCCGTCCATGCCCGTGGGCGCGGTAGCGGACTCAGCGCCGACTGTGGAGCTCATCGTCCTTGAAGAAAAAGGCAATTTCCTCGCGCGCGGTCTCGGGTGCATCCGAGCCGTGGACGGCGTTGGCATCAACGGTCTCGGCCAGATCGTGACGGATAGTGCCGGCCGCGGCCTCCGCCGGATTGGTGGCGCCCATGATCTCGCGGTTTTTGCGAATCGCGTCGTCGCCTTCCAGGACCTGGACCACAACCGGGCCCGAGATCATGAAGCCAACCAGATCGGCAAAGAAGGGACGCTCCCGATGCACCGCATAAAACGACTCCGCCTGCTCCCGGCTGAGGTGCAGCATCCGCGCGGCAATGATATCGAGGCCAGCCGTCTCGAAGCGCCGGTAGATTTCGCCGATGTGGCTGCCGGCAACCGCATCCGGCTTGATAATGGAGAGCGTGCGCTCGAGAGACATTCAGTAGCTCCTGTTAACAGGGCCCGCGAGTTGCGAGGCCGTTATAAACACAAAAAAGCCGCCCGCCTGCCCGCGCGGCCCCGAAAAACCGGCGTCAGTCTAACGACCCACCCGATCGCCGGCAATTACTGAACCGCGAAACTCTCGCCGCAGCCGCACTCGGCCGTCACGTTGGGGTTACGGAAACTGAACCGCTCGTTGAGCCCTTCGCGGACAAAGTCGACCTCGAGGCCCTCCAGAAATGGCAGGCTCTTGCGGTCGATGACAACGGCAGCGCCGTGCTGCTCGATCAGGGTGTCATCGTCAGCCACCGTCTCGGCATAGTCCACGGTGTACATGAACCCTGAGCAGCCGGAGGTGCGGACACCCAGACGCAATCCGACCCCGGCACCGTGCCGGGTGAGCGCCTCGCGAATATGACTGGCGGCACGCTCGGTGATCTGAATATTACTCATGATCGGCGTCTACCTCCTTCAATCGGCGGTGCTGACAGTGCAGCCCGCAGTGCATCCTCGATGCAGAGTGCATCGGACCGTGCCTCGTCGGCAAGCTCCGTCCGACGAGCGAGTTCAAGCCCGGTCATTGCCGCCGCAGCAGCCGGCGAGCGCCCGGCGAGCCAGCCCGCCAGCCATTCGGCTGCCGTCATGGCCGCAGGCCCGGCAAACACCTCGAACCGGGCGGCCTGGATTTTTGCGTGGTCGCATAGCAGCCAGCAATCGACTCGGCGGTCATCACGAACCGACCCCGCCATGCCGTGCCGCCAGCCCGTGGCAGGCCGCGGGGCTCCCAGGCCCGAGCTATCAGGATCGCGGTTGTACGCCATGCTTTCAAGCCACCCCCAGCGGGGTTGAAACACCATAGACCTCGTGCAGCGGCCGGCCCTCGGAGAGTTCACGCCAGAGTGGTGAGGCCTCCCGCAGGCGCTGGACAACACCAGCCACCTCATCAGCCACCGCCTCAATGCCAGCCGCCGTAGTGGAGCGGCCGGGGCTGAAGCGCACACTGGCATGCGCCAGGGCATCGGGACGGCCCATTGCCCGCAGCACCGGCGAGGTTCCGCCGCTACTGCAGGCCGAGCCGAACCCCACCTGGAGGGGAGCGAGCGCCTCGCGCAGGGCAAGACCGTGGACGCCGGCAAAAGAGAGATTCAGCACATGGGGCGAGCCATCCGGGCGGCCATTGCGAATCACCCCGCCAAGTGGCTCGAGCGCGTTGTACAACTGCGCGTGCAGGCGCCGGAGCCGTGCGCGCTCGGCATCGCTATCCGCCATTGCAAAGGCCTCGCCCATGCCCGCGATCAGCTCGACGGGCGGGGTGCCGGGGCGCAGACCATCCTGCTGGCCGCCGCCATGCAGCAATGGCTCCAGGCGCACATCGGGGTGATGGCAGAGCGCCCCCACGCCCTTGGGGCCGTAGAACTTGTGCGCGGACAGGGCCAGCAGATCGACTCCCAGCGCCTGCACATCGAGCGGTAATCGCCCGGCGCCCTGGGCCGCATCGACATGCAGCCGCGCACCCGCCTCGTGCACCAGCGGGGCAAGCTCCGCCAGCGGCTGCACCACACCGGTTTCGCTATTGACCTGAGCCACCGACACGAGCGCCACGTCATCATCCAGCGCCCCTGCAAGCGTTGCACAATCAAGCCTGCCATCGGCGCGCACCGGCAGCGTCTCAACCCGAAAGCCAAGGGCCTGCGCCGCCCGCGCAGCGGCCATCACCGCTGGATGCTCCGTGGCCGTCAGCAAAAGACGGACGCGCCCCGAATGCCGCCGGGCGCTGGCCATGGCCAGTCCCAGGATGGCGAGGTTATCGGCCTCGGTGGCTCCGCTTGTCCAGGTCAGTGCGTAATCCGGCGCGTTGACCGCGGTGAGAACCTGCTCGCGCGCGCCCTCCACCTGTTGTGCGGCCCGCCGCCCCGCCGGATGCGGACTGGACGGATTGGCCGCGAGCCCCGCGGCATCGCGGGCGGCGTGCATCGCACGGGCAACCCGGTCATCCAGTGGCGTGGTGGCCGCGTGATCCAGGTAGACGCTGGCGGGATCAGTCATCAGCCCCGGCCCGAGGACGCCTCATCCGTCGGTGGCTCGTCGTCCATGCCGCACCGGTCGATATCGGGGATCCGACTGTCGTTGACCTGGGCACCAAGCTCACGCAGGGCAGAGCACATTTCCTGCAATCGGGCATCGGTATGGTGCACGTGATCGAGGATGGCATTGATGGCGTTGGCAACGGGGTCGGGCATGTCACGCGTGGCGCCGTAGGCCTCGAAACCGATGCGCCGAGCGGTCTCGGCCCGGCGCTGATCGGCCTCGGTAAGGGGCGCGGGTTCGGCGGCAATGCGCGCCACGCGCGCCGGTATGCCCACCATGGTGGCGTGATCGGGCACATCCTTGACCACAACGGCGTTCGAGCCGATGCGCGCCCCCTCGCCCAGGTGAATGGGCCCGAGCACCTTGGCGCCGGCACCGACAACAACGTTGTCCGCAAGGGTGGGATGGCGTTTCCCACTCTCCCACGAGGTGCCGCCCAACGTGACGCCCTGATAGAGCGTGCAGTCATCACCCACTTCGGCCGTCTCCCCGATAACCACCCCAAGGCCATGATCAATAAAGAACCGCCGCCCGATCTGTGCACCCGGATGGATCTCGATGCCGGTGAGCCAGCGCGCGAGCAGCGAGAAAAAGCGCGCCAGCCAGCGCAATCCATGGTTCCAGAGCCAATGATTCATGCGGTGCATGATCAGTGCATGGACACCCGGATAGCTGGTGAGCACCTCAAAGTGGTTGCGCGCGGCCGGGTCGCGGTCAAACACGCAACTCACATCCTCGCGAAGACGCTGAAACATCATTAGCCGTCCACAAACTCTGCGACAAGCTGCCGCGATGGGCAAAGAGTATACGCCCCGCTCCGGTACACCGGCCAACCGGCCAGCCGCTTCAGCGCCGGGTGCGCTTGAGCAGGCCACGCAACAGGTTGACCTCGTCCACACTGGGCCGGGAGCGGTTGACGAAATTGCGCAGCCGCCGCAACAGCACCGTGCGCGGCTGATTCGCCGAGTAGCCTGTCCAGTCGACCAGCGCCGCCAGCTCAGCGTGCAAACCTTCCAGATGCGCGCCGCTCGCGGGCAACGCCTCCGGCGATGCCGTCCCCTCCGCGGAGGACTCCCGGAGCATCGCGCCGCGCAACTCATAGGCCATGATCTGCACCGCGGCGGCCAGGTTGAGCGAAGGGTAATCGGGATTGGCCGGAATATGCACCAGCCGCTGACAGCAGGCCAGCTCATCATTGGTGAGACCTGTGCGCTCGCGGCCAAACAGTATGCTGACCGGCCCCGGCTCAGCCGCAACCAGTGCGCCCGCCTCGGCCGGGCTCAGGGCAGGCACCCCATCACGTCGGGTGCGCGCCGTGAGGCCCAGCACCAGTGTGCTGTCCGCCACCGCCTGCGTCAGATCCGTGACTACCCGGGCCGACGCGACCACATCGGCCGCACCCGCCGCCATCGCGGTCGACTGCTCATCAACCGCACACTCCGCCGCTACCAGATCCAGTGCCGTAAACCCCATGGTTTTCATGGCTCTGGCGGCAGCGCCTATATTGCCCGGATGACTGGTGCCAACCAGCCCGAAGCGGACGCTGCCTGCTGTTACAACTGTCACACTGCCACCTCCCGGGTGGTTTGCTGTTATCATTTGCGCTGAATTCTACGGCATGCGGCCACAGGCCGCCGCCCAGGTCAGGATCGTTCAATGCACCCCATGGTCAATATCGCCGTGCGCGCCGCCCGGAGCGCCGGGAACATCATCGTCCGTCACATGGACCGCCTGGATCGACTGGCTGTCGAGACAAAAGGCGAGAACGACTTCGTAAGCGAGGTCGACCGGATGGCCGAGGCCGAAATCCGCGCCATTCTGCAGCAGGCCTACCCCGACCACTCCATCGTGGGCGAGGAGGGCGGCGGCAATGACAGCGGCGAGTATGTGTGGCTGGTCGATCCGCTGGATGGCACCACCAACTTCCTCCGCGGCTTTCCACAGTTTGCCGTGTCGATTGCGCTCAAGCATCGCGGGGCGCTGGATGTGGGCGTCATCTACGATCCGGTCCTCCAGGAGCTCTGGACGGCCAAGCGTGGCGGGGGCTGTACGTTCGAGGGACGGCGCATGCGCATGCAGCCACGCCCGGGGCTCGATAATGCACTCATTGGCACCGGCTTTCCGCTGCGGCTGCGCCAGTATCACGAGGCCTATCTGGGCATGTTCGGGGATGTCTTCAGCCGGGCCGGCGATCTGCGCCGCGCCGGTGCCGCGGCGCTGGATCTGGCCTATGTTGCCTGCGGGCGCCTGGACGGGTTCTGGGAGATCGGCCTCCAGCCCTGGGATATGGGCGCGGGTGCGCTGATGATCCGTGAGGCGGGCGGCATCGTGGGCGACTTTGCCGGCGGCGACCGCTACCTCGAGACCGGTAATATCGTGGCCGGCAGCCCCAGGCTATTCGCCGATCTGGTGCGCACGATCGGGCCGCACCGGGTTGAGGGGATTCGCGCCTAGTCCAGCCGGGCGCCGCTCAGGCTGCCCGACGCCGGGTTCGCGGCACATCCTCGCCAAGCGCCTCGCGCAGCGCGACCCAATCAAGCAACGACAGCTCACCGCGGTAGTCCTCGACCAGCGCGGTACAGCTCTCGACCCAGTCGCCATCATTGCAATACACAAGATCGTCACGCTCTCGGAGCTCGGCATGATGGATATGCCCACAGACGAGGCCGTCGACGCCCGCCTCCCGGGCCTCATGCATCAACGCCTCTTCGTAATTGGCGATGTACTGCATGGCGTTTTTTACGCGGTGCTTGAGATGCGCGGCAAGTGACCAGTAGGGCCGATTGAACGCCGAGCGCAAGCGATTCACCCAGTGATTGGCGCGAATGAGCCAGGCATACATCCGGTTGCCCAGAATGGCCACGAGACGGCTGCACTGCACAACGGTATCGAACTCATCCCCGTGCAGCACCAGCAGGCGCCGGCCATCGGCGCAGTCGTGCACCGCGCGCAGGCAGATATCGATGCCCTCGATCGACATCCCGGCATAATCGCGCATCATCTCGTCATGGTTGCCGGGAATGTAGACAACCCGGGTCCCGTTACGCGCTCGGGCAAGAATGTTCTGCACCACGGCATTGTGCGTGTCGGGCCAGTGCAGCCCGCGCCGCATCTCCCAGATATCCAGGATATCGCCCACCAGGTACAGCGTGTCGCACTCGACTGACTCGAGGAACTCGAGCAGGTAGTCGGCGCGGGCGCCGCGAAACCCCAGGTGCGTATCGGAGATGAAGATGCTGCGGTAGTGAAGCGGCCGGAAGAGCTTTACATCCGTCATCGCGGTCTTCCCGTGGCTGGTTTTGACAGAGATTACGCAGCCGATGTTAAGCGCTTGTGACGTGGCTGATACGGCTGGATGACGCCTTGCACAGACGCCTTAGGGCAACTCCTCGCTGTCCTCGCCTTCCTTTGGCGGCGGCACCAGGTCTTCCTTGCTGACGCCGAGGGCCAGCGCCGCTGAGCTTGCCACGAAAATCGACGAGTAGGTCCCGACCAGCACGCCAATAATCAGCGCCACCGCAAAACCACGAATCAGCTCACCCCCCAACGCCACAAGGGCCACGAGAACCAACAGCGTGGTCAGGCTCGTTACCACTGTGCGGGGCAGCATTTCGTTAATGGAGCGATTGACCACCTCGGGGGCGGTGCCTTTGCGCACCCGTATAAAGTTCTCGCGAATGCGATCAAACACGACGATCGTGTCGTTGAGCGAATACCCGATCACCGCGAGCAATGCGGCCAGCACGGTCAGATCAAACGTGAGCCCGGTTGCGGCAAACAAGCCAAGCGTAACCACCACATCGTGGAGCACCGCTGCCACCGCGCCAATGGCAAACCGGTATTCAAAGCGAAATGCCACGTAGATGAGAATACCGCCCAGGGCATAGAGCAGCGCCAAGCCGCCCTTCTCGGCCAGTTCCTCGCCGATTTGCGGGCCCACAAACTCCACCCGACGCAGTTCGGCCCGGGGGTCGGCGGCGCGCAACGAGTCGAGGACGGCATTACTGAGCGCATCCCCCTCGCCCACATCCGGTGCCAGCCGGATCACGATATCGCGGGCGCTGCCAAAGGCCTGCACCACCGCATCATCATAGCCATCGTCGGCCAATGTCTGGCGGACCGCCTCGAGATCAACGGCCTCGGGATAACCCACCTCAACCAGCGTGCCGCCGGTAAAGTCGAGCCCGAACTCGAGGCCGCGCAGACCAAGAACACCGGCAGCGGCCAGGATCAGGAGCGCGGTCAGCACCGCCGCATGGCGGCGATGCCCCATGAAGTTGATGCGGGTCTCGCGCTTGAAAAAATTCAACGCCGACTCCCTAAATGGCCAGACGAACGCCACGGCGCCCGCCATAGATGAGGTTAACAACAGCACGGGTGCCCAGAATGGCCGTAAACATCGAGCTCAGGATGCCTATCGACAGCGTGATGGCGAACCCTTTGACCGGTCCGGTACCAAACGCAAACAGCACCACGGCGGCGATCAGTGTGGTCACATTGGCATCGGCAATGGTGGACAGGGCCTTGCCATAGCCCGCCTCAATGGCCTGCTGCGCGCTACTGCCCGCGCGCAGCTCTTCGCGAATCCGCTCAAAAATCAGCACATTGGCATCCACGGCCATCCCGACCGTCAGGACGATTCCGGCGATGCCCGGCAGCGTCAGGGTGGCCTGCAGCGCCGAGAGCGCCGCCACGATCAACACCAGATTGCTCAGCAATGCCACGTTGGCAATCAGCCCGAAGACCTTGTAGTACACCGCCATGAACAGCACCACCAGGACAAAGCCGACCAGCACCGCCGCAAATCCCTGGTCGATATTCTCCTGGCCCAGGCTCGGGCCGATGGTGCGCTCCTCGATGATCTGCATGGGCGCAGCCAGCGAACCCGCGCGCAGCAGTAGCGCAAGATTGCGCGCCTCCTGGCTGCTATCAAGGCCGGTAATCCGGAATTGGCTGCCCAACTGCTCCTGGATGCGAGCGATGTTGATCACCTCTTCGACCTGCACCTGCTCGCGGATGACCTCATCACCCAGACGCCGGGCCTGGATCTCGGTTTCCTTGAACACCACGGCCATGTGATCGCCCACATGCTCGCCGGTGACCCGGTTCATGCGGTTGCCGCCGGCCCCGCTCAGGCGGATGTTGACCTCGGGCTGCCCCGTCTGGGTATCAAGCCCGGAGGAGGCATCCGTGATTTCATCGCCCGTGATGATGATCTCGCGCTCGAGGAGCGCATACCCACCACCGCGCTCGGGAAACAGCTCCGTCCCGGGTGGCGGCGTCGAATCCGGCCCACCCTGGTAGGGGAAGTTGCCCGAGTCGACCATGCGGAACTCGAGCGTGGCCGTCGCGCCGATGATGTCCTTGGCGCGTGCCGTATCCTGCACGCCCGGCAGCTGAACCACGATGCGATCGGCGCCCTGGCGCTGGATCACCGGCTCGGCGACACCCAGCTCGTTCACGCGATTGCGCAGCGTCGTGATGTTCTGCTGGATGGCAAAATTGCGCACCTCCGAGAGCTCGTCATCGGTAAGCGCCGCCGATAACCGCGGGCGGGCACCTTGGTCTTCGGGGTCGACCATCTCAAACTCAAGCTCGGGATAATCCGGCCGCAGGCTATCCAGCGCCCGCTCACGCGCGGCAGCATCTGCAAATGCCAGGCTCACGCCACGCTCGCCCTCGATGACGTCGCGATAGCGGATATCGGCCTCGCGCAGAGCCCGCCGGAATTCATCCGAATACCGACCCACGGTCTGCTCGAGCACGGCTGCCATATCCACCTGCATCAGAAAGTGCACGCCCCCGCGCAGGTCCAGGCCCAGGTACATGGGCTGGCCACCCAGGCCACGCAGCCAGTCGGGCGTAGCGGGCGCCAGATTGAGCGCGACGGTGTAGTCACGGCCAAGCGCTACCTCCAGCTCATCCGCCGCCCGCATCTGGGCATCGGTTCCGGGCAGGCGCAGCAGATACTGCCCCTCGCGCACCTCCGCCGAGCGCACGGGAACATCGGCCCGCTCCAGCTGGCCCAGTATCCTCGCCCGGGCCTGCTGGCCAGGCGGATCACCCTCGGCCGTCGTAATCTGCAGCGCCGGATCCTGCCCGAAAAGATTGGGCAGGGCGTAGAGACAGCCAGCGGCTATCACCACCACCAACAGCAGGTATTTCCAGAGCGGATAGCGGTTCATTACAGGCTACTTGTCGTCCTTGTCGGCCGACTCAGCCTTTTCAAGTCCCTGACGGAACGAGCCCTTCGGGAGCACCTGCGCCACCGCCGACTTCTGCAGCCGCACCTCAAGGCCTTCGGCAAGCTCGAGGTTGGCAAAGCTGTCGCCCACATCGCTGATCCGGCCCACCATGCCGCCAGTGGTGAGCACCTCGTCGCCTTTTGCGAGGTTCTCGACCAGTTTCTTGTGCTCTTTGGCGCGCTTTTGCTGCGGCCGGATGAGCAGGAAGTAGAAGATAACGATGAGCGCAATCGGGAACAGAAGGCCCGTGAGGCCAGCCGCCGGGTCGCCACCCTGGGCCATCGCCGTGCTAATGAAGAAATCCATGCTGATCTCCCTCGGTTAAAACGCCGGATTATGTCACACCCGTGCGCCTTGCACGGAACTCGCGTGTGAATTCTTCAAGGCCACCCACCTCTATTGCGCCTCGCAGTCCCGCCATCAGGCGCTGGAAGTAGCGCAAATTGTGCACGGTGTTAAGGCGCGCACCCAGCATCTCGCCGCAGCGGTCGAGATGCCGCAGATAGGCACGACTGTAGTGACGGCAGGTGTAGCAGTCACAGCCGTCCTCAATAGGCCGGGTGTCATGGGCAAAGCGGGCGTTGCGCAGCCGCAGCGTGCCGGTGTCGGTAAACAAAAAGCCATTGCGCGCATTGCGTGTGGGCAGCACACAATCAAACATATCAATGCCGCGCGCCACGCAGTCCACCAGATCCTCGGGCCGCCCCACACCCATCAGATAGCGGGGTTTATCCACTGGCAGCCGGGGCCCGAGCGCATCGAGCACACGCAGCCGCTCCTCGGGGGGCTCGCCAACCGACAGGCCACCGACGGCATAGCCATCAAAGCCGATTGCCGTCAGCCCATCGAGTGATGCGGTGCGCAGATCCTCAAACATCCCGCCCTGGACAATACCGAAAAGCGCGGCGGGGTTATCACCATGCGCAGTGCGGCTGCGCTCGGCCCAGCGCAGCGAGAGCTCCATGGAGCGCTTTGCCTCGGCCCACTCCACCGGCCAGCCGGTGCACTCGTCAAAAATCATGACGATGTCGCTGCCAAGGGCCCGCTGTACCGCCATGGAGCGCTCCGGGTCCAGGAACACCTCTGCACCATCGACGGGCGAGCGAAAGCGCACCCCGGCCTCGGTGATCTTGCGGCCATCCGCCAGGCTGAACACCTGAAACCCGCCCGAATCGGTGAGTATGGGCCCGTGCCAGTGCATAAAGTCATGCAGATCGCCATGCGCAGCAATGATCTCGGTGCCCGGACGCAGCATCAAATGGAAGGTATTGCCAAGCAGGATCTCGGCGCCGGACGCTGCCACTTCCTCGGGCGTGACGCCCTTGACCGTGCCGTAGGTGCCAACCGGCATGAACGCCGGCGTCTCGACCGTGCCCCGGGCAAAATGCAGGCGGCCACGGCGGGCCAGGCCATCGTGCGCGATGGCTTCGTAGCGCAGACTCATGGCGCCTCCCCGCCGGCGCCCGGCATGATCAGCATGGCATCGCCGTAGCTGAAAAAACGGTAGCGCTCGGCCACGGCGTGCCGGTAGGCGGCCAGAATGGCGTCACGACCTGCCAGAGCACTGACCAGCATAACCAGCGTCGAGCCTGGCAGATGAAAATTGGTAATCAGCGCATCCACTACCCGAAAGGCAAATCCGGGGTAGATGTAGATATCCGTCTCGCCCTCAAACGCTGCCAGCTCACCCCGCATTGCGGCCGCCTCCAGCGAGCGCACCACAGTGGTACCCACCGCCACGACCCGGCCGCCGCGTGCGCGGGTGCGGGCAACCGCCTCGCACACCGACGCTGGCACCGAGATCCACTCGGCATGCATATGATGGCCTTCGACGGTCTCGCTGCGCACGGGCTGGAATGTCCCGGCGCCGACATGCAGTGTGAGCTCGGCCAACTCGATGCCATCGGCGCGAATCGCCTCGAGCAGCGGTTCGTCAAAATGCAGCCCGGCCGTCGGGGCGGCCACGGCGCCGGGCTTGTCGGCAAAGACCGTTTGATAGCGCTCGCGGTCGGCCGGGGTGTCGGCCCGATGAATATAGGGCGGCAGTGGCATGTGCCCATGCTGTTCAAGAAGCTGCGGCAGCGGGCAGTCATCCGGAAAGCGCAGGCGGAAGAAATCGCCCTCGCGGCCAAGCACCTCCACCGCCAGGCCGCCCTCCAGATGGATACGCGCGCCGGCCTTTGGGGTTTTGCTGGCCCGAATCTGGGCGAGTGCCTCTGCCCCCCCGGTGAGGCGCTCCAACAGGATCTCAATGGCGCCCCCGGTGTCCTTGTGGCCATACAAGCGCGCCGGCAGCACCCGCGTGTCATTCAATACCAGCAGATCGCCCGGGCGCAGATAGTCGCGAAGCGCCGGAAAATGGGCGTCGGTGACGCCGCCCGTATCGCCATCGAGCACCAGGAGGCGGCTGTCCGTGCGGTTGGGAAGGGGTTCGGAGGCGATAAGCGCCTCGGGCAGTTCATACTCGAAATCGCTGACTTTCATTCGGGCCTGTTATACTTTGTGACGTCCACGCCGGGGTGGCGGAACTGGTAGACGCGCCGGACTCAAAATCCGGTTCTCGCAAGAGAGTGCGGGTTCGATTCCCGCC
>CAJXMI010000035.1 GCA_913056145.1 uncultured Spiribacter sp.
AGTGGCAGGGGCAGGACGGTCAGGATCGCTACACCACCGAGATCGTGGTCAACGACATGCAGATGCTCGATGGCGCCGGTGGCGGCATGGGCGGTGGTGGCGGCATGGGCGCGGGTGCGGGTGCGGGTGCCGCCGGTGCTGGCGCCACCCAGGCACCGGCCGGTGGCCAGACCGCCGAGCCCCAGGCTGCCCCGGCCGACGACTTCGACGACGACATACCGTTTTAGCGGCGAACCGCCAGGGCGAGCCGCCGCAGCTCGCCGATCATCAGCGGTATCAGGCTGGCCGCGATCACCAGCAGCCAGCCGGCGCCGCCGATAGGGGCGGTGCCGAGGATTTGGTCCAGGCCGGGCAGATGCACGGCCGCTGCCAGCAGCATTCCGCACACTGCCAGTGACGCCCAGATCCACCGATTGCTGGCTACCGTGCCCTGCCAGGGTGCGGTGGCTGGCTCCCGCAGTGCGAACACAAACCCCAGTTTGCTAAAGCCAAGGGTCAGGAACGAGACGGTCACCGCGCTCGCCTGATCGAGCCCGAGGACCCTGAGCGCCAGATAGAGCGCGCCCAGGATGATAACGGCGATAATCGCGCTCCAGGCTCCCACGGCCAGCCAGTGCTGGCGCGTGAGGATCGCCTCACCCGCCGGTCGCGGAGGGTGTTGCATGACCCCTGCCGGTGCCGCGCCCACGGCGAGCGCCAGGGCGGGGAACACATCGGTGAGCAGATTCAGGTACAAAATCTGGAGCGGCAGCAGGGGGAGCGGCGCCCCGGCGAGGGTGGCCGCGGCCACGCTGGCCACCTCGGCAAAGTTGGTGCACAGCATGAACATGAGCGAGCGGCGGATATTGGCAAAAATCCCACGGCCCTGGCGGACTGCCGCCACGATGCTCTCGAAGCGATCGTCCTGCAGGATGATATCGCCCACCTCGCGGGCGGCATCGGTGCCGCGCTTGCCCATGGCGATGCCGATGTCGGCCTTTTTGAGCGCAGGCGCGTCGTTCACCCCGTCTCCGGTCATCGCCACAACATGGCCCGCGTCCTGGAACCGCTCGACAATGGCGAGCTTTTGCGCCGGCGTGACGCGGGCAAAGACGTTGTCCCGGTCGATGCCCACCTGATCGGCAATGGCGCGTGCCGTGGCGGCCTGGTCGCCGGTTACCATCACGACCTGGATGCCGGCGGCATGACAGTCGGCAATGGCCTCGGCAACGCCTTCCCGGGGCGGGTCCAGAAACCCGACCAGCCCGACGGGCTGAAGCTCCTGGAAAAGCGCGTCGCCTGTCATCGGCGCATCGCCCCCGCGGGCTGTCCCGTTCTCGAGTGACCGCTCGGCGAGCAACAGCGGCCGCAGACCCTGTTCGGCCAGCTCCGTGACACGGGCCTCCCACCATGTGCGATCCGCATCGGTTGCAGTGGCCGCTGCCAGCACTGCCGCCGGAGCACCCTTGACGGCGACAACCCGGCCATCGTCATGCGCATGCACGGTGGCCATCAGCATGCGCTCGGAGTCAAAGGGCTCCTCATACTGCTCGGGCCAGTCATGCAGCAGATCGGGACGGCTCAGGCCGGCCTCGTCGCGGGCGGCCTCCAGCAGGGCAAGCTCCATGGGGTCGCCATGGGGGGCGCCATCATCGCTGTCGGCGGCCAGCTCGGCGTTATTGCAGAGTGCACCGATGCGCAGGGCGCGCTGTCGGTATTCCGCGGATCCAAGCCCGTCACCGGGGACGACCAGCGTATCCAGATGCATGCGGTTGGCGGTGAGCGTGCCTGTCTTGTCGGTCAGGATGACGCCGGTGGCGCCCAGTGTCTCGACCGCTGGCAGATGGTTGACGAGTGCATTGCGCCGCGCCATGAGCCACATGCCCCGGGCCAGGGCCAGCGTGGCAACGATGGGCAGCCCCTCCGGCACGGCGGCCACCCCCAGCGCAATGGCCGTCTCCAGCATGACCACGGGGTCGCGCTGGCTGATCACGCCGAGGCCCGCCAGGATCGCCGCGATGCCCAGCACCAGCCAGGCAAGACGATGACCCAGCTGATCCAGACGCACCTGCAGGGGGGTTGTGGCCTCACGGGCGCTGGCGGTCAGCTCGGCAATTCGCCCCAGTTCGGTGGCCATCCCGGTGGCGATTACCACCGCGACGGCCGTTCCGCGGGTCACCGTGGTGCCCTTGTAGAGCATGCCGTTGCGCTCGGCGAGCGGCGCGTCGGACGCGACCGCATCGGGGGTTTTGACCGCGGGCATCGACTCACCGGTGAGCGGCGACTGGTCACAGCCCAATCCTTCGGCCGTGATCACGCGGGCATCCGCCGGCACCAGGTCACCCTCGGCCAGCAGCAGGACATCGCCGGGGACCAGCCCGGTCGCCTGCACCTCGGCCCGGCGGCCATCGCGTCGCACCTCGACCTGATCGGCCTGCAGACCCTTCAGGGCTGCCATGGACCGGGCGGCGCGCCATTCCGAGGCAAAGCCGATGAGCGTGTTGACGACGACAACGGCCAGCACCGCCGCCGCCTCGACAATATGGCCCAGCGCCAGCGCAAGGCTGCCGGCAATGAGCAGTACCAGAACGACGATACTGCGGAATTGGCGCAGGAGGATGCCCAGGGGGTGGTGCTCGCGGCGCTCTGCCAGTCGGTTTTCGCCGTAGCGGTCGCGACGCTGGCGGATCATGGCGGCCCGAAGGCCTTTCTCGGGGTCGACTTCAAGCCGCCTGGCCACCTCCCCGGGCGAGAGGTGGTGCCAGGGGGGCTCTGTCATGATGTCGTGCGTTCGTCCTCGCCGAGTTGCCGCATGGCGGTCTCCACGCATTCAACGATGCCGCGGCGATCCGTGCCATACGAATCCGGATTGATTATTTCACCGATATGGATTGTGACTCGTCCGCGGCGCGGAATGATCCGCCCGATTGGCAAGACGTCATTCGTGCCTTCGATCCAGACCGGCACCACGGGCACCGGGTGGGCGGCCAGCAGCAAGCCGATTCCGGGGCGCAGTTCCTGCAGTCCGGCGTCGGCGCCGCGCCGACCCTCAGGGAACCAGACCAGGGGGTGTCCGCGCTCGAGGCAGGCCGCGGCCAGGGCCAGGCTGCGGCGCGGTGCCGCGCCGGGGTCGATGGGCAGAATCCGGGCGACATGACTGAATGCCCGACGCAGCGGGGACGAGAACAGCATCCCCGTCCACCCGGCCCAGAACATGGGCTCGATACGCTCACGTGACAGGGCACTGGTCAGCGCGATGGGGTCGTAGGCGCTCACATGCCGGGGGGTGATCAGACAGGGGCCATCGACCGGCCAGGTGCCTTTGACCTCCACTGTGGCAAACAGCCGATTGAGCAGCCGGCACCCGGCAAGCGCCAGGCGGGCCACGGCATGCCGCAGCGGGCCACGGGGCGCCAGTCGACGCTGATCGGCAGCGTCGAGCATGGATTCGGGCTGTTGCAGGGCATCGATGAGCGAGGCTCCGGCCTGCTCGTCGGCGATCGACTGATCGGCCTGCACGGCTTCCTGCAACAGATCGCGCACGCTCTCGACCCGGCCGATGGCCTCGTCGCCCAGCTCGATGCCGGCCCGCTCCCGCAGCGCAATGCCCAGATCGACCCAGCTCAGCGAATCAAGGCCAAGATCACGGTGCAGTCGGCTGTCGGGCGTGAGCCGTTCGTTGGCGAAGCGCTCGGCAAGATACTGCCAGGTGGCTGCGGCGACCGGATCGCCAAGCAGCGACTGGTCCTCGGGGGCCATATCCTCGGCGTCGATCGGCGTCTGCGTTGGGGTCTCGTGACCCGCCTGGAGGTCTGCATGCAGCTGCTTGAGCCGATGCCGGCGCAGTTTGCCGAGCCGGGTGCGCGGCAGCGGATCGGCGCTGATCTGAATCTGGCCGATGGCATGATGGGCCGGCAGGGTCTGCTGGGCGCGGACGAGCGCCTCATCCACCCGATGTTGGGTGTCCTCGGCGCTTTCCTGCTCGCGCGCCGGCTCGGCCACAATGACGGCACCCAGGCGCCCGCCAACGTCCAGAACACCGGCCTCGCGGATATCGGGCCGGGCCGCCAGGGCGCGTTCAATGCGCTCGGGGTCGATGTTCTCGCCACCGGGCAGGACGATCGTGGCCGACAGGCGGCCCGTCAGATGCAGAAACCCATCGGTGTCGATCTGTCCGCCATCGCCGGTATGAAACCAACCCTCGGCATCGAGGATGTCGCTGCGCGGTACGGCGTCGTTCCAGTAACCGGCGAATACGTTGGGGCCGCGAGCGATCACCTCACCGTCCGCAATGCCAAGCTCCACGCCGGGGAGGGGGCGGCCGGCGGTGTCGAGCCGGGCCTCGCCGGGGGCGTTGAGGGTGAGGATGGGCGAGGTCTCGGTGAGCCCGTAGCCCGTGGCCACCGTCCAGCCCAGCCCCTCGAAGCGGGCACCGGTTTGCGGGTCGAGAGCGGCCCCGCCGCTGACGGCCAGACGCAGCCCGGGGGCGAGGCGTTTCATGACCGGGCGAAACAGCGTACGCCCGGCATTGATCCCAAACCGGCGGCGCAGGGCGGTGCAGCCATCCAGCACCCCGTGCAGGATGTGCTCACGCAGCGCCTGCCCGCCGCCAAGGCGTGCCTCAAGTCGGCTCCACAAGGTGTCGTAGAGCCGCGGGACGCCCAGCAGGATGGTGGCCTCGCTCTCGCGGAGCGCTTCGGCGATGCGCGGGCCGACCAGCGATTGCGGCAGCACCATTGTGGCGCCCACCGCCAGCACCGTGACAAGACCAATGCTGAAGGGATAGACATGATGCAGCGGCAGCGGCAGGAGCACCCGGTCACCGGTGTGGGCAATGCCCTCTTCCAGCAGCCCGCGCACATTACTGACGATATTGGCATGGGTGAGCGGCACACCCTTGGGCGGCCCGGTGGTGCCCGAGGTATAGAAAATGGCGGCAATGGCGTCCGGATCCCCGGCCTCGACGTCGGCACCGGTGTCAGCGCCGATGCGCGCGTCCTCCAGCCAGCAGATACGCTCCGCGGGCACCGCCTCGGGCAGACGGCTGCGCAGATCCTCGGTGGTGTAGACCCGCCAGGGCCCGGCATCGGCGACCACGTGGGCCAGATCGCCCTCACCCATCTGGGCATCAACCGGCACCACAATGCCCCCGGCCGTCATGACGGCCAGTGCGATCTCGATCCACGGGATGCCATTGGGGGCAAACAGCAACACCCGGGCACCCGCCTCGAGCCCCTCGGCCCGCAGCTGCTGCGCGCGCCGATCCACCCGATCCAGCAGCTCCTTGCGCGTCAGTGCCTGCCGGCCCGTGGCCGTGAATGCGAGCACGGCCGTGCGATCGCCGTTTGCCGCGGCCCCACGAATCAGTGCCGGCAGCGTTGTCGCGCTCATCTCAGCGCAGCCCCCGATAGACCGGATGGTCAGCGATGGCCAGCATGGCGGTGTCTCCTTCCGTATCGCCGTAGGCATAGATCGGATCGTAACCGGCTGGATCCAGCAACGCCCTGAGGCGCCGAACTTTCTCCTCGCAGCGGCAGTTGACGCCCGCCAGCTCGCCGGTGATGCGGCCGTCGTGCCGCGCCAGCTCGGTGGACAGCAACTCGATGCCCTCCTGCTCGGTCCACGGCCGAATCCACTCGGCCACCGATGCCGAGATCACGATCACGCGATGCCCCTCGGCCCGGTGCCAGTCAAGCTGCTCGCGGGCCTGCGGGCGCAGCAGCTTTGGTAGATGCTGGCGTGCGTACTCCGCACCGATGGCGGCAAAATCAGCCTCGGACATGCCGCCAAAGAAATGCCGCAGCACATGGACCTTGGCTACATCGCGGTGCACACGGCCGACGGGCACCCCGAACAGCCACGGCGACAGACGCAGCCCGGCCGCGGCGCAGCGGATAACCCCGAACTGCCGCACGAGCAGATCACTAAGCGTATCGCGGCGGGTCAGAGTCCCGTCCAGATCAAACAGTGCCAGTGCAGGTTGGCTCGGCATTTTTGTCATCCATTAGTCATGAATCTGCATTCTGCACGGTGCCCGGGCGCCATGCACGTCCTGACGGACGGGGCTTTGCCGCGTATTCTGGTAGAGTTTTTGATTCATTCAGCAGACTTGACGGGACAAGGAGCGGATCCATGGCCACGCCCCATATCAGCGCCGAGCCGGGCGATTTTGCCGAGACCGTGCTTATGCCGGGCGATCCCCTGCGGGCAAAGGTAATCGCCGATAACTATCTGGAGGACGCGCGCGAGGTCACCAATACCCGCAACATGCTGGGCTTTACCGGGCGCTACCGGGGCCAGCCGGTGTCGGTGATGGGCTCGGGCATGGGTATTCCGTCGATGTCCATTTACGCCTTCGAGCTGTTCAACGAATACCGTGTCGAGAAGATCATCCGGGTGGGGACCTGCGGCGGTGTCAGCCCCGACGTGGAGGTGCGCGACATTATTATCGCGATGGGCGCGTCGACCGATTCCAGCGTCAATCGCACGCGCTTTGGCGGCTGTGATTTTGCCGCCATCGCCGATTATGGCCTGCTCGAGGCGACGGTCACGGCGGCGCGTGGGGCGGGGCTTGCACCGCGCATCGGTAACGTCTTTTCCTCCGAGCTCTTCTATAATCCGCGCCCGGAGTTCTTCGACATGATGAAGGCGCACGGCATTCTGGCGGTCGAAATGGAGGCCGCCGGGCTCTATGGCGTTGCGGCCGAGACCGGCAAGCGCGCGGTGAGTGTTCTCACGGTCAGTGATCATGTGGTCACCGGGGCATCGACCAGCGCCGACGAGCGTCAGAACAGCTTTCAGGACATGATGAAGGTGGCGCTTGAGGCAGCCACAAGCGCCGAGTAAACGGCACCAGGGAGGGACAATGCGGATTACGATATTCGGGACCGGCTATGTTGGGCTCGTCACCGGCGCCTGTTTTGCCGAAGTGGGCAATGACGTGGTTTGCGTCGATGTGGATGACGCCAAGGTCGAGCGGCTCAACCGTGGCGAGATCCCCATCTACGAGCCGGGGCTTGACACTATCGTGGTCCGCAATCGTGAAGCGGGGCGGTTGCGCTTTACCAACGACGCTGCCATGGGCGTGCAGCACGGGCAGTTCCAGTTCATTGCCGTGGGCACCCCGCCCGACGAGGACGGCTCGGCCGATCTGCGTCATGTCCTGGCAGTCGCCGCCACGATTGCCGAGCACATGGAGGCCTACAAGGTCATCGTGGATAAATCGACCGTACCGGTGGGCACGGCCGACCGGGTTCGGGAAACGGTGGCCAGGGGTCTTGCCGAGCGGGGGCAGTCGCTTGACTACGCCGTTGTCTCCAACCCGGAGTTTCTCAAAGAGGGCGCCGCCGTCGATGACTTCATGAAGCCCGAACGGGTGGTGGTGGGCAGTGATGATGAGCACGCGCTCGAGTTGCTGCATGCCCTCTACAGCCCGTTCAACCGCAATCACGATCGGCTGATCACCATGGACGTGCGGTCGGCGGAGCTTACCAAGTACGCCGCCAACGCCATGCTGGCCACCAAGATCAGCTTCATGAACGAGCTGGCCAATATCGCCGATCGCGTCGGCGCCGATATCGAGCGCGTGCGCATTGGCATTGGCTCTGACCCGCGCATTGGCTATCACTTCATCTACCCGGGGGCGGGCTATGGCGGGTCGTGTTTTCCCAAGGACGTCCAGGCCCTGGCGCGCACCGCGCACGGCGTCGACTATGTGCCGCAGCTGCTGCAGGCGGTCGAGGAGGTCAACGACCGCCAGAAGCATTACGTCTTTCAGCGCATTCGCGAGCACTATCGGGGCGAGCTGAGTGGACGTCGCTTCGCACTCTGGGGGCTCGCGTTCAAGCCCAACACCGATGACATGCGCGAGGCCGCCAGCCGGCGTCTCCTGGAATCGCTCTGGGAGGCCGGGGCGAGCGTGCAGGCCTTCGACCCCAAGGCCATGGACGAAACCCGCCATATCTATGGCGAGCATCCGGGTCTCACCCTGTGCGACAGTGCCAGAGCCGCTCTCGAGGGCGCGGATGCCCTGATTATCATGACCGAGTGGAATCTGTTTCGGAGCCCCGACTTCGAGCAGCTGCGCGCACAGCTCGCCGAACCGGTCATCTTTGACGGGCGCAACCTCTATGACCCGGCTGTGCTGGCCACCTACGGCTTTTACTATTACTCGATCGGCCGGCCGCCGCTGGCGCCGGGCGGAGCGGGGGCATGATGACGGGTACCGACGAGGCATCAACGCTGCCGGTCCGCCCGGTCATCCTGTCGGGCGGGGTGGGATCGCGCCTCTGGCCGCTGTCGCGCGAGACCTGGCCCAAGCAGTTTCTCGACGTGGCCTCGTCGGGGCGCACGCTGGTGCAGCAGACCCTCGATCGGCTGGTCGAGGGGGGCGGAGCGCTCGATGCCCCCATCGTTGTCTGCAACCAGGATCATCGCTTTCTGGTGGCCGAGCAGCTGCGTGACCATGCGCTGGGCCCGGCGCGGATCCTGCTCGAGCCCGTGGGCCGCAATACCGCCCCGGCGGTGGCCGTGGCGGCGCTGCAGGCCCTGCGTGACGGGCCCGATGCGGTGCTGGCGGTGTTTCCGGCCGATCACCTCATCGAGACACCGGCCCGGCTTCGTGACGCACTGACTACAGCGATCAGGGCAGCGGCCGACGGCTGGCTGGTCACCTTTGGCGTGGTGGCCGACCATCCCGAGACCGGCTATGGCTACATTGAGGCGGGCGCGCCACTCGCGGAGGGGGCGCCGGCCCGCCGTGTGGCCCGGTTTGTGGAAAAGCCGGATGCTGCCCGGGCCGAGCGGTTCCTGAGTGACGGCGGGTTTTTCTGGAACTCCGGTATGTTCGTCATGCGCGCCTCGCGCTATCTCGAGGAGCTCCAGCGGCATGCTCCGGCCATTCTGCGAGGCGCGGAGGCGGCTTTGGCCGAGGCGGAGCAGGATCTTGATTTCATCCGCCTGGGCGAGGCCGGGTTTGCGCATTGCCCGAGTGATTCGATTGACTACGCGGTCATGGAGCCCACCGATGCGGCGGCCATGGTGCCGCTGGATGCGGGGTGGAACGACCTCGGCTCGTGGGCCACGTTAATGGACGCGGGGCGCGCCGACGCCGAGGGCAATGTCCTTCTGGGGGATGTCATTGCCGAGGACAGCCGGGGCAGCTACGTGCGGGCCGAGAGCCGGCTGGTGGCCACCGTCGGACTGCATGATCACGTGATCGTCGAGACCGCCGACTCGGTGCTGGTGGCGCCGCGTGACCGGGTCCAGGACGTCAAGGCCATCGTGCGTCGACTGCAGGACGGCGGCCGGCGGGAGGCCATCGAGCACCGCGAGGTCCATCGCCCCTGGGGCAGTTACGAGGGGCTGATCCAGTCGGCGCGTTTTCAGGTAAAGCGCATCGTCGTCAATCCGGGCTGTCAGCTGTCACTGCAGATGCATCATCACCGCGCCGAGCACTGGGTGGTTGTTCGCGGAACCGCTCGAGTAACCCGGGGCGACGAGACGTTTCTGCTGAGCGAGGACGAGTCCACCTACATCCCGCTGGGCACGGTCCATCGGCTGGACAATCCCGGCATGATCCCGCTCGAGCTGGTCGAGGTGCAGTCGGGCAGCTATCTGGGCGAGGACGATATCACCCGACTCGACGATGTCTATGGGCGCTAGGGCCGAGGGTCGGCGGATTGTCGCTGGCGTGGCGCGCTAGTATTCTTGAGCGCATGACAAAAAAGGTTTATGTCCGCACCCACGGCTGCCAGATGAACGAGTACGACTCGATCAAAATGGTCGACGTGCTGGCCGCCGAGGGTAACTATGAACGGGTCGCGACGCCGGAAGAAGCCGACGTGATCCTGCTCAATACCTGCTCGATTCGCGAGAAGGCGCAGGAGAAGGTGTTCTCCGAGCTGGGGCGCTGGCGCGGTCTCAAGGCCGAGCGGCCTGATCTGCTGATTGGCGTGGGCGGCTGCGTAGCCAGTCAGGAGGGCGCGGCCATTGTCGAGCGGGCCCCGTTTGTCGACATGGTGTTTGGCCCGCAAACACTGCACCGCCTGCCCGATATGGTGACGCGGGCCCGTGACAGCCGCCGCGCGGTGGTTGATGTCAGCTTCCCCGAGATCGAGAAGTTCGATCGGCTGCCCGAGCCGCGTGCCGACGGCCCCACCGCCTTCGTCTCGATCATGGAGGGCTGCAGCAAGTACTGCAGCTTCTGCGTGGTGCCCTACACCCGCGGCGAGGAAATCAGCCGGCCGTTCGAGGATGTTCTTGCCGAGTGTGCCGAGCTGGCCGAGCAGGGGGTGCGCGAGGTCACGCTGCTCGGCCAGAACGTCAACGGCTATGACGGTTTGATGGACGCCGGCGAGCGCGCCGATCTGGCCCTGCTGATTCACTACATCGCGGCCATTGAGGGCATCGAGCGGATTCGCTTTACGACCTCGCATCCGCTCGATTTCAATCAGGCCCTGGTTGATGCCTACGCCGAGGTCCCCGAGCTGGTCGGGCATCTGCATCTGCCAGTGCAGAGCGGCTCCAACAACATCCTCACGCTCATGAAGCGCAACCACACGCGCGAGTACTTTCTTGATCTGGTGGAGCGTCTGCGCGCGGCGCGGCCCGACATTACCCTGTCGTCCGATTTCATCATCGGGTTTCCGGGCGAGATGAGAAACGATTTTGAGGACACGATGGACCTCGTGGAGCGCGTGGGATTCGATCAGTCGTTCAGTTTCATCTATTCGAAACGGCCGGGGACGCCGGCGGCCCAGCTGCCCGACGCCACCCCGCGCGACGAAAAAAAGGCCCGCCTGCAGCGTCTGCAGAACACGCTCGATGCCAACGCCGCCGCCATCAGCGAGGCCATGGTGGGTCGGGTCGAATCGGTGCTGGTTGACGGCGTGTCGCGCAAGGACGCCAACGAAATCAAGGGCCGTACCGCCAATAATCGGGTAGTCAATTTCCCGGGCAACTCGCGCCTGACCGGCCGGTTTGTGCAGGTGCGTATCACCGAGGCCATGGCCCATTCGCTGCGGGGCGAGATGCTGGGCATTGATATCAGCCGGGAGCCCGATCTGGCCGGCGTGGATGGAGCGGCGGAGGCCTGTGCCTCATGAAACGGGATCCCTCTTGAGTCCACGTCCCGACGTCATCGACTTTACCCTGTCGCCACCGGATAACGACCGGCTGGCCAACCTGTGCGGGCAGTTCGATGAAAATCTGCGCCAGGTTGAACGGCGGCTTGGGGTTGAAATCGAGAACCGCGGCCATCGCTTCCGGATTGTCGGCGACGATGACGCAGCCAATGTGGCGGGCGAGGTCATCCGCACGCTCTACAGCCATACCGCCCGCGAGACCATCGGTGCCGAGAATGTGCATCTGCAGCTGCGCACGGCGGAGGCCGAGGCGGGCGATATGGCCGCTACCCGGGCGGACGCCGATTCCGGCGCTCACGACGACGCCGATGACGGGGTGCTGATTCACACCCGCAAGGGCATGATTCGGGGCCGCGGCCCCAATCAGCGCCGCTATCTGGCAGCCATTCGCGACTGCGACCTCAACTTTGGGGTGGGCCCCGCGGGTACCGGCAAGACCTACCTGGCCGTTGCCAGTGCCGTCGAGGCGCTGCAGCAGGATCAGGTGCAGCGCCTGGTCCTGGTCCGACCGGCCGTTGAGGCCGGCGAGCGGCTCGGGTTTCTGCCCGGCGACCTCGCTCAGAAGGTCGACCCATACCTGCGCCCGCTCTACGATGCGCTGTTCGAGATGCTGGGTTTTGAGCGCGTCAACAAGCTCATCGAACGCAACGTGATCGAGGTGGCGCCGCTCGCCTACATGCGGGGGCGCACGCTGAACGGCGCCTTCATCATCCTGGACGAGGCCCAGAACACCACCGTTGAGCAGATGAAGATGTTCCTCACGCGCCTGGGCTTTGGCTCGACGGCCGTTGTCACCGGCGATGTCACGCAGGTGGACCTGCCGGCCGGCAAGACCTCGGGGCTGCGCGATGCCGTGGATGTCCTGCATGAGGTGGAGGGCGTCAGCTTTACCTTCTTTAACGCCCACGACGTGGTGCGCCACGATCTGGTGCAACGGATCGTCCGCGCCTACGACCGGCGCGAGGGCGATCCCTCGTCGGACTGACCCCCGCCATGGTTGAACTGGAGCTGCAGTGCGTCACCGACGCCCGCACCCCCGGGCGTGAGGACTTCGAGCGCTGGGTGGCCGCGGCGCTTTCTGGCCGGCGTGACGAGGCGGAGCTCGCCATTCGCCTGGTGGATGAGGCCGAGGGACAACAGCTCAATCGCGACTATCGTGGGCGCGACTATGCAACTAACGTACTGTCCTTCCCGGCCGATCTCCCGGTAGGAGTCGAGTTGCCTATCCTGGGCGATCTGGTGATCTGCGCGCCGGTCGTGGCGCGCGAGGCGGTGGCTCAGGGCAAGGCCGAGCCGGCGCACTGGGCGCATCTCACCGTTCATGGCGTGCTGCACTTGCTTGGGCTCGACCATCAGACTAGCGTGGACGCCGAGGCCATGGAGGCCGAGGAGCGAGCGGTGCTGGCGCGCCTGGGCTTCCCCGACCCCTATGACTGACGCTTTGGGTGCGACGCGAGACTCGATCGGTTAGGGCGCTGACGGCCAGCGCGCTAACCCATCGACCGCAGGGTCGCCACTCGAGGCATGGAAGAGCAGAATGAGCGAGGATCAATCGGGGAGTACCAGCGCCAGCCATCCGGGATGGCTGGAGCGGATAGGACAGGCCCTGGGCGGGCATGAGCCCAGAGATCGTGACGGGGTGGTGCAGACGCTTCGGGGCGCGCATCAGCGGGGCATCCTCGATGCCGACGCGCTGTCGATGTGCGAGGGCGTCCTGCATGTCGCCGACCTGCAGGTGCGCGACATCATGATCCCGCGCTCACAGGTCTCGCTGCTGCCCCGCGCCGATTCGGTCTGGGAGCTCCTGCCAACGATCATCGACAGTGGCCACTCGCGCTTCCCGGTTACCGGTGACAGTCGCGACGATGTCATCGGCATCCTGATTGCCAAGGATCTGTTGCCCTACCTCGACCCCGAGCACCAGCGCGAATTCCGGCTGCGCGAGCTGCTGCGCCCGGCGCTGTTCATCCCCGAGAGCAAGCGTCTCGATGCACTGCTCAAGCTCTTCCAGGAGTCACGCAATCACCTGGCCATCGTGGTGGATGAGTACGGCGGGCTTGCGGGCATCGTGACCATCGAAGATGTCATTGAGCAGATCGTGGGCGAGATCGATGACGAACACGATCTGGATGACGATACCTGGATTTTGAGCCAGAGCGAGGATGGCCGGACGGTGGTCAAGGCGCTCACGCCCATCGAGGTGTTCAACGAGCATTTCGGCACCACGCTGAGTGACGAGGAGTTCGACACGGTTGGCGGGCTGGTGGCCAACGGCTTCGGTCACATGCCGCGACGGGGTGAGACGCTCGTCCTGGCCGGGCTTCGCTTTGAGGTCCTGCGGGCCGACAGCCGCCGCTTGCATCTGCTGATGGTCACGCCCGGCGCTGCGCCGGTGGACGACAGCGAGGAAGCCGGCGCGTGAGGCAGGCCGTGAGGGGGGTGGTGGCGCTGCTGGCGGGGCTGCTGCTGCCGCTGGGACTGGCGCCGTATTCACAGCCCTGGGCACCCGTGCTCGGTCTGGCCGTGCTGTTTGCCCTGCTGGCGCCGCCCCGCACCCGCGCACTGCAGGTGGCGGCTTTGAGCTATCTGTTCGGCCTGGGGTACGCAGGGTTCGGTGTGTACTGGATCCACCACAGTATCGCTCACTACGGCGGCGGCCCGCTGGCGGCCGGGCTTGCCATCACGGTGCTGGTGGCGCTTTTTGCCCTCATTCCCATGACCGCCATGCTGCTTGGCTGGTGGGCAGGCCGCCGGCACCGCGCCGTCGCCCTGCTGCTCGCCTTCCCGGCCGGCTGGGTGTTTGTCGAATGGGTGCGCAGCTGGCTCTTTACCGGCGCAACCTGGCTCAGCCTGGGGTACAGCCAGGTCGACACCCCCCTGGCCGCCTTTGCCCCAGTGCTGGGCGTCTATGGCAGCAGTGCCGCGGTAGCGCTGCTGGCGGGGGGGCTTGCCTGGTGGCTGCGGCGGCCGCTTTCCTTGCGCCTGCTGGCCCCGGTGGGGCTTGCGCTCGGGCTGCTGGGCGGGGGAGTGATGCTCGAGCGCGACTGGAGCCGCTCGGCAGGTGAGCCGGTGAGCGTGGCCATGATTCAGGGGAGCATTGCGCAGTCGCGCAAGTGGGATCCTGCGGAAAGCGGCGGGATTCTTGCCGAGTATGTGGCGCTGACCCGTCAGGCGTTTGGCGCCGATCTTATTGTCTGGCCCGAAACCGCGGTGCCCGCGCTCTACCATCAGGCGGCCGCCTGGCTTGAGGATCTGGCGGCCGAGGCGCGAGCGGCCGGCAGCACCCTGGTGGTGGGAACGCCTGCCGCCGATCAAACCGGCGAGGCGCTGTTCAATGCCGTTGCGGTCCCGGGTGCGACCACGCAGTTCTACTACAAGCGGCATTTGGTGCCGTTTGGCGAATATGTGCCGTTTCGTGATCTGGCGGGTGGTCTGCTCGACTTTGTTGGCACGCCACTCGGCGATTTCAGGGCCGGCGTCTCGGCCGCTCCGCTGGAGGCGGCCGGGCTGCAGCTTGGGGTGAGTATTTGCTATGAAATCACCTTCGGAACACGGGTGGCCGCCTCGCTGCCCGCCGCCGAGGTGCTGCTCAACGTCAGCAACGACGCCTGGTTCGGGCATACGGCGGCGCCCTGGCAGCATTTGCAGATGGCACGAATGCGCGCCATCGAAACGGGCCGCCCGGTGATTCGCGCCACCAATACGGGGGTGTCGGCGTTGATTGACGGGCGCGGCAAGTTGCTGCGGACCGCGCCGCTGTTCGAGCCGCGAATCGTCACGGGGACCGTGGTGCCCCGGGCGGGCACCACGCCCTACATGCAATGGCGCGACGCGCCCATGGCTGTGCTGGCCGGCGTGCTGCTGCTGGGCTGCGCGGCGCTGGGGCGCCGGCGCTATCAGCTGTTTCGCCCTGTCTAGCGGCGGCCGGTTACACTGGGAAGACATTCAGAACAGCCAGCGGAGAGAGTGGTAATGAGCAAATCCGAGGAGCAGCAGAATCGCGAGGCCCATGGCTATGAGCGCATGCTCGAGCGCCTGCGTGAGCGGCTTGAAGACACCGGTGAGCGCGTCAGCCACGGAGTGCGCGATGCCCTTGATACGGCACGCGAGCGCACAATCGAGCTGGGTGAGCTGACCCGCGAAGAGGCCGATCGTGTCGCCGAGTGGCTGCAGCGTGATCTGGAAGATGCTGCCGATTACGTCGAAAAGGCGCGCGGAACCTATGGCGACTGGCTGCATATGGACCTGCAACTGGTCGAGAACTGGCTGTGGGATCGCTTTTCGTCGGTTGCGGATCAAACGCGTCTCGAGTGGCAGGCCTTCAATCGCGAGCTCCAGGCCGCCGCGCGCTATCACACTGGCGAGATCACCGGGCCGGGCACGCTGGTATGCCGCGACTGCGGCGAGCACCTGCACTTTCGGCGGGCCGGGCACATTCCGCCCTGTCCGCGCTGCCACGGCAGCCGCTTTGAGCGGGCCGTGCGGCGGCAGGGCGACTGATCATCCCGGGTGCAATCCGGGCCGGCGCCGGGGTATCCTCTGGCGCCATGGAAAAGCACTACAACCCCGCCGCCATCGAACAAGCCGCCCAGTCCTGGTGGGACGAGCAAGGCACCTTCCGGGTCAGCGAAGACCCCGAGCGCGACACATACTATTGCCTGTCGATGCTGCCCTATCCCAGCGGGCGGCTGCACATGGGCCATGTCCGCAACTACACCATCGGTGATGTCATCAGCCGCTTTCAGCGCATGCAGGGCCGTAACGTCCTCCAGCCCATGGGCTGGGATGCCTTCGGGTTGCCCGCCGAGAATGCCGCCATCAAGCGCGGCGTGCCGCCGGCCAAATGGACCTACGAAAACATTGCCCACATGCGCCGGCAGCTCCAGCGCATGGGCTATGGCTACGACTGGGACCGCGAGGTCACGACCTGTGCGCCCGACTACTACCGCTGGGAGCAGCTCATGTTTACCCGGCTGTTCCGCGAGGGCCTGGTCTACCGGGCCAAGGCGGTGGTCAACTGGGATCCGGTGGATCAGACCGTGCTGGCCAACGAACAGGTCGTGGACGGCCGCGGCTGGCGCTCCGGCGCGCCCGTGGAGCGGCGCGAGATCCCGCAGTGGTTTGTACGCATCACCGCCTATGCCGACGAGCTGCTGGACGGCCTCGATGAACTGCCGGGCTGGCCCGAGGCGGTCAAGACCATGCAGCGCAACTGGATTGGCCGCTCCGAGGGCGTCGAGCTCGATTTTGCCCTGGCGGACGGCGGCGAGCCGCTGCGCGTCTATACCACGCGCCCGGGTACGCTGTTCGGGGCAACC
>CAJXMI010000036.1 GCA_913056145.1 uncultured Spiribacter sp.
AGAGCGGGGCACGTACGCAGACTGGCTGCATATGGATATGCAGTTGGTAGAGCACTGGATTTGGGATCGGTTCTCTTCGGTAGCCGACCAGACGCGCTTGCAGTGGATGGATCTTCAGCGTGAGCTGACCGCCGCATCCCGGTATCATACGGGTGAGATTACCGGGCCTGGTGCGCTTGTTTGCCGTGAATGCGGTGAAGTGTTGCATTTTGCCCGTGCAGGGCATATTCCGCCGTGCCCACGCTGTCATGGAACGCGTTTTGAGCGCGCATCACGGCAACAAAATCAACAGTCTTAAAATTTAGAAAGCGTTCATGGAAAAGCAATTTGACCCCGCCCGGATAGAAACCATTGCACAGGGTTACTGGGATAGCGCAGAGACCTTTCGCGTTACCGAAGATCCCGATCGGCCCAAATATTACTGCCTTTCAATGCTGCCGTATCCAAGCGGGAAACTGCATATGAAGGAAGTGCGCAATTACACCATCGGAGATGTAATTAGCCGTTTTCAGCGGATGCAGGGTAAAAATGTATTGCAGCCGATGGGCTGGGATGCTTTTGGTCTGCCTGCTGAAAATGCGGCGATTAAGCGAGGCGTGGCGCCGGCTGGCTGGACCTATGAAAACATTGCTCACATGCGCCGACAGTTGCAGCGCATGGGCTATGGCTATGATTGGCAACGCGAGGTAACCACCTGCTCGCCCGATTACTATCGCTGGGAGCAGCTGATGTTTACCGAGCTCTTTCGTAAAGGGCTGGTGTATCGGGCAAAGTCCATTGTGAATTGGGATCCGATCGATCAAACCGTGCTGGCTAATGAACAAGTGGTTGATGGCCGTGGTTGGCGCTCAGGGGCACCGGTAGAGCGGCGTGAAATTCCGCAGTGGTTTGTGCGAATTACCGATTACGCTGATGAATTGCTCGAGGAGTTGGATCAGTTGCCGGGCTGGCCGGATGCGGTCAAAACGATGCAGCGTAATTGGATAGGGCGGTCTGAGGGCGTTGAGCTTGATTTTCCTTTAGCTGATGAAGCCGGCGGGGCGCTACGGGTTTATACAACGCGCCCGGATACGCTTTACGGTGCAACCTACATGGCGGTAGCAGCGGATCATCCGGTGGCTATTGCGGCGGCTGAGAAAAATCCTGAGTTAGCTGCGTTTTTGACAGAAATCCGCCAGGGTGCGGTTACGGAAGAGGCGCTTGAGAAGCTCGAGAAAAAGGGCATGCCGCTGGGTGTCGAGGCCATTAACCCGCTCTCGGGGGAGCGTATACCGGTCTGGGTGGCCAATTTCGTCCTCATGGGCTACGGCACCGGCGCGATCATGGCGGTGCCCGCCCATGATGCGCGCGATCACGAGTTTGCCACCCGCTACGGCCTGCCGATCCGGCAGGCGGTGGGACCGGCCGATGGCCGTGCCGTCGACGTGCAGGGGGAGCCCTGGGTGGCCAAAGACGGACTGGTCACGGTGGCGGCGGGTGAGTTCACCGGGCTCGACTTCCCGGCAGCGTTCAACGCCATCGCCGATCATCTCGAGGCGCGCGGCATTGGCGAGCGACGCACCAACTACCGTCTTCGTGACTGGGGCGTGTCACGCCAGCGCTACTGGGGCTGCCCGATCCCGATGATTCATTGCCCCGACTGCGGAGCAGTGCCGGTGCCCGAGGCGGAACTGCCCGTGACGCTGCCCGAATCGGTCACTTTCAGCGGCGTCCAGTCGCCACTCAAGACCGACCCCGACTGGCGGCGGGCGGCCTGCCCCCAATGCGGTGGCGAGGCCGAGCGCGAGACCGACACCTTCGACACGTTCGTGGAGTCATCCTGGTACTACGCCCGCTACTGCTGCCCGGACGCCGAGGCAATCCTCGATCGGCGTGCCGATCACTGGTTGCCTGTCGATCAGTACATCGGGGGCATCGAGCATGCCGTGATGCACCTGCTCTATTTCCGCTTCTGGCACAAGCTGATGCGCGATCAGGGGCTGGTCGCCAGCGATGAGCCGGCCACCAACCTGCTCTGCCAGGGGATGGTGCTGGCCGAGGCCTTCTACCGTGATAGCGAGGAAGGCGGCCGGGAGTGGATTGCGCCTGCCGATGTCAAAATCGAGCGCGATGGCAGAGGGCGAATCATGCGTGCCACCCGCTGCAGTGATGGAGCCGAGCTGACGGCAACGGGCTGGACCACGATGTCCAAGTCCAAGAACAACGGCGAAGACCCGGAGAGCCTGGTGGACCGGTTTGGCGCCGATACGGTGCGACTTTTTACCATGTTTGCCGCGCCACCCGATCAGGCCCTCGAATGGCAGGACAGCGGTGTCGAGGGGGCCTCGCGATTCCTGCGTCGGCTCTACAGCCTGGTCCATGACCACGTGAGTGGCGGGCAGGTGCCGGCGCCGGCCGCTGCCGAACTGGACGAGGCCGGGACCGATCTGCGGCGCAAGCTCCACCAGACCATCGGCAAGGTCGGCGACGATGTGGGGCGGCGCTACACCTTCAACACCGCCATTGCCGCGATCATGGAGCTCTGCAACGCCCTGGGGCGCTACGACGTGGCAACCGATGCCGCCCGCGGGCTGCGCCAGGAGGTGCTGGAGGCCGTCGTGCTCATGCTCCAGCCCATCACGCCGCATTTGAGCCATGCGCTTTGGACGCGGCTGGGCCGTGACGGTGCGGCGGTGGATCAGCCCTGGCCCGTGGTTGACGAGTCCGCGCTGGTGCAGGATGAGGTCGAGCTGGTGGTGCAGGTCAACGGCAAGCTGCGCGGCCGGATTCGGATGGCGGCCGACGCCGCTGAAGACACGATACGTGAGGCCGCGCTGGCCGATGCCCATGTCCAGCGGTTTCTCGAGGATCTGACGATCCGTCGGGTCATTGTGGTGCCCGGGCGCCTGGTCAACGTGGTGGCCGGCTGATGGCGGCGCAACGCTATCCGGTGCGGCTGGCCGGCATCATCCTGGCTGCTGTCGTGCTCGCGGGCTGTGGCTGGCAGCTGCGTGGGGCCGCCGGTGGCGGGCTCGAGGGTGTCCCGATTGCGCTTGAGGGCGGGGTTGGCAACCGCTTGCTCGAGCGCGTCGGCGCCGAGCTGCGCAGTCTGGGGGCCGAGCGGGTCAGCGCCGCTGGTGCGGCGCGCCATGTGCTCAGCGTGGAGGATGCCGAGCGCAGGCGGCGCACCGTGGCCACCGATGCCCGCGGCTTTGCCGTCGAGTACGAGCTCAGCTATCGGTTGCGCTTTCGCATTCGCCCCGGCGGGTTGGCCGAGCCGGAGGTTGTGACCGGGCCCGTGCAGACGGTGCGCACTCGCGTCGACTATCCCGTGGATCCCGATAACCTGCAGGCCGCGCAGGCCGAGGAAGATGCGCTGGTCGAGGATCTGCAGAATGACGCCATCCGCTTGATGCTGGCGCGTTTGGCCCGCAGCCGCTAGACCCGCGATGGCCGAGGTGCGCATCGAGCAACTGGCCGCGCGGATCCATCGCGGACTCGATCCCGTGTATCTGCTGGCCGGTGAAGAGCCATTGCTTATCGAAGAGGCCCTCGATGCCTTGCGTGCGCGTGCCCGCGCCGATGGCTTTTGCGAACGCGAGGTTCTGCATGCCGATGGCAGCTTCGACTGGAAGCGTCTGGGCGATGCCGCTGCCAGCCTGTCGCTGTTCAGCGCGCGGCGGCTCATTGAGCTGCGTCTGCCGGGTGGCCGCCCGGGCCGCGACGGCGCGGCGGCGCTGCGCGAGTATGCGGATCGCCCCCCCGAGGACACCGTGCTGGTCGTCATCTGTGGCCGGCTCGAACCCGCCCAGCGCAAGAGCGCCTGGGCCAAGGCCCTCGCCGCGGGTGGCGTCATGAGCTATGCCTGGCCGCTGCGGCGCGAGCAGTTGCCAGCCTGGACGCTCGAGCGCGCCCGCCAACGCAGGCTGATGCTGGATGATGCGGCCATTGCCGTTATCACCGAGCGCAACGAAGGCAACCTGCTGGCGCTTGCCCAGGAGATCGACAAGCTGGCGTTGCTCGCCGACGGCGATCGGGTCAGTGCGGCCGAGGCGCGCGATGCGGTGGCAGACGGTGCGCGATACGCCGTGTTTGATCTGCCCGAAGCCGTGCTGGCGGGCGACGTGGGCCGCACCCTGCGGATTGCCCGGCGCCTCCGGGCCGAGGGGGAGGAGCCCGTGCTGGTGCTCTGGGGCCTGGCGCGCGATTTGCGGGTGCTGGCGGAGTTGCAGGGATGTGCCCGCCGCCGCGCCGACCCGCAGCCCGTCATGCAGCGCCACCGGGTCTGGAACAACCGCCAGGGCCGACTCAAGGCGCTGGCGCGCAACGCACCGGCCGATGCCTGGGCGCATCTGCTGGCGCGCGCGGCCGGAGTGGACCGCGCCGTCAAGGGCGCCGAGCGCCGGCGGCCCTGGGATGACCTGATAGAATTGGCGACTGATGCGGCGGCCCTCGCCGCAGGCCAACACCAAGGGAGAGCCTGATGCAGGACAGCAACGCCACCCCCATTACCGACGTCGCGGCGCATGTTGATGCGCTGGGCCGCCAGGCCCGGGCAGCGGCGCGTATTCTGGCCCGCACCGATGCCGGAACCCGCAGTGCTGCCCTGCAGGCCATTGCTGACGGCATTCGTGCCGCGGCGCCAGCGCTTACCGAGGCCAATGCCCGCGATCTGACCGCCGGGCGCGAGGCGGGCCTCGATGACGCGCTACTGGATCGCCTCGCCCTTACCGATGATCGCATCGAGGCCATGGCCGCCGGGCTTGAGCAGGTGGCGGCGCTCCCCGATCCGGTGGGGGCTGTCGAGGCGCTCCACCCGATGCCCTCCGGCATCCGCGTGGGCCGCATGCGGGTGCCGCTGGGTGTGGTTGGTATCATCTACGAATCGCGCCCCAATGTGACGGCCGATGCCGCCGCGCTCTGTCTCAAGTCGGGCAATGCCTGTGTGCTCCGCGGTGGCTCGGAGGCACAGCACTCCAACCGAGCGATTGCCGAGTGCATCGCGAGCGGCCTGCAGACCGCGGGCCTCCCGCCCGAGGCGGTCCAGATCGTGGCCACCACCGATCGCGCCGCCGTGGGCGCGCTCATCACCCTGCATGAGCAGATCGATGTGCTGGTGCCGCGTGGCGGCAAGGGGTTGATCGAGCGCATCATGCGTGAGGCGACCGTGCCCATGATCAAGCACCTCGATGGTATCTGCCATTGCTTTGTGGACGGCGCCGCCGACCTCGACATGGCCGAGCGCGTCGTGATCAATGCCAAGACGCAGCGCTATGGCACCTGCAACACCCTCGAGACGCTGCTGCTTGATGCCGCGATCGCGCCGGCTCTCCTGCCGCGGTTGCATGAGCGCTTCGAGGCGCTGGGGGTGGAGCTGCGGGGCTGTGCCGAGTCATGCCGGCTGGTGCCTGCGCTGACACCGGCCACCGATGCCGACTGGGATACCGAGTACCTGGCCCCCATCCTGTCGGTGCGGATCGTGCCGGGCATTGATGAGGCCATGGCGCATATCGCCCGCCACGGCTCGGGGCACACCGATGCGATTGTTACCCATCATCATCCCCACGCCGAGCGCTTTTTGCGCGAGGTTGATTCGAGCTCGGTCATGGTGAATGCCTCCACGCGCTTTGCCGATGGCTTTGAATACGGGCTGGGCGCCGAGATCGGTATCAGTACCGATCGCCTGCATGCCCGCGGCCCGGTGGGGCTGGAAGGGCTCACCACCCAGAAGTACATCGTGCTCGGTGAGGGGCACATTCGCGAATGACCGCGCGGGGGCAGGCCCCGGTTGCGGTGCTGGGTGGCACCTTCGACCCGGTTCATCATGGCCATCTCCGGCCGGCCATCGAGTTGCTCGAAGGCCTTGGCCTCTCCGAGATCCGGCTGGTGCCGGGCCGGGTGCCGCCGCATCGGCCCCAGCCCCGGTGCGATGCCGCCACGCGCTGTCGCCTGCTCACCGAGGCGGTTGCCGCCACCCCCGGGCTCGTGGTCGATGAGCGCGAGCTCCGGCGCCCCGGACCCTCGTATACCATTGATACCCTGCAGTCGTTTCGCCGCGAGCACGGGCCGGATCGGCCCCTCTGTTTTGCCATGGGCAGCGATGCGTTTCGCAGTCTGGTGCGCTGGCATCGCTGGCATGAACTCAATGAGATCGCCCATCTGGTGGTCACCACGCGTGGCGGGGATCCGGGTGGGCCCTTGCCGGCCGAGCTCGCGGACTGGCTCGCGCCCCGACGCGCAGCCCATCCGCACGAACTGCGGACTGCAGCGGCGGGCCGGGTGTGGTTTCATCCGGTATCGCGGCTCGAGATCTCGGCGACCCGAGTGCGCCAGATGCTGGCGCAGGGTCGCTCCGCGCGCGGCCTGATGCCGGATACAGTCTGGACGCTGCTGTCCCGGGCCGGGCTCTATGGTTATCCCCAGCAGTAAGGGCCGGATGGCCCGGAGGATTCCGATCCATCATGAATGAAGCTACCCCGTCCCCCGAGGCCCTGCGCGAGTGCGTGGAAACAGCCCTGGACGACATGAAAGCGGTAGATCCGCGCATTATCGACGTCCGCGGGCGGACCGCCATTACCGATTACATGGCCTTTGCCACCGGCAACTCGCGCCGGCATGTCCGCTCGATCGCCGATGCGTTGATCGAAGCGGCGCGCGAGGCGGGTCAGCGGCCACTGGGCGTGGAAGGCCTCGAGGGCAGCGAATGGGTGCTCGTCGATCTTGGCGACGTCGTGGCCCATGTGATGCTTGAGGATGTCCGCGAGTTCTACCGTTTGGAGCGTATCTGGGCGGTCGACGAGGAAGAGGTCGAGGCCTGAGCATGCGGCTTGCCGTGGTTGCTGTTGGCCGCCGCCCGCCGGGCTGGGTGCAGGCCGGGTTTGATGAGTTCGCCGCGCGCATGCCGCGGCATCTGCCGCTGGAATTGCGGGCGGTCAATTCCGGCGACGCCCGGCGGGGCGGCGACGTCAATCGGGCTCGCGCCCAGGAGTGGGCGGCGCTGCAGGCGGCCGCGGGCAGGGCCCGGCTCATCGCCCTCGATGAGCGCGGCCACAACTGGTCCACGCAGGATCTGGCAGACTATATGGACGAGGGGATGCAGCGGGGAGGCGACATGGCGTTTCTGATCGGGGGCGCCGACGGCCATGATCCGGCCTGTCTGCAGGCGGTTGAGCGCCGCTGGTCGCTCTCGGCACTCACGCTGCCCCACATGCTGGTCCGGGTGGTGGTGGCCGAGCAGCTGTATCGCGCCTGGACGCTTATCTCCGGACATCCCTACCATCGGGGTTGACGCGCCCCGCGCCAGGAGGCCGCAATGCAGCAGGACAACATGATTGATCTTTTTCTTGCCTCGGCATCGCCGCGCCGGCACGAGATTCTCGAGCGGATGGGCGTGCGTTCTGACACGCTTCGCCAGTCGGCCGAGGAGGTGGTCCACGACGAGGAAACCCCTGAGGTGTTCGTGGTTCGGCTTGCCCTCGAGAAGGCCCGGTCCGGGCTTGCCGCCCGCCCGGCCGGGTCGAGCCAGCCCGTGCTGGGTGCCGATACCGCCGTGGTGCTGGATGATGCCGTGCTTGGCAAGCCACGGGATCGTGCCGAGGCCGTCGACATGCTGGCGCGGCTGGCTGGACGCAGCCACCGGGTGCTGACCGGCGTCGCGGTGGTTGACGGCGAGCGCGAGGCAACGCGCCTGTCGCTCAGCATGGTGACCCTGCGCGAGCTGGGTGAGGCCGAGATCGCGGCCTACTGGGCAAGCGGCGAGCCGGCCGACAAGGCGGGTGCCTATGCCATCCAGGGCCGTGGCGGCGTCTTTGTCGAGCAACTCGAGGGCAGTTACAGCGGTGTCATGGGGCTGCCCATGTTTGAAACCCATGATCTTCTGGCCGAGTTCGGTATCGACTACCAGGCGCGCTGGCCGGCGGAGCGGTGAGTCAGGAAATCCTGGTCAACCTGACGCCCCGCGAGACGCGGGTGGCCGTGCTTGATAACGGCAGTCTCCAGGAAATCCACATAGAGCGCTCGCGCAGTCGCGGCCTGGTCGGCAACATCTATCAGGGGCAGGTGTCGCGGGTGCTGCCGGGCATGCAGGCGGCCTTTGTTGATATCGGCCTGGAGCGCACGGCCTTTCTGCATGCTTCCGATATTATCGCCGGACATGCCATGGCGGGCACGGAGCCCGAGGCGCAGCCGCCCATTCAGCAGCGGGTTCGTGAGCAGCAGCTGCTGCGCGTGCAGGTCGTCAAGGACCCCATCGGCAGCAAGGGTGCCCGGCTGACCACCCAGATCACGATTCCATCGCGCTACATGGTGCTGTTGGTCGACAGCCCCGGCGTTGGCATATCGGCGCGTATTGAGGGCGCTACGGAGCGCGAGCGCTTGCGTGAACTGGCGCGCCAGCTGATGGGCCCGGATGGTCGCCATGGCTGCATACTGCGCACGGCGGCCGAGGGCGTGGATGAGGCGGCGCTTGCCCGTGACTGGGCCTTTTTGCTGCGGCTCCGGGCGGCGGTTGAGAAGCGCTGTGAGGCTGCTCAGCCGGCAACGCTGGTGCATGAGGATTTGCCGCTCATGCTGCGCATCCTGCGCGATCTGCTCAGCGATGACGTTGAGCGCGTTCGGATCGACTCGCACGAGGGTCATTCGCGCATGCTCGAGTTCAGTGAGTCCTTCCTGCCCGAGGCGCGATCGCGCCTTGCCCACTATCCGGGGGAGCGGCCCATCTTTGACCTCTACGGGGTCGAGGACGAGATTCAGCGGGCGCTGCAAAGCCGGGTGACCCTGAAGTCGGGCGGCTATCTCATCATTGATCAGACCGAGGCGATGACCACCATTGACGTCAACACCGGCGGTTATGTGGGACATCGCACCCTCGAGGAGACCATCTTCAAGACCAACCTCGAGGCAGCACAGGCCATCGTGCGGCAGCTGCGCCTGCGCAACCTGGGCGGCATAATCATTGTTGATTTCATTGACATGGAGGATGCCGAGCATCAGCGGCAGGTGCTGCGGGCGCTCGAAAAAGGCCTGGAGCGTGACCACGCCCGCAGCCAGATCAGCGGTGTCTCGGCGCTGGGGCTGGTGGAAATGACCCGCAAACGCACCCGGGAGTCGTTGCAGCATCTGCTGTGTCAGGACTGTCCGACCTGTGGCGGCCGCGGTTACCTGAAGAGCGCCGAGACCGTGGTCCATGAAATCGCCCGCGAGATCCTGCGCGCCGCGCGCCAGTTCGAGGTCAACCGGCTGCTGGTCCTGGCGGCGCAGGAGGTGGTGGATCGGGCCATTGACGAGGAGAGCGAGAGCTTTGCCGAACTGGAGACATTTATCGGCCGGCCAATCGAGTTTCAGGCCGAACCGCTCTACAACGCCGAGCAGTTCGACGTGGTGCTGATGTAGGCATGACGGTGGGACAGAGGCTGCAGCGCTGGATCTGGCCGCAACGCGGTGAGCGGCTGAAAGCAGGCATTGTCTATGGCCTGGTGGCGCTGCTGGTGACAACCGCTGTGGTGCTCACGGGCGTGCGTCTGCTGCTGGCCTCCGCGCCCACGCTCACGGCCACCGTTGAGCAGGCCGTCGGCGAGCGCCTGGGCGCCGAGCTCGAGATCGGCGGGCTCGATGCCCGGCTGCAGGGTCTGCGGCCGGGGTTGGTGCTGAGCGATGTGACTCTGCGCGCTCGCAGTGCGCCGGACGGCCGGCCATTGCAGCTCGATACGCTGACGCTGGCCATCGCCCCCTGGCAGTCACTGCAGGCGCGCGGGTTGCGCCTGCACGGCCTTGAGGCGGCCGGCCTGGATGTCACCGTGCGGCATGACCCGGAGCAGGGCTGGCGGCTGTCAGGTTTGTTGCCGTTGCCGGTGCCAAGGACGGGCGCGCCGACCGGGCAATTCCTGGCCGCGCTGCGTGGCCTGCCCGTCGACCGCCTGCTGATTCGTGACTCACGCCTGCGTGTCGAGGCCGGACACCTCGCAGCCCCCCTTGACCTTGCGCCGGTGGCGCTGCGCTGGCGCCGGGCCCCCGATGGGGAATGGCGTTTTGCGCTGGATGCCCGGGCGGGCGAGCAACGGCTGCGCGGACGGCTGCAGTTGCCGGCCGGCCGTGAGGCGCAGGCAACCGGTCTGCTCCACTTCGACGCCATCCGTGGCGACCTGCTGGACTCGCTCGGCCTTGCCGGCGGCGTCGCTGTCGATGGCGGGGCCCGCATGGCGGGTCGGGCCTGGCTGGTGCTGGATGATGCGGGCCTGGTGCAGGTTCGCGCCGAGCTGGAGGCAACCGACCTGGGAGTGGGTGCGGGGGCGGTTGATCGTCTGACCGGTCTTGCGCAGTGGCAGCGAACCCCCAATGGCTGGCGCGCGGGCCTGCATCCGCGCAGCGTGCTGGATCAGCGCGGCAACGCCGTTGGCCTTGGCGGACTCGCCGTGGGCCGCGATGGCGCCGGTCCCTGGCGGTTGCATGTTACCGAACTGCCAGCGGCGCTCCTCGCGGGGCTGGGGCCAGGCCCGGGGATGGAGGGCGCATCCGCTTGGCTGTCCGGTCTTGCGGGTGATCTCCGTAATGCCCGTCTGGTCTGGAAAGCGCCCGGGGACTGGCGGGCAACGCTGCAGGGCACCACGCTGCGACATGGGGGCACGGGGCCGGTGCCCACCATGAGCGCGCAGCGTCTGCGGCTCGCGGCCGGCCCGCGCGGCGGCGAGGCGCGTATCGACGGCGCCGCGGCGCAAATCGCCCCGGCGGATCTCTTGCGCAATCCCGTTGCATTGCGCGATGTCAGCGGGCTGGTCCGCTGGTGGCGGACCCCGGAGGGTGAGTGGCGGATCGGACTGAGCGATGGCGCCGGCGTTTGGTCCGGCGCCCCGGTCAATCTGGCCGGGGCCGTCTGGTGGTTGCCCGGGCGGACGCCGGTGGTTGATCTGGCGGGCAGCGTGGGGGCGCTGCCCGCCAGCACGGTCATGGCGCATCTGCCGGTGGGGGTGATGCATCCAAAGCTTGTGGCGTGGCTGGATGCGGCCATTGATGGCGGACGGCTGCGCGGCCTCGACGCGCAACTGCGCGGCCCGCTCGACGCCTTTCCGTTTGATAACGACTCGGGGCTGTTCGATCTGCAGGCCCGTCTTGAGGGGGTCGGTTTTACTTTCAATCCGGCCTGGCCGGCGTTTTCGGATGCGGGCGGTATCTTGCGTTTTCGCAACCGGTCCATGCAAATGGACGCGGATTCGGGCGTTATTCGGGGCGTTCGACTTGAGCGGGCTACGGCAGTGCTCGATGACCTCTGGTCGCCCCGGCTGGCGATTGATGGGGTGCTGAATGGCCCGCTCGCGCGCATGGCGGCCATCGTGCGCCGCTCGCCGCTGCCCGGCGAGGCGGATTTGCCCGATGCGGTCACCTGGGACGGAGACGGGCGGCTGGATCTGTCGGTGAGCGTGCCGTTCGGGGGGCGGCCGCCCACCGCGTCCGGCACCCTGAGCATGACCGATGCAGCGGTGACATTGCCGGATCCGGCCATCACGCTGAGTGAAATCAGCGGCGAGGTGGATTTTGACGCCGACGGTGTACGCTGGGATGGGCTGCGGGCGCAGCATGCCGGCCACGCCATCGTCTCCCGGGCGCGTACCGAGGGCAGTGGTCCCGCCGCCCGTATCCGTATTGATGCCACGGGAACGCGGGGTCTTGCCGACTGGCCGGGTCTGGCGGCGCTGGCGCCGTATGCCAGCGGTGAGACGCGCTGGCGCCTTCGCTGGGAGCAGCCCGGTTTTGCGGCCCTGACCGGGGGGCGCGGTGGTGCGCGCCGGCTGGACGTGCAATCCGACCTCGCGGGGCTGTCAGTGACAGCCCCATGGGGCCTGGACAAGCCGGCAGCCGAGGCCGTCGACCTCACGCTCGACTGGGCAGAGGCGCCGGATGGCACGGCAACGGCGAGTCTGGCCTACGGCGAGCGACTGCGCCTTCGGCAGCGACAGACGAGCGCAGGTGCGCGCTCGCTTGCCGTGCATTTTGGTGCCACTGCCCCCAGTCTGCCGGCGGCGCCGGTCACCCGGGTGACGGGCACCCTGCCGGTTCTGAATATCGCTGATCTTCGCCCGGCTCCCGAAGGCGGCGATAATCTGGCCGGCCAGGCCGGCATCCCGCCGCTGGATGCCATTGCCGTGGAACTGGCCGGGCTCAACCTCTGGCGCTGGCGTCTGCCCGCAACCCGGATTCGGGCCCGCCCCGCGCAAGCGGGCTGGACACTGGAGCTCAGCGGCGGGGCCCAGGGTACCCTCGACTGGTCAGCCGATCGCACGGAGTTGGCGGCCGATCTGGCTGCATTGCAGCTCGAGGCAATCACGCCGGCGGCGCCCGAGTCCGATCAGGATCCCACGCCCCCTGCCGAGCCCTCCGGCGGAATGGAGCCAGGCGGGGTTACGCTGCAGCTCGATGCCGAGCAGCTCACGGCCGCCGGCGAGGCGCTCGGGACGCTGGCCGTGCGAATGGCCGGGCCCGATCAGGGCGAGCGTCAGGCAAGTCTGCGGCTGACCGGGGACGTGGCGGATGTGGAGGCGCTTGTTGAGCCGGCAACATCGGATACGGGCGGCTATCGGTTGCGCTTTGATGTGTTTGCCTATGACGCCGGCCGGCTGCTGAGGGCGCTGGGGCTGCCCCAGGCCATGAACCAGGGCCGTGGCAGCGCCAGTGGTGATCTGGCCTGGATCGGGCCGATGCTGCGGCCCTCCCTGCCGACTCTGGCGGGTGACCTGCAAATTGATCTGCGCAACGGTGGACTGCCGGCCATTGAGCCCGGTGCGGGGCGGGCACTCGGCCTGTTCAGTCTGTCGGTCCTGCCGCGTCGCCTGGGCCTGGATTTCTCCGATGTGGTCGGCGAGGGGCTACGGTTTGATCAGCTGCAGGGCACCTGGACGGTGCGGACGGGGCGCCTTCATACCAGCGATCTGGCGCTGTCGGGGCCGTCGCTCAACCTCTGGCTGACCGGCAGCACCGACCTGGTTCGTGAGCGCTATGATCAGGAGGTTACCGTGCGCCCGCGCATCAGCTCGGCGCTCAGCTTTCTGGGCGGACTGGCAGGCGGCCCGGCGGCGGCCATCATGCTGTTTCTAACGCGCGACATGATCGAGCCCGAGGTCGATCGGCTGAGTGAAATCCGGTATCGCATCGAGGGCCCATGGGAGGATCCCCGCTTTGAACTCATTACCCCGACAGCTGATGACTGAGCGCATTCGGGTTGCTGCGGTGCAGATGGTCTCGGGCGACGAGGTGGCAGGCAATCTGCGCGCCGCGGCCGCACAGGTAGCGGCGGCGGCTGCCGACGGGGCCGGACTGGTGGTTCTGCCCGAGAATTTTGCCTTCATGGGCCGTCGCGAAGGGGAGGTGCTGGCGGTGGGCGAGCCCGAGGGTAAGGGGCCGGTGCAGGCGTTTCTGGCCGATGCCGCCGCTCGTCATGGCATTACTCTGGTCGGCGGCAGCGTGCCGCTCCAGGCGCCCGAGGTGGAGCGGGTGCGGCCTGCCTGCCTCGTGTATGGACCCGATGGCACACGGCTTGCGCGCTACGACAAGCGGCATCTCTTTGATGTGGCGCTGGCGGGTGGCGAGGGCTATCGGGAGTCCAACAGCTTTGCAGCCGGCAATCAGGTGGTGGCGGTGACCACGCCGGCAGGTTGCCTTGGCCTGTCGATCTGCTACGACCTGCGGTTCCCCGAGCACTATCGGGCGCTGGTGGATGCCGGGGCAAGGATTCTGCTGGCGCCATCGGCATTCACCGCGACCACCGGAGCGGCGCACTGGTCAGTGCTGGTCCGGGCGCGGGCCATTGAAAACCTGTGTTTCATGATCGCACCGAATCAGGGCGGCACCCACGTGAGTGGCCGCACCACACACGGCGAAAGTCTCGTTGTGAGCCCCTGGGGCGAGGTGCTTGCCAGCTGCCCCGTGGCGGGAGGGCCCGGGCTGGCGGTCGCCGAGCTTGCGCTGGAGGAGCTGGACGCGCTGCGCAGGCGCTTCCCGGTCCTGTCGCATCGACTGGATCCGCCGCCGCGCTAGATGAGCCCCGCGCCCGCCTCACCGCCTCAGCCCGGCTTCAGCGCTGGGCGGCAGTCAGTGGTGGTGAATTGGGGCCGTGGCGTGTCGAGCCGCGCGGCCGTGAGCTGTCCGCCCCACAGGCAGCCCGTATCGAGGGTGAGGTAACCGGGCCCCGCGCGTCGGCCCAGCCGCGACCAGTGGCCGGCAATCACCGTTATGTCGCTCCGGGGTATCCGGCTGCCGGGAGCCTCGTACCAGGGATAGTGATCGGCCGGCGCCGACTCCGGGGGGCCATTGTGGCGCAACAGCAGTCGGCCGTCGGCGCTGCAGTAGCGCATGCGGGTCAGGGCGTTGATGATAAAGCGACAGCGCGGCCATCCGCTGAGCGCCTCATCCCACTGGTCGGGCTCGTTGCCGTAGAGGTTGGCCAGCAACGCCACCCAGTCGTCGCCCTGCAACCAGGCCTCAACCGCCGCGGCGTGCATGCGGGCATCGGCCAGCGTCCAGCCTGGCGGAATACCGGCATGCACCAGGGCCCAGCCTGCAACCGGCCGCTCAATCAGCAGCGGCCGCCGGCGCAGCCAGTCGATCAGCGCATCACGATCGGTGGCCCCGAGCAGCGGCTCGAGGTTGTCATCACGACGCCGCTTGCCCTCGCCGGCGGCCACCGCCAGGCAGTGGATATCGTGGTTGCCCAGAACCGCCTCGGCGGCCGGGCCCAGATCGCGCACAAAGCGCAGCGTTGCGGCGGGCTCCGGCCCCCGTCCCACAAGATCGCCGGTGAGCCAGAGCCGGTCATGCGCCGGGTCAAAGCGCAGCTGATCCAGTAACGCCTTCAGCGAGTCGAGACAGCCATGGATATCGCCAATGGCATAGTGCGCCATACAGGCTCCTTAGTGGGTTTCGCGGTGTGTTTGCAGGGCGCTCGCCAGACGGCCGAAGCCGGCAAGATCGATTTGCTCGGCCCGGATGCCGGGGTCGAGGTCGACACCGGTGATGGCCTCGGCGTCCAGCAGACCGCTCAGGGCATTACGCAGCGTCTTGCGGCGCTTGCCAAACGCGGCGGCCACCACCGCGGCCAGACAGTCCTCGTCCACCGGGGGGATCGGCGGGGATGGATGCGGGAGGAGGCGCACGAAACTGGAGGTGACCTTTGGTGCCGGCCGAAAGGCCCCGGGCGGTACGCTGAAGAGCGGCTCAACCATGCAGCGATACTGCAGCATCACCGACAGCCGTCCATAGATGCGGCTGCCCGGGGCAGCGGCCATGCGCTCGACGACCTCGCGCTGCAGGAGTAGGTGCAGATCAACGATCTGATCCATCGCGTCCGTTAGATGAAACAGCAGCGGTGTCGAGAGGTTGTAGGGCAGGTTGCCAACGATGCGTAGCGGCCGTTCCCGGCCGGCGAAATGGCCGGGCGGATGCTCAAGGGCGTCGTCCTCGATAACCGTCAGACGCCCGTCATTGGCCTCGGGCCACCGCCGCAGGGCCGCCGCCAGGTCGCGGTCCACTTCAATGGCGGTAAGGTCAATGCCATGGGCCAGCAACGGCCGCGTCAGCGCACCCTGGCCAGGACCGATTTCGAGGAAGGCTTCGCCCGCTGCCGGCCGGATCGCGGCAACCATTCGCTCGATAATCCCCCGATCGTGGAGAAAGTTCTGTCCAAAACGCCGTCTAGCCTGATGCATGCGCTAGCGCTGCTGGGCCGCGACCATGCGGAGCGCCTCGCCAATCGCCGCGTCAAGGCTGCCGGGATCGGCCTTTCCGCTCCCGGCCAGATCAAGGGCGGTGCCGTGATCAACCGAGGTGCGGATGATCGGAAGGCCCAGCGTGATATTGACGGCATGGCCAAAGCCCACGTGCTTGAGCACCGGCAGGCCCTGGTCGTGGTACATGGCCAGCACCGCGTCGAAGTCCGCGTCGAGCTGCGTCCCGAAGAAGCCGTCGGCCGCCAGCGGGCCCTCGACCTGAAA
>CAJXMI010000037.1 GCA_913056145.1 uncultured Spiribacter sp.
CGGCGCGGTGATCACCAGCCGGTCCGACGCGCCGCCGGAGAGCTCGGCGCGGGCGTAATCCGCGGCGGCGCACCAGATCTGCATCGGCCCCGCGCCGCGCGACTGGATCACCTCGAAGGTCGCGGCCTCGGGCAGCGCGGTCACCTCGAGCCCGTTCTCGGCGCGGAAGGCCTGCGCGGAGGGTGCGATCAGGGACAGGGCGAGCGCGGCGAGCATGGTTTGGTTACGTGTCATGCGCCGGAGGATAGCCCCGTGCCCCGGCGGCTCAACTCACAATCCCGCCATCGCGCCGGGGAACGGTGGCGGGCTGCGCACGTTGCCCCCCTGCAATGGCAACCGACAGGAGGACGACATGAGCGTCGCACGCGTCACCGAGATTTCCGCCACCTCGCAACACAGCTTCGACGACGCGGTGAAACAGGGCATCACGCGCGCCAACGAGTCGCTGCGCAACGTCAAGAGCGCCTGGATCAAGGACAGCAACGTCGAGGTCGAGAACGGCGACGTCGCCGGCTACCGGGTCAACATGGAAGTGACCTTCGTGCTCGACCAGTGAGCCGTCCCGCGGCCGGCCGGTGCCCGAAGCCGGGACGCGCCGGCCGGCCGCCTCTACCAGTCGATCAGATCGTGGAAATCCGCCACGGCGACGCCCCACATGCGCAGGACTTCCGCGAAGGCCGGGCGGGGTACGCCGCCCTTGGCCTCGACGTAGTAATCGATGTAGGCGGCACCGTCCTCGGCGACGTAGGTCCGCCCGACGAGCTTGTCGCGGTTCCAGTCGTTGACCTCGGCGAGCGTCAGGGGAACGGTGAGATCGTAACCCGACGAGAAGTGCAGCGCCTCGCAGCGCGTCCCGTCCGTCCGGCAGCCGTAGAACCAGATGGTGTAATCGGCGCCCTCGATCGAACTGCGGATCTTCGGATCGCCGGTCGTGTCGGTCTCGAGCGCCGCGCGATAACCGAGGTCCTGTATCGCCTGCACCACGGACCGGGGAAACGCGGGATCTACCATCTGCGCCGCCGCGATCGACGGCGCCATGGTCACGAGGCACACCAGCCCGGTTCTGACGCAGCGCATGAGACGCTCCCTTTCACGTGTCGTCGCGAGCGTAGGGCGTCCCGCACGACGGGGAAAGCGCGCATAAGTTGCCCGCACGGCGCGACGGCACACGCCGTTCACTGATCCAGGAAGCTCCGCAGCTTGCGCGAGCGGGAGGGGTGCTTGAGCTTGCGCAGCGCCTTCGCCTCGATCTGGCGGATACGCTCGCGCGTGACGGAGAACTGCTGGCCCACCTCCTCGAGGGTGTGGTCGGTGTTCATGCCGATGCCGAAGCGCATGCGCAGCACCCGCTCCTCGCGGGGCGTCAGGCTGGCGAGCACGCGGGTCGTCGTGTCGCGCAGGTTGTCCTGAATGGCGGCATCCAGCGGCAGGACCGCGTTCTTGTCCTCGATGAAATCGCCGAGCTGGCTGTCCTCCTCGTCGCCGATGGGCGTCTCGAGCGAGATCGGCTCCTTGGCGATCTTCATCACCTTGCGGACCTTCTCGAGCGGCATCTGCAGCTTCTCGGCGAGTTCCTCAGGCGTGGGCTCGCGGCCGATCTCGTGCAGCATCTGGCGCGAGGTGCGCACCAGCTTGTTGATCGTCTCGATCATGTGCACCGGGATGCGGATGGTGCGGGCCTGGTCGGCGATCGAGCGGGTGATGGCCTGGCGGATCCACCAGGTGGCATAGGTGGAGAACTTGTAACCGCGGCGGTATTCGAACTTATCCACGGCCTTCATGAGGCCGATGTTGCCCTCCTGGATCAGGTCCAGGAACTGCAGACCGCGGTTGGTGTACTTCTTGGCAATGGAGATGACCAGGCGCAGGTTGGCCTCGACCATTTCCTTTTTGGCGCGGCGGGCCTTGGCCTCGCCGATGGACATGCGGCGGTTGATCTCCTTGATCTCGGCCGGCGGCAGGCCGGTGAGCTCGCGGATCTGGTGGAGCTCGGCCTGCTCCTCAAGGAGCGCCTGGCGGTGCTGGGCGAGTTTGTCGCTGTAGGCTTTGCCTTCGGCGATGACCGTATCGATCCAGCCGCTGTCGGTCTCGTGGCCCGGGAAGCTGGCGATGAAGTCCTTGCGCGGCATGCCGCCCTGCTTGGTGGCGACGCGCATGACCTCGCGCTCGGCGCCGCGCACACGCTCCACGGCCTTGCGCAGATTGGCCGCCAGGCCCTCGATGACCTTGGGCACAAACTTGATGGCCAGGAACAGCCCGGTCATTTCATCGCGAATCGGCCCAAGGCGAGCGCTGTCCGGCCCCTCGGTGTCGAGGGCGTCGAGCATTTCGTTGTGCAGCACCTCGATGCGGTCAAAGATCTGCGCGGCGCGCTCGGGGTCGGGGCCGCTGTCGCCGGTGGCGGCCACCTCGTCCTCGCCCGCCGCCTCGGCCGCGGCTTCGGCCTCGCGCTGCGCCTCGGCTGCCTCGGCCTGCTGTGTGGCGACCAGCTCCGGGACGTTGTCGACCAGATCGGTGATGTCGCGGAAACCGGCCACGACGTCGCCCAGGCGCAGTTCGCTGTTCTGGATGCCGTGGTGGAGCGCGACCATGGTGCGCGATGACTCGGGGTAGCCCGACAGGGCCCGCAGCACCTGATCAAGGCCATCCTCGATGCGCTTGGCGAGCTCGATTTCGCCCTCGCGCGTCAGCAGCTCGACCGTGCCCATCTCGCGCATGTACATGCGCACGGGGTCGGTCGTGCGACCAAACTCGGCGTCCACCGCTGCCAATGCGGCGGCGGCCTCCTCGGCCTCGTCCTCGTCGGTCGACACGGCGCCGTCGCTCAGCAGGAGGGTGTCGGCATCGGGCGCGGTCTCGTGGACCGGGATGCCCATGTCGTTAATCATGCTGATGATGTCTTCGATCTGCTCCGGCTCGACGATGTCGTCGGGCAGGTGGTCGTTGACCTCGGCATAGGTCAAATACCCCTGCTCCTTACCGCGGGCGATGAGTTCACGAATCTGGGATTGCTGATCCTGGGCTGCCATAAGCTACCGATGCTGAAGGTGATTTTGGCGGGAGCGACGTATTTACGCTGAACCGTGCAATATAGCACGTTTTTCTCGTTTCACAACTTGAGGCGCTGCCATTCGGCCCATTCGTCGGGCGTGAGCTCACCGGCCTGCAGGCGCTCGTTTAGATGCTGCAGGCGGCGCTCGGCAAGGAGCTGGCGGACCCGGTTCATAGCGTCGACAAACTCCGTCTCAAGGCCCGTGGCCGGCACCAGGTGATCCCAGGTGGCCAGCTTCCACAGGGCGGCTTCATGTTCGCTGTCCTGAAATCGCTCCAGGATCGCTCCCGGTGTGATCTGGGGCTCGTTGGTGCTCAATTCAAGGAGTTGAACCAGCAGGGGCAGACCCGGCAGGTCATCCAGGCCGCGCAGGGCCGCGATATCACCCGCTGCCGGTGCCAGTGCCGGTTGCTGCAGGAGCAGCGCAATCGCGAGGCGCACCGGGGTGCGCCGCACGGCGCTGCTGTCGCCGGGTGTGGCCCCGGCGCGGGTCGGCTGGCGCTGGCGGGCCCGGGTCTGGCGGCCGTCCACCACGTCGGTGAGGTAGTCGGGCTCGAGCCGTCCCAGCCCGGCGATACGCTCAATGAGCATGTGCCGGTAGACATCGGGTGGCAGCTTTTGCAGCGGCGCCGTGGCCTGTTCGATAAACCGGGCCCGGCCGTCCATGGTCTGCATGTCGATACCCTCGGCCAGACGCTGCAGCAGATAGTCCGAAAGCGAGGTGGCACGGGCCAGCTGTGCCTCAAACCCGGCTCGGCCCTCACGCCGCACCAGGCTGTCGGGGTCATCGCCCTCGGGCAGGAACAAAAAGCGCACCTGCCGGCCCTGGCGCATGGTGGGCAGGGCGCCCTCGAGCGCGCGCCAGGCGGCCCGGCGCCCTGCCTCGTCGCCATCAAAGCAGAACACGATGTCGCTGCTAGCGCGGAACAGTCGCTCGACCTGGCGGGTGGAAGTGGCAGTGCCCAGTGTGGCGACGGCGCGCGGCAGGCCGTGCTGCGCCAGGGCCACCACGTCCATGTAGCCCTCGACCACCAGGATATCCGGGGGGTGGCGGTCGGCCTGCAACACCTCGTAGAGCCCGTAGAGCTCCTGGCCCTTGTGGAACACCGGTGTCTCGGGCGAGTTGAGGTATTTGGGCTCGCCGTCATCCAGGATCCGGCCGCCAAAGGCGATGGCGCGGCCGCGCCGGTCGCGAATGGGGAATATGATGCGGTCGCGAAAGCGGTCGTAGCTGCGGTTGCCATCACGCTCGACCACCAACCCGGCGCGCTTCAGCCGCTCGGGCTCGCCCAGTGCCTTCAGCAGGTTGTCCCAGCCGGGTGGGGCAAAGCCGATCCCGAAGCGCCGGGCGATCTCGCCACTGACACCGCGTTGGCGCAGGTAGTCGACGGCCCGGTCGCGCTGCGGGTGTTGGCGCAGCCAGCCCTGATAGGCCTGCGCGGCCTTCTCGAGCACGTCGTACAGGCCGGTGTTCTCGGGGCGGGGTGGGGCCTGCTGCGCCTCTTCGGGGATCGCCATACCGGCCATGCCGGCCAGCTGCTCCACTGCCTCGCGAAATTCGAGGCGGTCGTATTCCATGAGAAAGCGGATGGCGCTGCCGTGCGCGCCGCAGCCAAAGCAGTGATAGAACTGCTTGTCGGCGGCGACGGTAAAGGAGGGCGTTTTTTCGCCGTGGAAAGGGCAGAGCCCCAGGTAGTTGCTGCCCGAGCGCTTCAGCTGCACGCGCTCGCCGACTACCTCGGCAATGTCCACTCGCGCCAGCAGTTCGTCAATGAAGTGATCGGGGATGCGTCCGGCCATGCCCACTACTCTACGGCAAGGCCGGGCGGAGCGGCAGGGTGGATGCGCTCAGCCGAGGTGCTGCTTGACCCGGGCGCTGACGGCGCCCATGTCGGCCCGGCCCTGTACGCGTGGCTTGAGCAGCGCCATTGCCTTGCCCATGTCGCGAATGGACTCGGCCCCGCTCTCGGCAATGGCCGCGGTGACCATCGCGTCGATTTCGCTATCGCTGAGCGGCTGGGGCAGGAACTCGCCAATCATGTCGATCTCGGCGCGCTCGGCGTCGGCCAGATCCTGGCGGTTGGCCTGGTCGTACTGCGCCACGGACTCGCGCCGCTGCTTGACCATCTTGTCAAGGATGGCCAGCACATCGCCGTCATCGAGCGTGCGCCGCTCGTCGACTTCCTTTTGCTTGATGGCGGCGCTGATCATGCGCAGCGTGGCAAGACGAGGCTTGTCACCCGCGCGCATCGCATCCTTGACCGCATCGCCGATGCGGGCCTTGAGCTCACTCACCGGTAGGGTGCCGCCTAGTAGAGGCGCTGGGTGCGCTGGTTTTCGCGCTGCACGCGCTTGGCGTGACGCTTGACCGCGGCGGCCTGCTTGCGCTTGCGCTCCTGGGTGGGCTTTTCGTAGTGCTCGCGGCGGCGTACCTCGGAGAGAACACCGGCCTTCTCGCAGGACCGTTTGAATCGGCGCAGGGCCACCTCGAAGGGCTCATTTTCGCGAACCTTGACGTTCGGCATACAGATCTGACCTTACCGTGTTGCTGTAATCGACGTAGAATCGGGGTATTCCGATCGAGCCGGGCAGTGTAAGCCCAGCCGCCTGCAATTGCAAAAGCCATGGGCCATAACCTCGCATGACCATTCTGGGCATTGAGACCTCCTGCGATGAGACGGGCATCGCGCTCTATGACGGGCAGCACGGGCTGCTGGCGCATCAGCTCCACAGCCAGGTTGATACGCATGCCGTGTACGGCGGTGTGGTGCCCGAGCTTGCCTCGCGCGATCACATCCAGCGGGTAGTGCCCCTGGTGGGTGAGGCGCTGGCCGAGGCGGGGCTCACCCGCAATGACCTCTCCGGTATTGCTTATACCCGCGGGCCGGGGCTCGCCGGGGCGTTGCTGGTGGGTGCATCGGTGGCCCGCAGTCTGGGCTGGGCGCTCGATTGTCCGGTGCTGGGCGTGCACCACATGGAGGCGCATTTGCTGGCTCCCATGCTCGAGCCAACACCGCCGGCGTTTCCGTTTCTGGCGCTGCTGGTCTCGGGCGGGCATACGCTGCTGGTGCAGGTGGCCGGTATTGGCCGCTATGAGGTGCTGGGCGAATCGGTCGACGACGCCGCGGGCGAGGCCTTCGATAAAACCGCCAAGCTCCTGGGGCTGCCGTATCCCGGCGGGCCGCAGCTCGAGCGCCTGGCCGCCGAGGGGGATCCGGCGCGGTTTCAGTTTCCGCGGCCCATGACCGATCGGCCGGGGCTCGATTTCAGCTTTAGCGGGCTGAAGACCGCCGTGGTCAATACGGTGCGTGAGGCCAGTAGCGATGACGCGACGCGCGCCGCCATTGCCCGTGCATTCCAGGATGCGGTGGTGGACACACTCGCCATCAAGATACGCCGGGCGCTGCGGCAGACAGGGGTTGGTACCGTGGTGGTGGCGGGCGGTGTCGGCGCCAATGGCGTCCTGCGCGAGCGATTGCGGGACGTGGCCGCGGCCGAAGGCGCACGGGTGGCCTATCCACGCCTTGCCTTTTGCACCGACAACGGGGCAATGATTGCGTACTCGGGCTATTGCCGATTGCAGGCCGGTCAGCGCGACCCGGAGACAGTGGATGTGCGCCCGCGCTGGCCCATGGATGAGCTGCGTGCGCCACGGCCGGCGGCCGGCGCCTGATCAGCGCTTGCCAATGCGTGGCTCGGTGCCAGCGGCCATGCGCTGGATGTTGCCGCGGTGGCGCCAGCCCGTGAGCACGGCCATCAGGCCGGCGGCAATCGCAAGCGCGGGTGCATCAATCAGCACCAGACAGCCCACCGGGGCCAGCGCAAAGCTCACCAGCGCGGCGAGCGAGGATATTCGCGTGAGCGCCGCCACGCCTGCCCAGGCCAGTAGCACCCCGATGCCGAGCGGCAGCGACCAGGCCAGCATGACCCCCAGGCCCGTGGCAATGCCCTTGCCACCACGAAAGCCAAAAAACACCGGGTAGAGATGCCCCAGAAAGGCGGCCAGGCCCACGGCGGCCAGCCAGCCACCGCCAATGCCGGCGGCCTGTGCCGCCAGTACCGGGATCACACCCTTGAGGGCGTCGGCCAGCAGGGTAATGACCGCAGCGCGCCGGCCACCCAGGCGCAATAAATTGGTGGCGCCGGGGTTGCCGCTGCCGCCTTCGCGTGGGTCGCCAAGGCCCATGACCCGGGCCACAACAATGCCGGCCGACACAGAGCCTGCAAGATATCCGAATACGACCAGCGCCATCTCGATCATGCCGCGCATTGCACCCCCTGGCCGATACGGGGTCAAGCGGGCTTGTACTGCCGGGGGTGACGTGGAATGCTCGGCGCCCCATGGATACCGTATTTGTGCAGGGCCTCGAGCTGCGGGCGGTGATCGGCGTGCATGACTGGGAGCGGGCCTTTGCCCAGCGTCTGCGCGTGGACGTGCGCCTTGCCGTGGACACCCGCCCGGCGGCGGCGTCCGACGCGCTGGATAATGCCGTGGACTATGCCGCACTGGCCGAGCAGCTCATGCAGACGGCGGCGGCGTCACGCTGCCAGCTCATCGAGGCGCTGGCCGAGCAGCTGGCCGGCTGCGTGCTGGCGTACCCGGTGGTCAGAGAAGTCGAACTCACCCTGCGCAAGCCGGGCGCCCTGCCCGCGGCGCAGGATGTTGGCGTTACCATCACCCGCAGTCAGCAAGAGGCACCATGACCCGCGCCTATCTCAGCATTGGCAGCAACATCGACCCCGAAGCCCACGTGAGGGCCGCGATCGCCGCGCTGCGCACCCGCTACGGGGCCCTGTCCCTCTCGCCCGTCTATCAAACCACCGCCGTTGGCTTTACCGGCGATGACTTCTACAACCTGGTTGTGGGGCTCGACACCAACGAATCCGCCGAGCAGCTCGCCGCCGCCTGTCGCGAAATCGAGAATGCCCAGGGGCGGCTGCGTGGGGCCGAGCGCTTCAGCGCCCGCACACTCGATATTGATCTGCTGACGCTGGGCAATCAGATTCGTGACGCCGTGCCGATCCTGCCGCGCGATGAGATCCTGAAATACGCCTTCGTCCTGAAACCGCTGGCGGATCTGGTGCCCGACGACCGGCACCCCGTAGACGGCCGGCGCTATGCCGATCTGTGGATGGCATTTGCGGCCGAGGACACCGCCGATACCCAAGGCCTGTGGCAGATCGGGCTCGACCTGTCGGCCCCCGCAGGCCTCTGAGTCATGGCCCGTCAGGCACCGCCACCCCCGCCCGAACCGGATGCTGCGGCGGTTGCGCATAGCCACGCGCTGCGTGAGCGCATCGATGCGGCCATCGCCATGGCCGGCGGCGTTCTCGACTTTGCCGACTACATGGCGCTTGCGCTGTATGCCCCTGGACTGGGGTACTACAGCGCGGGTCAGGAGCGCTTTGGCCCGGGTGGCGACTTCACCACGGCCCCGCTGGTAAGCGCGCTTTTCTCACGCACCCTGGCACGCGAGGTGGAGCGGATTCTGGTCGCCAGCAACGGCGATACCGTCCTTGAATTCGGGGCCGGGACCGGGCGGATGGCCGCCGATGTGCTGGCCGAGCTGCAACAGCGCGAGGCCCTGCCTGCGCGCTATCAGATTCTTGAGGTCAGTGCCGATCTGCGCGCGCAGCAGGCCCGCACGCTCGCCGAGCGGGTGCCGGCGCTGGCGGCGCGCGTGGAGTGGCTTGAGCGGCTGCCCGAGACGCCGATCACCGGTGCGGTGCTCGCCAACGAGGTGCTGGACGCCCTGCCGGTGCGGCGCTTCCGCCGCCTGGCGCAGGGCATCGAGGCCCTGGGGGCCGGGCATGATCAACAGGGGACGCTGTGCTGGCGTGGCAAGCCGGCCGATGCCGAGCTGGAGGCCGCCGTTGCCGCCATGGAGGCCGAGTGTGGCGCGCCGCTGCCGGAGGGCTATGTCTCGGAGTGGTGCGCCGGGCTCGCGCCCTGGGTGTCGGGGCTGGCCGATACGCTGAAGCGGGGCGCGGCGCTGCTGATCGACTACGGGTATCCGCGGCGTGAGTATTACCACCCCCAGCGCACCCACGGCACGCTGCTGTGCCACTATCGCCACCGGGCGCATGATGACCCGTTCTTCTGGCCGGGTCTGCAGGATATTACCGCCTCGGTGGACTTCACGCTGGCGGCCCGCGCGGCGCGCGAGGCCGGCCTCGAGGTGCTTGGCTTTGCCACCCAGGGCAACTTCCTGGCCGGGGCGGGGTTGCCCGCGCTGCTCGAGGAGTCGGCGGGGGGCAACCCCCATCGGGCAGCCGAATTGGCACAACAGGCCAAGCCCCTGCTGTTCCCCGACGAAATGGGCGAGCGCTTCAAGGTGCTGGGCGTGGGGCGCGGCTTGCCGGAAGCTGAAGCACCGCTCCGCGGTTTTGAATTTACCGATCATCGGGAGCGCTTGTAATTAAATTACGATTAATTTAGTACTTATTAGCGGAGAAACGGGCATGGATGAAAAGGGGGCATGGAATGCCATTTCGCAAAGACAGCACCTGGTTCTACCGCTATCTCTCACCACCGATCCGCGAGGTCCTCGATGCCGGGCCCGCCGCCGAGAAAATGCTGCGCGCACCCCGCCACGCCGAGGTTTGCGTTTTGTTTACCGATATTCGTGGCTTTACCGAAATGTCGCGCACGATCGGCGTGGAGGTGCTCACCGAAACCGTTAACTTCCACATTGCCGAGCAAGCCCAGTCCGTGGAACAGTTTGGCGGCTATGTCGATAATTTCACGGGGGATGGGCTGATGGCCCTGTTCGAAGGCTGGCAAAAGGAAGAGCGCGCCTGTCAGTGCGCACTCGCGATCATGGACGGTGCCGGGCAGGCGCCTCCGACGCCCAGCAAGGCCCGGCCCGTGCCGCTCGGCGTTGGGCTGCATGCCGGCCATGTCGTACTGGCCAGTCTGGGCTGCGAGACCTGGCGGACGTACACGGCAATCGGGCGGACGGTCAATGTGGCAGCGCGACTTTGTGACCATGCCGTGCGGCCCGCCATCATCACGAGCGAGGTTGTCCGTGAGCAGGTGCCCGAGGCGTGCTCCATGGCCTTTGACACCCTGTGGGGTGACGCGCCGCGGGGCGTTGATCAATCACTCGGCCTGTATCAGTTGAGGCATTCCTGAGTGGATTGGGCGCAGGCACTGTGGCTGGGGCTCATTCAGGGGGTTACCGAGTTCCTGCCCATCTCCAGCTCGGCGCATCTCATTTTGCTGCCGCAACTACTGGGTTGGCCGGACCAGGGCCTCGCCTTTGACGTGGCCGTGCATGTGGGCACGTTGCTGGCGGTGATGCTGCATTTTCGCGCGCAACTGGCGCCCTTGCTGGTCGATACGCTGGCCTCGGCCTGGCGGCGTCAGCGGGTGGGCGAGAGCCCGCTTGGCTGGGCGCTGGTGGTGGGGACGGTGCCGCTGGTTGCCGGGGCCCTGGTGCTCGCCGATGCCGCCGAGACGGTGTTGCGCGGGCCGCAGGTCATTGCCTGGGCCACCATCGGCTTTGGCCTGCTTTTGTGGCTGGCGGCCCGGCGTGGCGGGCGGGGGCGCGATGAGCATGACATTGGCATCGCGCAGGCACTGTTCATTGGTGGCGCGCAAATCCTCGCCATTATCCCGGGGACGTCCCGCTCGGGGATCACCATGACCGCGGCGCTATGGCTCGGCCTTGATGCCGCTGCGGCGGCGCGGTTTTCGTTTTTGCTCTCGATCCCCGCGATTGCCCTTGCCGGTGGCTGGAAGGCGCTGCAACTGATCGGCGCCGAGGCACCCATCGACTGGGGGGTCTTCGCGCTCGGCGTTGCGGTGGCTGCCATTTCCGCCTATGCCTGCATCCGGGCGTTTCTTGCCCTGGTGGCGCGGGTTGGCATGACCCCGTTCGTGATCTATCGCCTGCTGCTGGGCGTGTTGTTGCTGGGGGTCTTTGGCAACGGGCTGGCGCCGGGCTGAGTGGGAACGGCAGGGGCTACCCCTGCCCTGCGCGCAAATCGGCCAGGGCGTCGAGTCGCGCCTTTTCCATGGCCTCGCCCACGGCCGGGCCCTGGAGGCCCTGCGCAACAAACGGCCGTGCCGTGATGGCCTGGCAGCGGGCGAGCGCCTCGCGCAAGTAGTGCGCCTGTGGATAGGGGCGATCCTCAAGCCCCAGACGACCGCGATAATCGGCCTCGCAGGCGGTCAGAAATGCCGGCAGCCGCTCGGGGCGACGAAAGGCATCAATGCCGTTCAGCAATCGCAGCGCGGTGGCCGGGCGCAGCTCCATGACCCGGTGGCACTCCAGGTGATGGCGGGTGACCGCGCGGGCGAGGTCGCGGCAGTCCGTGGGCACCCGCAGCCGCTCGCAAAGCGTATCTACCAGAGGGACGCCGCGCGCCTCGTGGCCGCGATGCCGGGGCAGCTCACTGGCGGGTGTGATGCCTTTGCCAAGATCATGGACCAGCACCGAAAAGCGCACGGGCAGATCACCGCCCAGGCGTACCGCCTGGGCGAGCGCGAGGAGGACATGCTCGCCGCTGTCGATCTCCGGGTGATGCTGCGCGGGCTGCGGGATGCCGAACAGCCGGTCGACCTCGGGGAATAGCACCGCCAGTGCACCGCAGTCACGCAGCACGCGGACAAATGCCCCTGGCGCGGGTGCCATGAGGGCCTTGGCCGTTTCCTGCCAGACGCGCTCGGGCACCAGGGCATTGACCTCCCCGGCGCTGACCATGTCGCGGCACAGGGCCAGGGTATCGGCGGCCACCGTGAACCCCAGGGGCTCGAGCCGGGCGGCAAAGCGCGCGAGCCGCAGGATGCGCACCGGGTCTTCCCGAAAGGCATCGGAGACGTGTCGCAGGCGCCGGGCCGCAAGATCCGTCTGACCGCCATGGGGGTCGATGATCCGGCCGTCGGCGTCGCGTGCCATCGCATTGACGGTGAGGTCGCGCCGCGCCAGATCGGCCTCGAGGCTCACCTCGGGGCTCGCATGAAAGGTAAAGCCATGATAGCCCGGCGCGATCTTGCGCTCGGTGCGGGCCAGTGCGTACTCCTCGCCCGTGTCGGGGTGGAGGAACACCGGGAAGTCGCGGCCCACTGGCCGATAACCCTGGGCCTGCATCTGCTCGGGCGTGGCGCCGACTACCACCCAGTCGCGTTCGCTGACCGGGAGGCCGAGCAGTGCATCCCGCACGGCGCCGCCCACAACATAGGCAGCGGGCTCATGCCCCGTCACTCAGTTGTCCCGGCCGGCCTCACGGCGCCACTCGTCATAGCGGTAGCGCGTGCGGGTGCCGCCCAGGTAGCCCGGCGCCACGGCCTCGAGCGCCGTGGGGTGGATGCCGAGATCGGGCAGCGCGTTGTGCTGGCAGACGTTGTCCACCTGGGTCGAGAGGTAGTTGTCGAGCGTGTAGGGCTTGCCGGGGAAGTGCTGCAGCAGCCGCCCCTGCAGCCGCGAGAGGCTGTCCGGCAGACCGATAATGGCGCGCCGCAGCTCAAGCAGCTCCGCCACATAGCGCACCAGTGCCTCGAGCGTGTAGATGTGCGGGCCGCCCAGCTCGTAGGTCTGGCCGAAGCTGTCGCGATGCTCAAGGGTGGCCTCGAAGGCCGCCGCCACGTCATCGACGTACACCGGCTGGAAGCGCGCTCCGGGGGTTGGCAGCGGCATCATCGGGGCGAGCTTGAGCATGCCGGCAAAGGTGTTGAGAAAGGTGTCGGCCGGGCCGAATACGACCGAGGGCTTGAACACCGTGACGGCCAGATCGCGGTTATGGGCGGCCAGCGCCATGCGCTCGCCCTCGCCCTTGGTCTGCTGATAGCGGCTGGGCCCCTCGGGGTCGGCGCCGAGCGCACTCATGTGCAGCAGGCGCTTGACGCCTGACTCACGGCAGGCCACCAGCAGCTTTTCGACCAGGTGGACATGAATGTCCTCAAACCGCTGGCCGGGCTTGCGGCCTTCGTTGAGGATGGCGACCAGGTTGATCACCGCATCGACGCCCTCCAGATGATTCTGCAGGTGCTCGGGGTCGTGCACGTTGGCCTCGAACAGCTGCAGGTTGGGGATGGGCAGCAGGTGGCGGTTGCGCTCGCGGTGGCGCGTGAGCACCTTGATTTGAATGGGCGTGTTGGCGAGGCGATTGGCGATCTGGCGGCCAATGAACCCGGTCCCGCCGAGAATGCAGACGCTGTTGATCCGCATGATGTCCACGCTCCTGTTCCGGCTTTTGCAAAGTCCCTAGTGTAGAGCAAACGGGCCGGCAACCGTTATCTGTCATACTCTGTTGCTTTCAGTGCAGGGCAGAGGGCGCCTTGGTTGATTTCCTGATATACGTGGCGGCCGGCCTGGTGGTGGGCCTGGGGTCGGGGCTCTTTGGCATTGGCGGCGGGGTGGTCGTGGTACCGGTGCTGCTGCCGGTGTTCATGGCGCAGGGGTTTAGCGAGGATGTGGCCATGCACCTGGCGGTGGGCAGCTCGCTGGCGACGATTGTGGTGACGGGGCTTTCCTCGGCCCGGGCCCACTGGCGGCTTGGCAATATCGTGCGCACCGCCCTGCCCTGGCTGGTGCTGGGACTGATGGCAGGGGCCCTGGGGGGTGCGCAACTGGCGGCCGCCCTGCCAAGCGACATGCTCAAAACGGTGTTTGGCCTGTTCATGCTGGCCCTTGCGGTGCGGTTGCTCATCGTCAGTCAAGTGCCCGAGAGCCGGGTCATGCCGCGCCCCGCCATCGTGACCGGGGTGGGCGGCGTTATTGGCGCTATTTCGGGGCTGGTGGGGATCGGCGGCGGGGCCATGACCGTGCCCTTCCTGATCTGGACCGGGGTGGAGATGCGTCGCGCCGTGGGCACCTCGGCAGCGGCGGGGGTGTGCATCGCCGTTGCCGGCACCATCGGCTTCATCCTGGCCGGGACCGGCGACGATCAGCTGCCGGCCTGGAGTACCGGCTATATCTATTGGCCCGCGGTGGGTGGCATCACCCTTGCCAGCGTTTTTCTGGCCCCGGTTGGCGCCAGGCTTGCCTCACGGCTGCCGGCGCATTGGTTGCGCCGGGCGTTTGGTGTGTTTGTGGTGGTGGTCGGCCTGCGAATGCTGCTGGGCTAGCCGGACCGCCCCCTGTCGCAGCGGGCCCGCGGTGCGGCTGTCCGCGCTCAGCTCAGGCCCAGCTTTTTCTCGAGATAATGGATATTGGTGCCGCCGGTCTGAAAGCCATGGTCGGCCATCAGGTCCTGGTGCAGCGGCGTATTGCTTTGAATGCCCTCGATCACCAGCTCGCTCAGGGCGGTGCGCATGCGCGCGATCGCGGTTGGCCGGTCTTCGCCCCAGGCGATGATCTTGCCAATCATGGAGTCGTAATGCGGCGGCACGGTATAGCCCGTGTAGACATGCGAGTCGACCCGAATGCCCGGCCCGCCCGGCGGGTGATACAGCGTGATCTGCCCGGGTGAGGGCATGAACCGGACGGGGTCTTCGGCGTTGATCCGGCACTCGATGGCATGGCCGCGGAAGGTGATGGCGTCCTGGCCAAACGACAGTGGCTCGCCGCTTGCCACCCGGATCTGTTCGGCCACCAGATCACGGCCGGTGACCATTTCGGTGACCGGGTGCTCGACCTGGATGCGGGTATTCATCTCAATGAAGTAAAACTCGCCATCCTGATAGAGAAACTCGAAGGTGCCGGCGCCCCGATACCCGAGCCGCTGGCAGGCCTCGGTGCAGCGCCGGCCAATGTCGGCGCGCTCCTCGGCGGTGATGCCGGGCGCCGGGCTTTCCTCGATGACCTTTTGATGGCGGCGCTGCATGGAGCAGTCGCGCTCGCCCAGATGCACGGCATTGCCATGCTCGTCGGCCATCACCTGGATTTCGACATGACGGGGGTTGTCGAGGTATTTCTCCATGTAGACCACGCTGCTGCCAAAGGCATTGGCGGCCTCGGTGCGGGTGACCGCAATGGCATGCAGCAGCGCCGCCTCGCCGTGCACCACCCGCATGCCGCGGCCACCGCCGCCGGCCGCGGCCTTGATGATCACCGGATAGCCGATCTGCTCGGCCAGGCGCAGGTTGGTGGTCTCGTCATCATCCAGCGGGCCGCCCGAGCCGGGTACACAGGGCACGCCGGCGGCCTTCATGGCATCGATGGCCGAGACCTTGTCGCCCATGAGGCGGATGGTCTCGGCGCGCGGGCCAATGAAGCGAAAGCCCGACTCCTCGACACGCTCGGCAAAGTCGGCGTTTTCCGAGAGAAAGCCAAAGCCGGGGTGGATGGCCATGGCGTCGGTGAGTTCAGCTGCGCTGATGATGGCCGGAATGTTGAGATAGCTCTCGGCCGATGGGGCTCCGCCAATGCAGACCGACTCGTCGGCAAGGCGCACATGCTTGAGGTCACGGTCGGCCGTGGAGTGAACCGCCACCGTGCCAATGCCGAGGGTGCGGCAGGCGCGCAGGATGCGCAGGGCAATTTCGCCGCGATTGGCGATGAGAACCTTTTCGATCATGGTCTGGGCCCTACTCGATGATAAAGAGCGGCTGATCGAACTCGACCGGCTGCCCGTTTTCGAGCAGGACAGTGCGCACGATGCCGCTGCGGTCGGCCTCGATCTGGTTCAGCATCTTCATGGCCTCGATGATGCACAGGGTGTCGCCCGCGTTGACGGCCTGGCCCTCCTCGACAAACGGCTCCGACTCGGGCGATGGGGCGCGGTAGAACGTGCCCACCATGGGCGAGCGGACGGGGTGGCCCGTGGCCTCTGCGCCGCCGTCACCGGGCGCCTGGTCGCCGGCCGCGGGGGTTGGCGTGGGTGCGGGAGCGGGAGCGGGTGCGGGTGTCGGCGCCGGCGCCGGATAGCC
>CAJXMI010000038.1 GCA_913056145.1 uncultured Spiribacter sp.
CTGGATATCGAGACACCGGCACGGGAACGTAAAAAAGCCAACATCTACAAGGGACGGATCACGCGGGTCGAGCCCAGTCTCGAGGCCGCCTTCGTCCAGTACGGCTCGGAGCGCCACGGTTTCCTGCCGTTCAAGGAAATCAGTCGCGAGTATTTCCAGGGCAAGGACGATATCGATCCGGCCAGGGCATCGATCGCCGATGTCATAAAAGAAGGCCAGGAAGTCGTCGTTCAGGTCGAGAAGGAAGAGCGCGGCAACAAGGGCGCGGCGCTCACCACCTTCATCAGCCTGGCCGGACGCTACCTGGTCCTCATGCCCAACAACCCGCGTGCCGGCGGCGTCTCCCGTCGCATCGAGGGCAACGAGCGCAGCGAAATCCGGGATGCGCTGCGTGAGCTCGAGATCCCCGAGGGCATGGGCCTTATCGTTCGCACGGCAGGCGTCGGGCGCAATGCCGAGGAGCTGCAGTGGGATCTGGACTATCTGCTCAACCTCTGGAGTGCGGTTGGCAAGGCGGGCGGCACGCAGTCGGCGCCCTTCCTGATCTACCAGGAGAGCAACGTCATCATTCGCGCGCTTCGCGATTATCTGCGGGCGGATATCGGCGAGATCCTCATCGATGATCGCGACGTCTACGAGCGGGCCCGCGAGTTCATCCAGCAGGTGATGCCCCACAACCTCCAGAAGCTCAAGTACTACGACGACCGGGTGCCGCTGTTCAGCCGCTACCAGATCGAGAGCCAGATCGAATCCGCGTTCCAGCGTGAGGTGCGGCTGCCAAGCGGTGGCGTGATCGTCATCGATCACACCGAGGCGCTCATTTCGATCGACATCAACTCGGCGCGGGCCACCAAGGGCTCCGACATCGAGGAGACGGCGCTCAAAACCAACCAGGAGGCCGCCGAGGAAATCGCCCGGCAGCTTCGGTTGCGCGATCTCGGCGGGCTCATCGTCATCGACTTCATCGACATGGGCCCCAACCGCAACCAGCGCGATGTCGAAAATCGCCTGCGCGATGCGGTAAAGCAGGACCGGGCCCGGGTGCAGGTCGGACGGATCTCGCGCTTCGGTCTACTGGAGATGTCACGCCAGCGACTGCGCTCCTCCCTTGGCGAGTCCTCGCTCGAGGTCTGCGGCCGCTGCAGCGGTCAGGGCACGGTGCGCAGCGTCGAGTCGCTTGCCCTCTCGGTGCTGCGGATCATCGAGGAAGAGGCCATGAAGGACAAGACCGGCAAGGTCCTCGCGCAACTCCCCGTTGACGTCGCCACCTTCCTCCTCAATGAAAAGCGCGGCATCCTCGGCGAGCTGGAGGCGCGCAACGGCATTGAGGTCATCCTCATTCCCAATCGACGTCTCGAGACGCCCCATTACGAGCTGCAGCGCGTCCGCACCGATGAAGAAACGGACAGCGACATCAGCTACGCGATGGCCAGTGAGGACACCGGGCCGGGTAAGGCCGAGGAGCTCCTGACCGCCGAGCGCCCCAAGGCCGAAGAGCCGGTGGTCAAGGGCGTCAGCCCCGCTACGCCGGCACCGACGCGCTCGGCACCTCCGGCCACGCCGGCGCCAGAGCCGGCGCCAAAGGCAACGCCAGAGAGTGCACCGGCCTCTCAGGGTGAGGCCGTTTCAGCGCCCGCAAGTGCCGAGGGTGCCGGCCTGATTGGCTGGCTCAAACGCTTGGTCGCCGGCTCTGAGACCACCGAGTCGGCAGAGTCCGCCAAGGCATCCGGGACCAACACCCGCGCCGATGCCTCTCCGCAGGCGCAGAAGTCCTCGCGCCGTGACAACGATGCAGAATCCGGGCGTGGCGGGCGCAGTGGCAATGGCCGCCGGCGCGGCAGCGGGGGTGGTCAGGGCAATGGTCGTGGCAACGGCGAACGCAGTGGCCAGCGCCGTCAGGACCGCACCACGGCCACCACTGAGGCTAGCGCCGACACCGCCACTGGCACCACCGATGGTGAAGCCACACCACCACAGCCCACTGCGGGCGAGCCGCGTAGCGAGGGTGGCGGGCGCAGTCGCCGCGGCCGCCGGGGCGGCCGGCGCCGACGTCGCACCAGCGGCAATGGCACTGGCAACGGCCAGGACAACCCGAGCACGGGGCAGGACAATGGTGGCGATGCGGCCGCCGCGCCCGAGGCCAATGCCGCCCCCAGGGCGCCGGCGCCACCCGCTCGCAACGGCGCGGATACAAGCGAGTCCAAACCGGAGTCCAAGCCGGAGCCCAAGCCGGAGCCCAAACCTGAGTCCAAGTCGGAGCCCAAGTCGGAGCCCAAGTCGGAGCCCAAACCTGCCTCCAAGCAGGAGCCCAAACCGGAGCCCAAGCCTGCAGCCAAGGCGCCGCCGCGGGCCGAACGCAAGGGCCCGGCCGCCGACGATCCGCGCCGCTGGCCCGGTCGCCCGCGGCTCCCTGCCGCCGCGGCCGAATCGGCCGAGCCGACGGCAAAGGGCGACGATGAGGCAGCAGACTGACGCTCTGAGCCAGTCTGTTGCGGTCAGCGCTCGGGCGGCGTTAGCGCCCGGATCCGGGCCTCGGCCGTCATGAGATCGGCCGCGGTATCAATACCGTGGCCGGGCTCAACCGCTGCCTCGGCCACCTGGATCCATTCTCCGGCCGCCAGTGCGCGTAGCTGCTCGAGTTGCTCGAGCGCCTCGAGCGGGCTTGGCGGCAACGTCGGATAACGCTGCAAAAAGCCTGCCCGATAGGCATAAACCCCAAGGTGTCGGCGCGCCGCTTGCAGCTGCTTGGCGGGCGCTCCCTCCCGATCCCAGGGAATGGGCGCGCGGCTGAAATAAAGCGCCCTCCCCTCGGCATCCGCAATCAACTTGACTGCATGCGGGTCATGCAGCATGTCGATGTCTTCCACCGGGGCGGCCAGGGTTGCGATGGCCGCGCGTGGTTCGGCCGCCAGCATATTGGCCACCTGTTTGAGCAACTCCGGTGGCATGAGCGGCTCATCGCCCTGAAGGTTGACCACGATTGCCTCGGCCGGAAGGTCGAGTCGCGCCACCACCTCGGCCAGACGATCCGTGCCGCTTTGATGATCTGCACGGGTAAGACAGACCTCGCCCGCCATATCCGTCACCGTCTCGGCAATACGCTCGTCGTCCGTTGCCACAATCACGCGGGCCGCACCGCTGTCGCGCGCACGCCGCCAGACATGGGCGATGACGGGCTCGCCGGCAAGCGCCAGCAGGGGCTTTCCGGGCAGCCGGGTCGAGCCGTAGCGTGCCGGGATAATCACGGTAAAGGGTGTGCTCATGCGGACTAACGCTCCTTGGCGCGGCGGCAAGCCAGTTCCAGCAGGCCGCCAAGGCGATTCGCGGTGTCCGGCGACGGCTCGGCCCGTACGGGTAATTGCCATACACCCGGCAAGGCAAATCCGGCGCATTTCACCGCATCTTTTTCGGTCATGACAACGGGCGCGGCCGGAGCAAACCGAAGCTCCTCGGGCCGATAGACATGATGATCCGGAAACGGATGTGGCTCCACCTCGAAGCCGAGCCTCCGCAGGGTGGCGAAAAAGCGCTCGGGATTGCCAATGCCGGCGACGGCATGCACCCACTCACCGGGCGCTGGCGGGGTGTTGTTGGCTGACCGCATGCCCACCGGCATCGGCTCACCGGCACGCAGCGCGAACCAGCCATCGGCGCCTGGCCACGGCGCGCCATTGGCAATGACCCCGTCCATACGGGCGAGGCCGTCCGCCGGTTCACGCAGCGGCCCGGCAGGCAGACACCGGCGATTGCCAAGTCCGCGCCCGGCATCCACCACGGCAATCTCGACATCGCGCCCCAGGCGCAGGTGCTGCAGGCCATCATCACTGATCAGCAGATCGGCATCAAAGCGCTCCAGCAGATGCTGTCCAGCCGCCGCCCGGTCGCGGCCAATCACGACGGGCGCACCCGTGCGACGCGCCAGCAGCACGGCCTCATCGCCCACATCGATGGGATCGGCGCCATCGGCGACGGCGGTGGGGCCTGACTGCCTTGCGCCGTGGCCGCGCAGGATGACCCCCGGCCTTAACCCCCGGCGTCGGGCCTCTTCGACCAGCCAGATCACGAGCGGCGTCTTCCCGGTGCCGCCCACACTCAGGTTGCCAACAACCAACACGGGCGCCGCGAGCCACTGCACGGCATCGGGGTGCGCTGCATACCAACGCCGGCGCCGCCACGCCGCCGCCCGGTAGAGCAAGGACAGTGGCAGCAGGAGTCGGCTTAGTGCCCCGTGCTGGTGCCAGAAGTGGGGATAGGTTGCAGAGGGCACGGCGCGGCATCCGTCTGAGACATTACAAGGCCTGGATGATACGGAATTTCGCGCCCGCCCTGAAATCGGCCCGCCCGCGGCGAGGCATTCATCACGCGGGCATGCTGCCAGCGCCACCCCGGCTGCACCGTCACCCCGGCCCGACCCAGACGGGCCTCAATGGCACCCGAGAGTCCCACGTCGTGGATATGCGCGCCGGAGCAGCGCAGGCGGCCAAGCGTCTCGGGATGCGGCATGCCATAGGGATTGCGGTATCCGGCCGATACAATGACATGGCGCGGTGCGGCGGCTGCCAGAAGCGCCAGGCCGGCACTGTTGCGACTGCCATGATGGGGCGCCTCCATGAGGTCGACCCCGCCTTTCAGGCGCCGGGCAACCGCGGTTTCGCTGTGTCCGCCGATATCCCCCGTGAACAGCGCGCGGCCACCGGCCGTTTCCACAAGCAGCACGCAGGAGGCGGCATTCCCGCTCGATTCCTGCCCCGCGGGCGGTGCCAGAAAGCGGAACAATACGCCGTCGACCCGATACTGCATCCCGGCTTTGCAGCGCCTGGCGCCGGGGTGCTCGGCGATGTCCTCGCCGACCAGGACCGTGCTGACTGACAGGGCATCCAGCAAGGCGTTGACGCCGCCCCGGTGATCAAGATCGCCATGCGTGACGATCAAACGATCAACGCGGCGAATGCCCCGCTCCTCGAGATAGGGCAGCAGGGTAAAGCGCGCCGCATTGCCACCACCGCGCCAACCCGGGCCTGTATCCACCACGGTCACCGTGGTTGCGGTCTGAATCACGGCGGCATTGCCCTGGCCAACCTCGAGCCAGGTGATGCGGGCCTCTCCCGGCGGCGGGGCGAGCGGAGCCGCGATCAGCAGCGGGGCGAACAGTGGCAATGCGAGCCAGCGCACGGGCGCGCCATCGGGCAGCGCGAGCAGGGCGGCCCCGAGCACGGCGGACAGAACTGCCAGCCAATGCGGCCCGTGCAATTGCTGTAGCCCAGGGCCAATGGCAACCCAGCCCTCACCCAGAACCAGCAGGCCATCCAGGACGGCGCCGAGCAGGCCGAGCAAGGGCCCGCCCACCGCCGGGAACACAGCGTTTATCAAGGTGGCGAGCAGCGCTCCGGGCACCAGGACCAACGAGAAAACGGGAATGACCAGCAGGTTGGCCACAAAACCCCCGGGGCTCCAGGCCCCGAAAAAGAGCGCCGACAAGGGCGCAAGCCCCAGGGTCAGGGCAAGTTGCAGGCGCAGAAACGCCAATGGCCCACGTGGCAACCCGGAGCGGACCATGGCCAGGATCAGGCCCACCGCGGTAAACGACAGCCAGAACCCCGGGGCATGCGCGGCGGCCGGGTCGAGCAGGAGGATCATCGCGGCCGCCAGCAGCAGCCCTCGAACGGGGCTCACGCGACGCGCCGCAAGCATGCCCAGGGCCAGCACCGAGAACATGATGAGTGCACGGCGGGTGGGAATTGCAAAACCGGCGAGCGCCGCATAGCCCCCTGCGGCGAGCAGACCCATCAGCAACGCGCTTCGATGACGGGGCCCGGGTACGCGCGCATGGCGCCAGACCAGCCGCCCCGCGAGCCCGCCCAATCCGGCAACAAGGCCGATATGCAGCCCTGAGATGGCGACCAGATGACTGGTGCCGGTGGCACGCAGGATCTCCCAGGTCGAGTCGCTAAAGGCCCTGCGATCGCCGGTAATCAGGCCCTGCAAAAGGGCACTGCCCTGATTGTCCCCCGCCGCAAGTGTAATGGCCCGCGACAGCCGCGCCCGCCAGTGATGCAGACCGGATGGGCCATCCAGGCGCCGTGCGGCATCGGCGTCGAGCACATAGCCAGTGGCATCAATGTGGTTTGCCGCAAGCCAGCGCTCGTAGTCAAAGCGCACCGGATTCATGAAACCGCGGGGACGGCGCAGTCGCACCGGCAACTCCCAGCGCTCACCGGCCGCGACGCGCAGGCGATCGGCATAGACCGAAAGGCGCAGATAGCGGGGGATGGGCCCGGCGACCGGGGCCATGGCCTCCACGCGCAGCAGGAAGCGCTGCCGGCCATCCGCCGACTCGGGCAGATCGGCGATACGGCCGATCACCACGCGATCCTTGCCCAGCGTGGGATCCGGGCGTTTCTCAAGCACCCATGCCTGCCAGACGAGCGCAAATACCAGTCCAAGCGCAAACCAGCCCGGCAGTCCCCGGCGTCCCTCGAGGATCACAAGTGGGAGTCCGACAACCGCGGGCAGCAGCCAGGGTAAAAGCCCGACCGGCACGAGAACGGCGACCAGCAATCCCGCCAGCAACGCGGCGAGCGGCGGAGTCAATGAGTTTGCGGACACCCGGAGCCGTCCTCTGCCATCAGCTGCAGGATGGCAAGGCTAGCAATGCGGATCAGGCCGGGGTGAGCACTCCATCGGTGAGTTGCAACCGCCGGTCCATGCGCTCGGCAACCTCCAGGTCATGGGTAACCAGTACAACGCTGGTGCCATATTCGCGATTGAGCGTGGCAAAGAGCGCCATCACGGCATCGGCTGTCTGGCGGTCGAGGTTGCCGGTCGGCTCGTCGGCAAGCAGACAGGCCGGCGTTGTCACCAAAGCCCGGGCAATGGCCACGCGCTGGCGCTCACCCCCCGAGAGCTCGCCGGGCTTGTGCGCCGTGCGCGCATCCAGATCAACCCGCTCGAGCATGGCGCGTGCCGCTGCCCGGGCATCGGCAGGACGCTCCCCGCGGATGAGCAGTGGCATGGCGACATTTTCGAGCGCGGTGAACTCACCCAGAAGATGGTGGAATTGATAGACAAAACCGAGGGCCCGGTTACGAAGCTGGCCACGGGCGACCGCCCCCAGTCGGCTCATGGGCTCGCCCGCGATGTCGATCTCGCCACCATCGGGGTTCTCGAGCCCGCCCAGCAGATGCAGCAGCGTGCTTTTGCCCGAGCCCGAGCGCCCCAGGATGGCCACCTGCTCACCGGGCTCGACCCGAAAATCGAGACCACGCAAGACCGTCACCGCCAGCCCGCCCTCGCGAAACTGCTTGGAGACGTGACGGCAGTCGATGGCCGGAGTGCGCTCACTCATGCCGAAGCGCCTCCGCCGGGGCCGTTCGGGCCGCCCGCCAGGCGGGATAGAGCGTCGCGAGCAGGCTGAGCACAATGGCCGCGAGCGTGATGCGCCCAACGTCTGCGCCTCGCAGATCCGAGGGCAGCTCGCTGATCCAGTAGATATCACCCGAGATGAACTGCACGCCAAGCAACTGCTCGATCGCCGGCACGATGGACTCGACATTGAGCGCGAGCGCCACACCGGCCCCCGTGCCGATGAGTGTGCCGACCACTCCGAGTAGTGAGCCCTGAATGATGAAAACGGCCATGACAGTCCGCGGCCGCGCGCCGAGCGTGCGCAGGATGGCGATGTCGGCCTGTTTGTCCTGGACCGCCATCACCAGTGTCGAGACGATGTTGAACGCGGCAACCGCCACGATGAGCATCAGGATGATGAACATGACGGTCTTCTCCATGGCCACCGCCCGAAAGAAACTGCGGTGCTGCATGGTCCAGTCGCTGACCCGGTAAGTGCCCGGCAGTGACCGGGCGATGTCGCGCACGCGCTCCGGGGCGGCCATGAGGTCGGTGAATTCAAGGCGGATACCGGTAATCCCGCTGCCCATGCGCAACAGCCGCTGGGCATCGGCCAGATGGATCAGGGCAAGGGAGCCGTCGTACTGGGCCATATCCACGCTGAACACGCCGGCGACTTCAAAGCGCCGGATCCGCGGCAGAATGCCGGCGGCCGACGCGCGCACCTCGGGAGTCACCACGTTGACGGTATCACCCGGGCCCACGCCCAACTCACTGGCCAGACGGCTGCCCAGCACGATCTGCCAGCCCCCCGGGGTCAGATCCGACAGCTCGCCGGCCACCAGACTGCTGGCAACGCGCGAGACAGCGGGCTCGCGTTGCGGATCGATACCCCGCAGCAGACTCCCGGTGACAGCGTTGCCGCGCGTCAGCATGACCTCGCCGCGCACAAACGGTGCAACGCCAGTGACATCCGGGCGCGTCTCGAGCTGCGGGAGGAGGTCCTGCCAGTCCGCGAGGCTGCCGGCATGATCCTGCACGGTGGCATGCGAGACCATGCCCAGGATGCGCTCGCGCAACTCCTTTTCGAACCCGTTCATCACCGATAGCACGGTAATCAGCGCCGTTACCCCGATCGCGATACCCAGCATGGAGCTTGCCGAGATAAAGGAGACAAACCGGTTGCGCCGTCGCGCCCGGGTGTAGCGCAGGCCAATGAAAAGCGGTAGCGGCCGGATCAAGCAGCCACCCCGGCCCGCCGGCGTGATGATAACGAGAACATACCCCCAGTGTACCGGCGCGGAACACCGCCTTCACCCAGTTTCTCGTGGGCGCGGCATTGGGTAGACTTCCAGCCCTTTGCCGCTATTCAGACCCCTCATGACTGCTCTTGATTCACCCCTACTCGCGCCCGCCCCGCCTGGCACCGCGGGCGACCGTCAGGAATGGCTCGGCCTGCCTGGCGATGCGCCGGCGCTCGCTATTGCCGAAGCGGAGCAACTCCACCCCGGGCCGCTTTGCGTGATAACGGCGAGCAGTGGCGAGGCCGAGTCGCTGCGCCGTGGTCTGCGCTTTTTTGCGCCCGACATCGATGTCGAGCTCATGCCCGACTGGGAGGTGCTGCCCTACGATGTTTTCTCGCCCCATCAGGACATCGTCTCGGAGCGGTTGCGCGCACTGCATCGCCTGCCAACGCGCCGCAGCGGGGTTTTCATTGTTCCGGTTGCCACACTCATGCAGCGCATCGCGCCGCCAGCCTTTCTGCAGTCCACGGTCACCCGGCTTTCGGTGGGCGATTCCCTCGAGCTCAACGCCATGCGCCGGCAACTGGAGTCGGCCGGGTATCGCTGTGTATCGGAGGTACTCGAGCATGGCGAGTTTGCCGTGCGCGGGGCCATTCTCGATCTCTATCCGATGGGCTCCACGGCGCCCTATCGCATTGATTTGTTTGATACCGAGATCGACTCGATTCGGCGCTTCGACCCCGAGACCCAGCGCAGCGCCGAGCGGATGGAGGGCATCGAAATCCTCCCTGCCCATGAATTTCCCACCGATGAAACGGGGATCGGGCGCTTCCGCCGTCAGTACAGGGCCCGCTTCGAGGGCGATCCGATGGCCTCGACGCTCTACCGGGCGGTGAGCGACGGCCACATTCCAAACGGGATCGAGGCCTACCTGCCCCTCTTTTTTGATGCCACGGCGAGCCTGTTCGACTATCTGCCCGCGGACGCCCTGGTGCTGCGCCAGGGCGCAGTCGACACCCAACTGGAGGCGGAGTGGGAGCAGATCGCCGGGCGCCATGAGCAGCGCCGGCATGACCGTGAGCGCCCCATCCTGAGCCCCGATGAGCTCTTTCTGCCGCCCGCTGCCATCCGTGAGTCGGTCAATGCCCACCCGCGTGTGGATGTCCCGGCCGAGCAGCGCCGGGAAGCCGCACGTGCCCGCGATCGGGTGCTCCCGGCCGGGCCGCTTCCCGATCTTGCGCCGGCCCGGCCCGAGGATAGCGCCCTCGTTGCTTTGAACGAATACATCGCCGGGCATGAGGGGCCGGTGCTCTTTACCGCAGAGACCGCCGGCCGGCGCGAGGCACTGCGCGAGCGCCTGGCCACAGCGGGACTGCGACCGCAAGCGGTGGACTCGTGGGACGAGTTCCGGGCCGCTCCACCCGCGCTCGGGCTTGCCGTTGCCCCATTGGACGAGGGCTTCCGGTTGCTGGCGCCGGGGATTGCCGTGGTCCCGGAGGCAGCCCTGTTTGTGGAGCGCGCCGAGCAGCGCCGTCGGCGCTCGGCCCCGCAGCGTGACCCGGAGTCGGTGATCCGCGATCTTACCGATTTGCACCCAGGCGCCCCGGTGGTTCATGAACAGCACGGTGTGGGCCGCTACCAGGGACTGCAGACGCTCACCGTGGACGGGGTCGATACCGAATTTCTGACGCTTGAGTACGCGGCCGGCGATAAGCTCTACGTGCCGGTATCGAGCCTGCATCTGATCAGCCGCTATACCGGCGCCGACACCACCGATGCCCCCCTGCACCGGCTCGGGAGCGGACAGTGGGAGAAGGCGCGCCGGCGGGCGGCCGAAAAGGCCCGGGACGTGGCTGCAGAGCTGTTGGACATCTATGCCCGGCGCGAGGCGCAGGCCGCCGAGCCGCATGAGGTGCCCGAGGATGATTATGCCCGCTTCGCCGCCCAGTTCCCGTTCGAGGAGACGCCCGATCAGGACGTTGCCATTCATGCCGTCCTCCAGGATCTGCAGCGCGGCCGCCCCATGGATCGGGTGATCTGCGGCGATGTGGGCTTTGGCAAAACGGAGGTGGCGATGCGCGCGGCCTTTGCCGGCGTGCAGTCGGGCCGTCAGGTCGCGGTGCTGGTGCCGACAACACTGCTCTGCCAGCAGCACTACCAGAACTTCTCCGACCGCTTTGCGGACTGGCCGGTGCGCATCGCGCAGCTGTCGCGGTTTCAGTCGGCGTCCGAGCAGGCCCGGATTCTCGCCGAGCTCGAGTCGGGGCGGATCGACATTGTGATCGGCACGCACAAGCTGCTCCAGCGCTCGGTCAAGCTCGCCAACCTGGGCCTTGTGATCATTGACGAGGAACACCGCTTCGGGGTGCGCCAGAAAGAGGCCCTCAAGCGCATGCGCGCCAGCATCGATGTCCTCACGCTCACGGCAACGCCCATTCCGCGCACGCTTAACATGTCGCTCGCCGGCTTGCGCGATCTCTCGATTATTGCCACGCCACCGGCGCGGCGGCTCGCGGTCAAGACCTTTATCAACGAGTGGGACGATGCACTGATCCGGGAGGCATGTCTGCGCGAGCTGCATCGCGGCGGTCAGGTCTATTTCCTGCACAATGATGTCGAGAGCATTCAGCGCGTCGCCGAGCAGCTCGCCGAGCTCATGCCCGAGGCGCGCATCCGCACCGCGCATGGTCAGATGCCCGAGCGCGAGCTTGAACGGGTCATGCTCGATTTCTACCACCAGCGCGACAACATTCTGGTGTGCACCACGATCATCGAGAGCGGCATCGATGTGCCCACCGCCAATACCATCATCATCAACCGCGCCGATCGGCTGGGCCTCGCCCAGCTGCATCAGCTCCGGGGTCGTGTTGGTCGCTCCCATCACCGCGCCTACGCCTATCTGCTTGCCCCACCCCGGCGCAGCCAGACCCCGGATGCCGTGAAGCGACTCGAGGCCATTGCCTCACTCGAGGATCTGGGTATCGGCTTTACCCTTGCCAGCCATGACCTCGAGATCCGGGGTGCCGGCGAACTGCTTGGCGAGGGCCAGAGCGGCCAGATTCATGAGGTGGGATTCAGCCTGTACAACGAACTGCTCGAGCGCGCGGTGCAGTCCCTCAAGTCCGGGCGTGAGCCGGCCCTTGAAAAGCCCCTTGCCGAGAACACCGAGGTGGATCTGCACGTACCGGCCCTCCTCCCCGAGGACTACCTCCCGGATGTCCACACGCGGCTGGTGATGTACAAGCGCATTGCCAGTGCCGAGACCGATGCGGCCCTGCGCGAGCTGCAGGTCGAGATGATTGACCGCTTCGGCTTGCTGCCGGAACCGGCCGGCAACCTGATCGCCGTCGCCAGGCTGCGCCAGCGCGCCCGGGCACTGGGTATCGAGCGCATCGAGGTGGGTCCCGGCGGCGGAATCGTACAGTTTGGCGCCGAACCGCATGTGGACGCGGCAGCGCTGGTGCGCATGGTTCAGGAACAACCGGCGGTGTATCGTCTGGAGGGCCAGGAGCGCCTTCGCTTCAAGGCCGAGACCGAACGCGCCGACGAGCGCATCGAGCTTGTCGAGCAGATTCTCGCGAACATCACCCTTCGCGAGGCTGCCTGACCTGAGCCGGTAGGAGGATAGACTGCGTGACCGGATACCCATGCCGACTGGCCGTCAGCTTTGGTGCCTGGCTGATGCTCGCCGCCGCGGCCGCACCCGTGGCCGCGCAGCAGAGTGCCGACAGCGACGAGGCACCGCCGCGGTATCGCGTGGAAGCGATTGTCTTCAGCCAGCCCCCGGTTGGCGCTGACTATCAGGAAATCCCGCGCAGCGAGCCGCTCGCGCCGATCGACGGGCTCGCCTGGCCCTTGCGGGCACCGGGCACCACGGGGCTTGGGTTTGCGCGTCTGCCGGAGTCCGAACTCCGGCTGGCAGGCGCCGCAAGGCGCATTGATAGCCGCGAGGGGTTTCGGGTGGATTGGCATGCGGCCTGGGAGCAGCCGGGGCTCGATCGCAGCAGCGCGCAAGGCATTGCGCTCCCCCAAGGCACACTCCGGGTCTATCTGAGTCGCTTTCTTCATGCCGAGGTGCGCTTGCAGCGCCCGGCGCCGCCCCGGCCCGCTCCGGCGACGGCTGAGCGCCCCGATACCGATGCGGCCTTCTGGGTGCTTGATACCAGCCGGCGCATGCGCAGCGCCGAGCAACACTATCTGGATCACCCCGTTATGGGGGTCATCATTCGCGTTGACCCGGTCGAGCCGGTTGAGCCGGTAGCGCCCGAGCAGTAGCGGGCCGCGCGCTCAGTCCTCGTCGTCGCGGGGAGCGGCGTAAATGGCGTTGAGGTTGCGCAGATAGCCCTTGTAGTCCATGCCGACACCAAAGACATAGCGCTCCGGCACCGTGAGGCCGGCAAAGTCGGCCTCGAGACCCGGCACCCGGCCGGGGTTGGGCTTGTCGGCCAGCACGGCCGTGTGCACGCTGGCGGCCCCCTCCTCCTGACACGCCGCGAGCAGCCCGCGAAAGGTATGCCCCTCATCGAGGATGTCATCCACGAGGACCACATGGCGATCACGCAGGGGTGTCTGCGGGCGCGCCAGCCAGACCAGTTCGCGGCCCGTCGTGGTCTTGTGATAGCGCGTGGCATGGATGTAGTCGACTTCGAGCGGGAAGTGGAGCCGCCCGAGCAGGCGTCCGAGCGGCACCATGGCACCCGTCATGACGCCGAGCAGCAGAGGCCGGCGGTCCGCCAGTGCACCGCTCAGGCCCTGCGCCAGGGTATCGAGCGCCGCATCCACCGCGGCGGGATCATGCAGGCATTCCGCCCGGGCGACCACGCCTTCGAGCTCTTCCTGAGTGAGTTCCACGCCCTGCGTCATTCCGACCCCCGCCTTGACTAAACCCGCAAGTATAGCGGGGTGCTCATAGCTCGGCTAGCAGGGCCCGCGCGGCACGATAGGGCGCGCCGGCCTGGAGCGCCGTCAGTGATTGCCCGTCGCGCCCGTGCAGACGCGCAAGGCGCAGGGCATGCGACGCCCCCGGCCGCTCGATGGTATCGAGGACGGCATCGGCGGCGCGGCCGGCATTGCCCAGAATGGCCATGTCGGCGCCGGCGGCAAGCGCGCTGGCAACGCGCTCGGCAAGCCCGCCCGCCTCCGCCGCCGCTGCCATTTCCAGGTCATCGCTGAAGATCGCACCGCCGAACCCGAGCGCGTCGCGCAGATAGCGCACCCAGGGCGCGGAGTACCCGACCGGGCGACGATCCACGGCGGGAAAAATCACGTGGGCCAGCATCACCGCGGCGAGCCCGTTGTCGATCAATCGCCGGAAAGGCAACAGATCGGCATGGGCGAGGTCAGCCAGCTCGCGGTGATCAAGCGCTGCTTCGTGGTGCGAGTCGGGGGCGGTTCCACCATGCCCCGGGAAGTGCTTGCCCACCGAAATCATGCCGGCGGCACGGGCACCCCGCACCCAGGCAAGGGCCAGCGCAGCCACCACCTCGGGCTCGCCGGCGAAGGCACGATCGCCAATCACTCGACTGATACCCCGATCAATGTCGAGTACCGGGGCAAAGCTGAAATCAATACCGAGGGCCCGTAGCTCGGCGGCCATCAGCCAGCCCGCCTGAAACGCCGCCTCGCGGGCCAGTGCGGGAGCGCTCGCATGCGCCTTGCCAAACCGCGCGGCAGCCGGCAACGCCGTCAGGCCTTCCCTGAATCGCTGCACACGCCCGCCCTCCTGGTCCACCGCGATGAGCAGCGGTGGTGTGCGCAATGCGCGGATCTCGACGCTGAGGCGGGCGAGCTGCTCGGGCCTTTCGGAGTTGCGAGCAAATAAGAGCACCCCCCCCACGGCCGGGTGTCGCAGCCGCTCACACTCCTCGCCGAGCAGCTCGGTGCCGTTGATGCCCAGCATGAGCGGCCCCAGTGTCATGAGCTCTCCGTGATCCGAACGGGCATGCCGGGCCGGCACTCGGGAAAGAGCGCCAGCAGATCCGCATTGCGCATGCGGATGCAGCCAGCGGACACCGGCTGGCCAATAGTGGCCTCATCGGCGGTGCCGTGGATGTAAATGAAGCGGCGAAGCGTATCGACATTGCCGCCGCGATTGCGCCCCGGCTCGCTGCCCGTGAGCCAGAGGATACGGGTGAGGATCCAGTCACGCTCCGGTGCCGCCGCACGAAGTTGCTCGGAGTAGACCTCGCCGGTGGGGCGCCGGCCGACAAATACCGCATGCTCCGGCTGTCCGGCACCGATACACAGGCGGATGCGATGCCAGCCCCGCGGCGTGGCAGCGCTGCCCTCGCGCTCGCCGGCACCGGCGGCGGCCGTCGATATCGGCCAGACCCGCGGCTCGCCCCCC
>CAJXMI010000039.1 GCA_913056145.1 uncultured Spiribacter sp.
GCAGGCCGCCACAAAGGCTTTAGCCACAGCCTTGCCAACGGCAGAGGGTGGCGCAGCACGACATCGTCGGCGCTGACGTAGGCATGCGCTTCGCCGGCCTGACCCTGCCGCGCGCTGCGGCCATACAGCTGCCAGTCGACACGCGCGGCCCCGTGCGGCTCGCACAGGATCACAACGAGGCCGCCCTGCGACTCGACCCTCTCCGTCACGCGAATATCCGTACCTCGCCCCGCCATGTTGGTGGCGACGGTGACCTGCCCGGGCTCGCCGGCACACGCCACGATCTCGGCTTCAGCAGCCGGATGCCGGGCGTTCAGCAGGGCGGCATGAATGCCGCGCCGGGCCAGGGCCTGCGCCAGCCGTTCGCTGTCCTCGACCCGCCGCGTGCCCACCAGCACCGGGCGGTTATCGGCATGAAGGCGCGCCACGTCATCGGCAATGGCCTGCCATTTCTCCTGGGCGTCCACGAACACCTGAAGGGGATGCATGCGCCGCCGCAGCGGCCGTCGCGTGGGGATGCGCTGGATGGCCGCGCCATACACCACCGCCAGTTCACGCTCGAGGTTGTGCAGGGTGCCGCTAGCCCCCGCCAGACGCGCATAGGCGCAGAAGAAATTCTGAAAACTCATCCGCTCGAGCGTTTCGTTAGGGTCGGTCATCGGGACGCCGGCCTGGCACTCGACCGCCTGATGCAGCCCATGGCTCCAGCTGCGCTCCGGCATGGGCCGCCCGGTGCGCTCGTCCACGATCACCACCTTGTCGTCCTGGACGATGTAGTGCTCGTCACGCCGATAGTAATCCCGGGCCAGCAGTGCCTGACGCAGGATGTGCTCGAAGCGCTTTTCATTGCGCCACGGCCCCGGCATGGCAGCGCGGGCGCGGTCCAGCAGCGGGACGGCTGCCTCGCTGAACTGGATGTCGCGAAAGGTCTCATCCAGTCGATAATGCCGGCCTGCGACCAGCTGCCCGGCAAGGGCATGCGCCTGCGTCACCGCCTCGAACAAGCCGGGATCCGGCTTGGGCCCGGAGATGATCAATGGCGTGTTCGCCTCGTCGACCAGAATGCTGTCCGCCTCGTCAACGATGGCCGAACCCAGGCCGCGCATGACCACATCCGGCGCCGACCCGGTGGCCCGTGACAGCGCCACCTCAAAGCGCTCTAGCCGCGCCGACAGCGCAATGCGGTCGCGCAGGTAGTCCGCCAGAAACTGCTGCGCGGTCCCATAGACAATCGCCGCGGCATACTGCCGGGCGCGAGCGGTACGGTCGGGATCATCGGTCAAGGTGGCGACGCCCAGCCCGCAGAAGGCAAACAGGGGTGCCATCTCTTCGGCATCACGCGCCGCCAGATAGGTGTTGGCAGTCATGACATGACAGGGCCGGCCCAGCCAGGCCGTCATGACCGCCGCCAGCGCAATGGTCAGCGTCTTGCCCTCCCCCGGCGCCAGCTGCACGAAATGCCCGTCCAGCATGGCGAGCGCCGCCATCAGCTGGACGCGATAAGGGCGCACCCCCAGACAACGCACGCTCGCCTCGCGCAGCAGGGCCAGCGCCTCGAGCAGCGCGGCCCGCTCGCCCACCCCGGCCAGCACCTGACTGCGCACAGCCCGTTGCTGCACGCGCAGCGCCGCCTTGAGCGCCTCGTCGGAAAGGCTGAGCACCTGTGCCCTCGCCGCCACCTGCGCGACCTCGGCACGATAGCGTCGAAGGCGCAGCGGCTCGCCCAGTGCCTTGGCCACTGACCACGGCCAGCGCAGCCAGCGCAATGCCGCCTGATCATGACGCGCGGGCGGGGCCTCGAACCAGACCGGATTAGAGGCCATAGCGCCGCTGCAGGGCCTGACGCAGTTGACGATAGAGCTGAACCGCCAGCGGGCTGGCGTCAATCTGCAGGCGCAGGATGCCTGTCATGCCATGGGCTAGACGCACCACGCCGTCGTCGGGCAGCTCGGCATGCAGCTCAAAAAATGACTCGCGCGCCAGCGCGCGGCCCTGCTCGTCAACCGTGGTCTGAATGGGCCCATTGGCGGCAATGCCCAGCGCCTCCGAGGGCAGCTCGCGCTTTTGAAACGGCACCAGGCGCAGGCGGGTGACCCGAATCGGTTCCGCGTTCTGGCTCCACAACCGCACCTCGGCCTCTTCAAGCGGGCGCCCGAACAATGCAGCGGCCGCCGCCTGTCCGATCACGGCCGTAAATCGGTAGCCACGGGTATCCACCAGCGTCCCCAACTGCTCGCCCGGCGCGATGTGCGTGCCGAGCCGCTCGCTCAGCCGCTGGCCCTGCCACAGCCCGGCAATCCCCGCGCGCATGTCGAGGCCCGCGATGCGCGCCTGCAGGGTCGCCTGGCGCTCGCGCAGCGCATCGGCCTGCTGCATGAAACCGGCCGGGTCAAGCTGATCCACCTCCAGTGCCTGGCGGTAGAGCCACTCCGCCTCACGCAGCTGTTCGCCCACCAGCCGCAGCTCCTGCTCAAGCGGCTCGCTTTGCAGGGTGACCAGGCGATCGCCGGCCTCAAGCCACTGCCCATCACGGACATGGACCGCGGCAAGGCGCGCTGCCGCGCGCGTAAAAAGGGGCTGGGTATTCGTTGACAGGACCACACCGGGGGCCTTGACGGCATCCCGCACCGGCATGATCCCCAGCCCGGTCACCAGCACACCGGTGAGCAGCACCGTCACGGCCATCGCCCGCCCGCGGTTGCGCGCCAGCCGGGGGTTTTGCAGCAGATACCGAATCAGGCGGCCCGCAGGGATCAGCACCCAGATGAACGCCATCAAAATGACCATCAAAAGGCCAAGCCCCAACCAGATGTCGGCCACCAGAAAGGCGATCGTGACCATGATGAACAGCCGGTAGATGACACTGAGCAGGCCATAGCCTGTAAACCAGGCCGCCTCGCGCGTGGAGCGCGCCGGCGACTCGGCTCGATCGGTTCCATACAGGAAACGATCGCCGTAGTAGAACCACTGCTGGGCCGCCTTTTGATACAGATTGGGCAGCTCCACGAGGTCGGTCAGGATGTAATAGGCATCAAAGCGCAGCAGCGGGTTGCCATTGAACAGCAGCGCCGAGATCGAGCCCGCCAGCATCAGATTGAAGGCGAGACTGTTCACGAATCCGGGCCCGGTATACGCCCACACCCAGGCCGCCAGCGCCGCCAGCACCAGCTCGACGATCATGCCGGCCGCCCCCACATAGGCGCGATGCCAGCGCCCCCGCATCGACCAGCTGGCACTGGCATCGATATACGGCAGCGGGGTAAAGACTATGAACATGACTCCCATGGAATGCACCTCGCCGCCATAGCGCTTGCACACGATGGCGTGGGCCATTTCATGGAAGATCTTGAGGACAAAAATGCTCAGATACAGCAGCGGCAGGTTGCCTGGCGCCAGCAGGCCCTGCCCCGCCGCCCAGAGCCGGTCCCAGTGCTCGATCGCCACCTTGCCAAAGAACAGCATGGCAAGCCCCCAGACCACCGGCATCGCGGGCCCGAACAGCGGCGTCAGCCAGCCGCGCCAGCGATTGAGAAAGCGATCGGGGTTCCACAGCGGCACTCGCAGATAGAGGATGGCCATGAGCTGGCCCAGCCGCTCGCGGCCGCGCTGCTTGCGATAGCGTCGAAAGATCGCGTCATGATCGCCGGGGGTTCTGAAAAAGAGCAGATTGGCATGATGCAGCTGCGAGAGGAGCTGGACGACCTCGTCCTGGCCCGGTGCCTCCTCGGGGTAATCGGCGAGGGCCCGCTGCCAGACCTCGGCCACCGTCACATCGGGGTCCAGCTCGCAGACAAAGCGATAGGCCGCCGGGCGCAGTCGAAAATAGCGGCCCGAGCCCGGTTCTTCGAGTACGTACCAGGTCTCGCCACGATAGACCTGCTTGTGCACCTCGACACTGGGCAGCAGCCCCAGGTGCAGATCGGCAATTCGATGCCAGGACTCGCTTACCACCAGAGCCACACTCGCAGTCGATTGACCAGGCGATGGCCAATCACCCAGAAGACCGAGCGCGGACCCTGGTCGATACGGGCCACCCCCTCCATGCCCGGCCGCCACCAGTCACTGGCGGGCTCGAGCGGCTTGGCCACCACTTCAAATACGGCGCCGCTGCCCGCATTGACGCGCGCCATGGGGATAATGCGGGCCACCTCCAGCGGGACGGTTACCCCCGGCCGACTCAAAAAGACAAACTCGCCCGTCTCGCCGGGCTCCAGGAAATGCACATCGGCTTCGGGCACCTCGATCTTCAGATAGATGCCCTCAAGCCGGGCCAGCCGATACAGCGGGTCACCCTGGCGGACCGGACGGCCCAGGAGCGCCTGACGCTCGCCTTCCACCACCACGCCATCCATGCTGGCCGTAATGACGGCCTGGCCAAGGCGGGCCTCGATGCGGGCGAGCCGCGCCCGGGCCTGTTCGGCCCGCGCACTGGCAATTTCGGCGTCGACCAGTTCGCCAACGGCACGCGCCCGGCGCACCTCGGCGGCCTGGCGCCGCAGATCGGCCTGCAGCTCGCCGCGCTGCAGCAGCAGATCCTCGATATCCATGCGGGCCAGCACCGTGCCCGCCGCCACCGGCTCACCGGGGTTGAAGGCGGCCGCCTCGATACGGCCCTCGAACGGGGCCGCGTAGAGGCGTGTCTCGTCGGTGACCAGGCTCGCGCTGCCCTCCACGCGGTGCGGCAGCGTGCCGAAAACGCCATAGAGCAATCCGGCCGACAGCACCAGCGACAGCGCCTTGAGGACCAGCCGGTCCGAGCCAAGGGCCCAGCCCGCACCGCGGCGCAGCCAATCCCCCGCCCGTCGCCAGGGCGGGGCATCACCGCGCCGGAGCCGCGACATGAGCGGGTGGATCAGCTCGACCAGCAGGCGCAGACGATTTTGCTGCGCGGGATTGATGGGCGCGTCATAACTCATGACCAGCAGGACCATCTCGCCCTCATCCCCCATATCCCCGATGGGCAGGGTAAAGACGCCCTGCGCCCCGGTCTGGACGGCAAGCTGCTGGTGGGCCCGGCTGATCAGGGCGCCCCCCGTTGCCGGATCGGCCGCATCCGCGTCCGGATAGGCAACCGGCTGATCCTGATCGGCCGACTCCTCAAGCGCCGCCTCGAGGCGCTTGACCCATTCCGTCCGGCGCTCAAAGCGGTCGTGGTGACTGATAGCCCGCGCCTTGATATAAGCCCCTTCACGCCAGCCCAGCACGGCAAGACCGATCGCCGGATCCTGACTGACCAGGCCATTGACCAGTGCATAGGCCGCCGTGGCAAAGCGCTCATGCCGGTGCAGGCGGGCGATCAGCTGCAGATACTCGGCCAGCAACCCATCACCGACCGTTGAGTGGGACAGACCCGCGTCGGGCGTCATGTCGGCCACCAGCCGGGCGCGCAACAGCAGCTCGTTGACCCGCGGGACCTGGGCGGGTGCCAGGCACAACAGCAGGCAGGCGGAATCCACACCGGCCAACGGGACGGCCACCCGCGCCCCAGGGTCGGCATCGGCGCCATCCGGACTGATGGCAAAGCCCCGCTCCGTCGCGCGCGCGAGCAGCGGGGGGGCCCAGTCGGGCAGCGTGGCATCGGCCGCTGCGCCGGCCGGCGCCCGGGTGGCGCCCGCCGCATGACCACGAATCTCAAGCCGTCCGGCCCGTTGCTGTACCACCATGGCCTCGTCGGCCACGCAAAGCTCTCTTACCAACCGGCAGTACGCCGACCAATAGGCCCCGCGCGATTCGTGATCGGCCGATGCCCGCAGGGCCTGGAGCCCCTCGATAACCACACTGACCCGATCGCTCAAAGTGTGGCCCCCAGGTTCACCTGACCTTCCATACCGGGGCGCGCACCAAGGTTCGTGTTATCCAGACGAAACCGCAGTTCAACCAGACCCGTGGCGGCATCGGCCACCGGGGCAATGCGTGTCAAAACCGCCTCCGCCGTGCGCCCGTCGCTGAGCGTCAGCGGCATCGTCTCGCCATGACGCAGCCCGCGCACCATGCCTTCCGGGACATTGACACGAAGGACGAGCGCGCTCAGGTCCACCACCTCAAGCGCACCCTCGCCGGTCGAAAGCCACTCCCCGGGCTTGCGCTCGATCCGTGCCACAATCCCGGCGATGGGCGTGCGTAATTGGCGGCTCTCATAGGCCGCCTCGGCCAGCTGGTATTCAAGCGCCTCGCGGGATTCGCGCAGCCGGGCCTGCTCGCGCGCGGTCTCGGCGCTGACAAGCTCGAGCTCGGCGGTCAGCAGCTGCTCGCGGCTGACGGCACGGCCCTCTTCGTGCAGGCGCTCGAGAATGCCGTAGCGCTCGCGCCGAACCTCGACCTGGCGCTCAAGCGCGGCAAGCTCGCTGCGGTCCTCCCACTGCAGCCGTCGGCGCTGCATCTCGAGCCGCTCGGCATTGCTCTCGAGCTCGAGCAGCACCTCGCCCTCGGTAACGCGATCACCAACAGCGACCTGCACCTCGGCGACGACGCCGCTCGCATCAAGCGCCAGTGATCGCGTGCTGACCCCCTCGAAGACACCGGAGTAGGGCGCTGCCGCTGCCGTCAGGCTGACCAGGAGCAAAAGCAACAGCCCCGGCCCGCATCGCATCACCCCCCGCCTCACAGATCGGTCGCGTCAATCAACTCGAGCCGGGGCGGGTTGGCCGGGGTGGCCAGGCCATCCGCCAGCGCATCGAGGCCGTACTCGGCAAACAGACTGCCTTCGACGAGGCGCAGCGCGATCAGCGCCAGCTGATAGGCCACCCGCGCATCGACCGCCTTGCGCTGCACGTCAATCAGATCATCCATGGCGTCATGCAGGGCATTGGCCGCAATCTGGCCGGCCTGAAAGCGCCCCTCCTGCTCGCGGTAGATGGCCTCCTGCAGCGTCTCACGGCGGGTCATGAGCTGCATCTGCTCATGTGCGGACTCGGCCTGCTCAAGGCGCGTGCGCAGTCGGTTGAGCACACTGACCCGGGTGGCCTGCATATCGACATCCGCCTGGGTCATGCGCATGACCGCGGCATTCGCCTGGGCGTCGCTCTGCTGGTTGGCGCCGATTTTGACATCCAGCTCAAACCCGAAATACCAGCTCGGGTGACGGCTATCAAAGCTATCCCCCAAGGCCTCACTGCTGCTGCGATCCAGTGCCGAGGTCGAGTATCCAAGCACCATGTCGAGCGTGGGCTTGCCCGATTCGCGGGCCAGATCCAGCTGATGGGTCTCGGCCTCGCGGGTCAGGCGGGCCGCCCGGAACTGCGGCCACTGTCCGAGCACCTGGGTGGCGTAGAGCTTGAGGCTTGCCGGGCGCTCGATAAGGCGTGTCTCGGGCGTATCGATGGCCTCGAAACGCTCAATGGCCTCGCCCTCGCCCTCGCGATTGAGCAAGATGGCGAGCTCGGCGCGGGCCTCCGCCATCGCCGATGCCGAGCGGCGAAGCTCGGCCTCGCGCTCGATCACGCGAGCCTCGACCTCCATGGCGGCTAGCGCGGGCTGTATGCCGCCGTCCACCAACTGCTGGGTAACCGCAACCGTATCGCGAGCTGTCTCGAGTGCCGTTGCATCAATGGCATGAAACTGCTGGCGACGATGCACCAGCCAGTACTGGCGCAAACCCTGAAAGGCCACCTCCAGCAGCTGCTGACGCGACTGCTCGCGCGAGCGAGCTTCGCCCGCCTCGGCCTGATCGATCAGCAGCTCGCGCTCGCGGCTCATGAGGTTGCGCCACAGGGGCTGGCGCAGGCTCACATCAACGCCACCCACGTACTCCGAGGCCCCCGGCTGGATCTCCTCGGTGTAGGTGTTGTCGCGCTCGACCCCACTGAACGCCAGCGAGAACTCACCACCCGTGCGCAATGGCGCCCGGACGCCGAACTCGAGCTCGGTGCGTTGCTCTTTGAAGGTCGTGATGCCGCTGTCAAAGACCTCGGTGGCCTCATCCTCGGCGCTGTTGGGCCGCTCCTCGTCACTGCGCTGCAGGCGCGAGAAGAACGAGGCCTGATAGGCCCCTTCCTCAAAATCCACCTGCGTGCCGGCGATGTCGGCCTCAAGCCGCGATGCCTGCGCCCGGGGATTGTCACGCAGCAGTCGCTCAAGCACCGCGCGCTGGGTCAGGGCATCCCCGGCGCCCGAGGCGTCACCCGCCGTTTCGGCTGCGCGCACGGCCCCGCCAGGCATGGACAGGCCAAGCAGCACGGCAGCGGCTCCGGTCAAAAGAATGGGTCTCATGGCGTGTGTCACCTCGTTGTCGACCGCCTGGCGGTCATTCAATGCAGTTGGCCGTCTTTGTTGCCGGCCGCCTTACCGCCGGCACGCTTCCCGCGGCCACCCTTGCGCCCGTTGCCGCTGCCGGGGTCGGTGTCGGCGCCGGCATCACTCGCGGCCTCTTTAGCCTCGGCTTCGGCTGGCGTGAGCGAGACCACCCCGTCTTTCAGCATCGAGAGCCGCTCGATCTGCGAGAGCGATGTCAGATGGGCATAGACCGCCGCCATGTAACGCTTTTCGCGCATCTCGAGGTAGGCCGCGTCGGAGAGGTTGTTGAGCCGCTCCTCGTTGACCACATAGCAACCGGTGATCTGCTTGAGTGCATCCCCCTGGCGCACCCGCATATTGAGCGGTGTGAACAGGTTGTGGCGCGACAGGAGCTCGCAGAACCCCTGCGTGAACAGCTCCATCTGCTGGAGCTCGCCCAGATAGCGCTTGACCCGGTCAATGACCTCGGTGGGCTCACCGTCATCGCCAAAGAGCTTCTGGCCGCGGTCGGCCTTGTCCGCCAGCAGCGGGCTATCCTCGTCAACACACACCGTGAACTGCCCGTCCTCGGCGGTGCGGGCGAGCGCAAACGGGTACCGGCGAATGATCGCCGGGATATACGAGGCCTGCCACTTGCCGTCCTCGCCCACAAAGAGGTTCTCGCCGGCATCCAGTCCCAGCAGGACGATCGGCCGAAAGGTATCGGCATTGGGGTCTTCGACAAACACGATCGGGTAGACCGAGGCGGCCCGGGTGAACTCGTGCACCATCAGCGAGGCCAGGTGAAAGTCCTTCGCAAAGCCAAAGCCGTCGATGGCCTCGATGGCCATGGCGCCATGGCGCTCGCGATTGACGGGTACCAGTTTTTTGAACATCAGAGTCTCCTGTTGCTTGCAAAGCCGCGCCTAGAACGTCGGCTCGAATTCATCGGTAAATACATCGTAGAAATAATCGCTATCCAGCAACTCCCCCGTGCCCAGCGGCTGGACGGCCGGCAGGCGACCCAGCAGTGAGCTGACCGGTGCCAGGGCATCGAGATTGAAGGCCGGTGCGATGTCGAGTGCCCGCGTCACGCTGAGCTGCAGCAGCCCGTCGGTCTCGCGGGCCGGGGCCCGCAGTGGCCGCCGCAGGTCGTCGTTGCGGTCATCCACGCCCGTCGCCGGGCGCCGCGCCAGGTCGTAGGTGACGTCGGTAAACGTGCGCCGTACGACCTCATCGGTGTCAAAGACACCGTCGGGCTCGTAGAGCAGCACATTGGGCGCAAAGCTCAGCCGATCCAGCAGATAGTCCCCCTCCGCTGCCGATATGCGGATGTCGTTGCGCCCGCCGTTCAGATAGACGACCTCGTCAACGCTGCTGCTGACCACCTGCACCAGGTAGGGATCGATGCTGAGCGGCAGCCAGCGCGCCTCGTCGCGCACCGTCACACCGGTTGTGCCCAGCTCGAGGGTGCTCGTGGTGAGGTTGACCGCCTCGCCGCGCACATCGCCCAGCGCGTTCAGCGCCGCGCCACCGCTCGCGTCAAGACGGATGCGGCTGCCCGCATCGAGGGTGGTAACGGACATGTCACCCCCCATCTCGATATTGATGACCCCGTCGTCACCGCTGTTTTCAACCTTGAGGAATGCGGACTCGGCAATCGTATCGCCGGCGGCCATGGTCAGTGCGCCGGTCGCACTGATCGTCACCGCCTCGCCGTCGCCGGTCACCGTTGTCTCACCCCCAAAGTGCACATCCTGTGCCCCGGTGATCGTGAGGCTGCCACCCTCAAGGATATCGACGGTCGACTCAAAACGGACATTGCCATCGGCGTTGATCACGATATCGCCGTCGATCGTGATGGCGTTGTCAAAGGTGACATTATCGGCGTCGTTGATGGTCAGGCTGACCAGGTGATGGCCGGCCTCGTCGTCAATCACGCCCTGGAAGTGCACATCGCCATCCTGCGCCGAGATCACCAGATCGGTGTCGTCCTCGCTGGCGCTCAGGCCGCCCGTGACAGTCATGTCACCACTCTCGCCCTCACCCGCACCGGCGCTGATGCTGGCATCGCCCTCCAGAATGACGCGGTCATCGAGCAGCACGTCACCGGATTGCTCGATGGCGGCATCTTCAAGCGTTGTCGTGTTGCCCGGGCCAAAGACCTTGAGGCCCTTGCCGGTCAGCGCACCGCTCAGGAGGATGCTGGCACCGTCACCCTGCGCGCGGATCGTGACCGGCATCGAGAAGTCAATGCCCTCGACGATGTCGTCGGTATCCGGATCGTCCGCGACACCCACCTCGATATTGACGGCGAGCGGAGATGCCTCTTCCGCCAGGGTTTCCGGGTCACCGATCACCAGCTCCTGGATATCGATGCGCGAGACCTCCTCGCTGTTAAGGAACAGAATCCCGGCATCATTGCGCTCGGCAGCACCGATCAGGATTTCCCGGTTCGGATCCAGCGGGCGGATATTGATGACCTCTTCGGGCCCGCTCATGCTCTGCAGCACGGCGGTGTCCACCGTATTGGTCACGATCTCGATCGGTGCCTGCGGCGTGGCATCACCACTGCTGCCACCCTCACCGACGCCAGACTCATCGGTCAATCGGCTAACCGTAAGCTGCTTGTTGTCGGCGGCAAAAACCACACCCTCCGGGGCCGTGAAGTTGCCGCCGAGCGTGAGTGACTCGGTCACGTCAATATCGATGAAATGCGCGGCCAGATCCGACTCGACCGTCACCCGCTCGCCCTCCAGGCGAATGCCCACGCCGGCCAGCAGATTGCCGGCCTCGCCAGCGCCATCCGCGCGCAGCTCAATGCCTGACTCATCTGCTGATTTCACGGTGAATTCATCACCGCGCAGGGTGATCAGATCAAGGCCGTCATCGAATTTTAGCGTCTCGTTGCCGACCTTCAGGTAGCCATCGCCCATTTCGACAACCTGCTCACCGGCATTGCCGACATCGGGCAGATTGACGACCAGCTCATCAAAACCGGTAGCACCGTTCGGGTCCTTCAACTCAATGATGCGCTCCTGGCCATCCTGCAGGCTGTTGCCCATGCTGATGCGGTAGAGATCGTCGCCAGCGCCGCGCTCAAGCACCAGCGGTGTATCACCAAACTTGCTCGCATCAAACACATCCGTACCGGTGGACAGGCTCAGGGGGCCGGTGCCGTTCTGCACGTTGACACGGAAGTTGTTGCCTTCACGCTCCACCGTATCGAAGAAGCTGCCGTTATAGAGGAACTCCTTGCCTTCATCATCGGGCTGTTCCGGCAACTCGCCGGCGACCGTTCGCAGTTGCAGTGCACCGCCGCCGGCCACTTCCTCGACCACAAAGTGCCGCGTCTCGCCGCCCTCGGTAGTGAATTCAAGGCCGGTCATGGCATCGAAGTCGCCCTGCAGCGAGTCGTAGGTCAGGAACATGAAGGTATCGCCCACGGCCGGCTCAAAGCGCTCACCGGTCTCGGGGTCCTCCAGGCGGACCACCTCGAGGTTGCCGTTCAGCGAGGCGCGGTTGGCCACCACCACCCGATCGTACTCGGTACCCACCGTGACGCCGGCAAGCTCGATCTGCAACGTGGCATCGCTATCCTGCAAGAATGACCCGAGATACTCGATGCCAGGAGAATTACCGGGGGCAAACGTGCCATTGTTAACAAAATCACCGTTATTATCCGATGGGAACATCGGCAGAATGGGCAGTGAGCCGGTGAACTCGTAGACGTTTTGTCCCTCATCATCAACGATGCGGTTCGCGCCCATCTCGCCAATGAAGACATAAGTATCGGCGCCGGCGCCACCGGTCACCCGGTTAAGATCATCGCCAACGTAGAAAGTATTGTTACCCGCGGTCGCGGTCAGCACGTTTTCACCACGGCCGCCGACCAGTACATCATCACCGCCGCCCGCGGTCAGAACATCATTACCCGACCCCGCAAAAAGCAGCGCATTCCCGGTGGCCTGTGCATGCGCCGTAAAGGTATTGTTACCGCTTGGCGCATAGGCAATACCACCGGCGCGACCTAGTTTGACCGTGTCGTTACCGTTGCCGGTATCGACATAAACGGGAATGTCGCGAAGATTCTCAGCGTCAAGAAAATCGTTGCCTTCACCCATTTCGAGCACCACCGAGGTAACATCCTCGAAGCGGTGGTAATAAGTGTCATTAAACATGACATCGACCTTACCGCTGGTACCACTCAGCGTCAGGCGTTCGGCTGTGTCCTCATTATTAATATAAAAACGCTTTTCCGCGGAAGGGCCGGTGTTCAGATACAACGTGCCATCCGTATCCACCGAACCCAAAATCGGCTCGGGGTTCGGGGCATCAAACGACTCAGTAAGGAGATTGACATTAAAGAGGTCGTATTCCAGCGTTGTGGAAATAAAACCAAGCCCCACTTTTAGATAAACACCCAGAGCAAGATCGGCAGCCAGATCCAGGTTGGTCAGGTTTAGTGGGTTCGGAATCAAATCCGGCGCCTGCCCCTGATCATAGAAAAGCATCGAAAGGATTTCTGAACCACGAATCCGACCGTCGGACGCAGTACTCGTGTCAACAACCTGACCATCAGAGTCGCGCTCAACGGTGTAGGTTTTTAAGTCATTAAGATCAACATCAACGCCCACGCCAATGCTGCCCTGAAGGCCGACGGTAACACCCGGAATGCCAATACCACCGCGCAGGCCGATATTGAAGTCCATCATCAGCTCAGGCTTCTCATTGCCTCCGGTACCCGTTACCGGCGCGCCGTTTTTAAACTCCGGCAGTGAGAAGTCATTAATAAAAAAGCCATCCGCAACCAGCAGCGGATTACCCGTCTCAAACGCCCGACGGATGCCGGAGGTATCCATGCCAAAGGCAAGATCAACCTCGGCAGAAACGTTACCAAAAGCGCCGATCTCAACAATGATCGGTGGATAAATCGGGATTTCAGCAATAGTGACATCAAATCCCGCACCGAAGCTCAGCAGAGGCATCTCATAGGTGAACAGCGTGGCATCGCCGCCTGAGAAGATTTGCGCCCAATTGCTTATGTCAGTGATGTATGGGAGCACCTGGAAGCCCGAGCGCTCGGTGGAGCTGCTACCCGATGAGTTGCCGCCGCTCGAGACATTAATGTTATCGATGAAGCTGGTGTCGAAGCCTACATCACCGCCGTTGGTCACCGAATTAGCAGATTCCTCAAACGTCACGTTGCTGGTGCCAATCCCGCGGATCGCACCCAGCTCAATCACGCCACCGGCGGCAGCAATATTGCTCACAATACCCGGCAGCGCCAGGATATCCTGCGCAGCTTCGAGGAAGGCCCAGTCAATCGGGTCTTCGCCCTGTGAGATCAGAATCAGATTAATCAGTCCGGTCAGGCGCGGATCATCCGGAGAGATTACATCCAGGCCTGGCACCGGTAGCAGCAGTGCATCCACCAGCGGGCGAATCGGATCGAGCGTGTCGGCCAGCTTATCGGCAATCGGGCCCAGGAAGTCGCCAATCAGCGACTGCACATCAATGCGCAGGTTCTCGATATCCAGGCTGGGTGCGGCCAGATCTTCACCCAGCTCCCAACGCCAATCGAGCACCATATCAGCACCCAGCTTCGGCAGGACCTTAACGCCTTCAACCGCCAACTCCGCACCCAGGCGCAGATAACCATCCAGGCCAAAGTCGAGTACAAAGGCGCTGGTCGGATTGGCAAGAAGGCTGTTGATCGTCAGGCGATTTGCTGCATTGCCCTGCATATCGATCGTCAGGCTGCCCTCAATGCCGCTGGCTTCAAAGGTGTCGTAATCCGTCTTCCGACCCAGATCGTTGACCGTCGCACCAAAGAACAGCAGGCTACCGCTGCCGGCAAACGGTGTCCGATTCTCGATGTCGTTGGGCGTGCCATCGAGGAATAATTCGATGTCGAAACTAAATTCAGGGTCCTCATCCGGCCGATTGGTCTTCAAATAGAAGCCGTCATTCACTGACAAACCAAAGCCGAAGTCATAGGCCCACTCGGCCGCCAGGCCAAAGCCACCGTCGATATCAAAGGTCAGACCCGGCAGATCCAGTGCGAGCGGGATATCGATACCCGTGCCAATCAGCTGGCCACCCAAATCGGCAGCCACCTGCATCGCATCGGCCTCATCCGGGATGGAGTCACCAATGGACCAGTCACTGAGCAATGTCCCGTCGCTGGTCAACAGATTGATGACGACGTCATCTGCGTTGATTGAGCCATCGTTATTGGTATCCAGCAGAATGCCAAGATCATCAAAAGTGCTGTAAAGCGTGGACTGCACAATATCGAGCACGGCGCCCTCGCCGGCTAGACTTTCGCGCAGATCCAGCAGCATGCCACCGCGGATATCGCCGATCATGCCACCGGCCTGCAGCAGCTTGCCGCCTACCAGCGGAATATTGCTGGCCAGACT
>CAJXMI010000040.1 GCA_913056145.1 uncultured Spiribacter sp.
ACCGTCGACGAGATCGTGACCAGCCCGGCGGACTTCGACAACAAGAAGATCCGGGTCATGACCAACCCGCTGCTCTCCGAGACCTACAACGCGTTCGGTGCCACCCCGACGCCGCTGCCCTGGGGCGAGGTCTACGGCGGTCTGCAGACCGGTGTTATCGATGGCCAGGAAAACCCGATCTTCTGGATCGAGTCGGGTGGTCTCTACGAGGTGTCGCCCAACCTGATCTTTACCGGTCATGGCTGGTTTGTGACGGCATCGATGGCCAACAAGGACTTCTTCGACGGGCTCTCGGCCGACGAGCAGTCCATGCTGCGTGATGCGGCCGACTACGCCTACGAGACCACGATGGAGCACATCCAGGGCCTCGCCGACGAGTCGCTCGACAAGATCGTAGCGGCCTCGGATGAGGTCACGGTCACGCGCCTCACCGAGGAGCAGATCGACGTGTTCCGTGAGCGGGCACCGCAGGTCGAGGAAGAGTACCTGGACATGACCGGAGAGGCCGGCGCCATGCTGCTCGAGCAGTTCAAGGCCGACCTCGAAGCCGTCCAGGCCAACTAGGGCCTTCTGGCTGATCCTGAACCGGGGGGGCGACCCGTGCCGCGGGCTCGCCCCCTGTTTGTTTGGGGCCGACAGGCATCACCCGGGAGGCGGGGATGAACCAGGACGAAGAAGCCGAAAAACACTATCGCTCGGATCTGCCCGGACCACTGGGCCTGCTGGATACCTTTCTGTCCCGCCTCGAGGCGGTCATTCTGGGGCTGGGCGTGCTGCTCATGGCCGCCAATACCATTGCCAACGTGGTGGGCCGCTTCGCGTTGGGGCAGAGCATCTTTTTCTCGGGCGAAATCAATCGCATCCTGATCATCATGATCACGTTTGCAGGGATCGGATACGCCGCACGGCACGGGCGGCACATCCGCATGTCCGCGATCTATGACGCATTCCCCGTGGCGGCCCGCAAGGCCGTGATGATCGTCATCGCGCTGGTGACCTCGGCGGCGATGTTCTTTTTGCTCTACTTCTCGGTGGAGTACATCGTCACGCTCTATGAGCGAGGCCGGGTGCTCCCGGCCCTGGGGCTGCCGATCTGGTGGATTTATGTGTGGGTACCGCTTGGCTTCGGGATCACTGGCATCCAGTACTTCCTGACGGCGGTTAAAAACCTGCGCGAAAAAGACGTGTACCTGTCCACCGCCATGGTGGATGGCTACAGCGACACGGAAACCGAGGTGTAGCGCCCATGGCCATGATCATGTTCTCGGTAATGGTCGGGCTGCTGCTGCTCGGCTTTCCCATGATGGTGCCGCTCATTGCCGGCGCGGTAATCGGCTTTGTGATGATGTTCGATGGCTTTGGCCAGATGGACACGCTCATCCAGCAGATCCTGGCCGGCATCCGCCCGGCATCGCTGATCGCGGTGCCCATGTTCATCCTGGCGGCCGATATCATGACCCGCGGGCACTCGGCGGAGCGCCTGATCAACATGGTCATGAGCTTCATCGGCCACATCAAGGGCGGGCTTGCGGTCAGCACGGCGGCCTCATGCACCCTGTTTGGTGCGGTCTCGGGCTCGACCCAGGCCACGGTGGTGGCGATCGGCTCGCCGCTTCGGCCCCGCCTGCTCAAAGCGGGCTACAAGGACTCGTTCAACCTTGCGCTCATTATCAACTCAAGCGATATCGCCTTTTTGATCCCGCCGAGCATCGGGATGATCGTCTACGGGGTGATCTCCGAGACCTCGATCGGCGAGCTTTTCATTGCCGGTATCGGCCCGGGGCTCATGATCCTTGCGATGTTCTCGGCGTATTGCATTGCCTATGCCTACATCAACAAGGTGCCCACCGAGGAAAAGGCCAGCTGGGGCGAGCGCCTCTCGGCCGTGCGCCAGGCGCTCTGGCCGCTTGGATTTCCGGTCATCATCGTTGGCGGCATCTATGGCGGTGTCTTCAGCCCCACCGAGGCGGCCGCCGTGTGCGTGCTCTATGCACTGGTCCTTGAGTTCGTGATCTTCCGGTCATTGAAGTCAAAGGACATCTGGGCCATTGCCAAATCCACCGGGCTTATTACGGCCGTGGTGTTCATCCTGGTGGGCGTGGGCAACGGGTTTTCGTGGATCATTTCGTTTGCGCAGATCCCGGATGCGGTGCTCAGTGCGGTGGGCATTGACGAGGCGGGGCCGGTGGGCGTGCTGGTTGCCATCTGCATTGCCTTTTTCGTGGCCTGCATGTTCGTCGATCCCATCGTGGTCATTCTGGTGCTCACGCCGATCTTCATGCCGGCGGTCGAGGCCACGGGGCTGGATCCGGTCCTGGTGGGCATCCTGATCACGCTGCAGGTCGCGATCGGCTCGGCGACGCCGCCGTTTGGCTGCGACATCTTCACCGCCATTGCCATTTTCAAGCGGCCCTACATTGAGGTCATCCGCGGCACGCCGCCGTTTGTACTCATGTTGGTGCTGGCGGCGGCCCTGCTTATCATGTTCCCGCAGATCGCCCTTGGGCTGCGCGATCTGATGTTTAACTAGAGGCACCGCATGGCGGCATTCAATCGCATCCTCATTCCCGTGGACGGCTCGAGCGGCGCGGTGCAGGCGCTCGAGAAGGGCATCGAACTGCAGCGCCTCACCCAGGCGGAGATCTTCGTGCTGTGTGTGTTCAAGCACCACAGCCTGCGCGAGGCATCGATCTCGATGGTACGCCCGGGCAAGCTCGACCTGCCCGAAAACGCCCTCAAGGAATACGCCACCGACATCGCCATGTCGGCCAAGCAGTATCTGCTGGACCATAAGGTGCCCAAGGACCATGTACGGGCGTTTGTGAAGGGCGGCCGGCCGGCCAGCACGATTGTGCAGTTTGCCCGTCAGCGCGACTGTGACCTGATCGTGGTGGGCGCGCAGGGCACCACGGGGGAGGCCTCGGTGCTGCTTGGCAGTGTCGCCCAGCGTGTGGCGGGCGCCGCCCACTGCCCCGTGCTGGTGGTGTGACCGGGGTCTGACCGGGGTCTGACCGGGGTCTGACCGGGCTCAGGCCGCCGCCAGCAGGACCCCGGCGGCGATCGCCGCCAGCCAGACGTAGAGGCCCCGGCGCAGCATGGCATGGGCATCGATGACGGCCTGCGCGGTGAGGTCACGCGGCGAGTCGGCCGGCGGCAGGCCAAGGGCGCCAAGGCCCGTTTCCGAAAGACGTTTCGATACGGGCTGCCCCGGGTTGTACTCCCAGGCCTGCCAGGCCGCATTGAAATGCCCCGCCAGCGCGAGCGAGAGCGCCATCAGGCGATCCGGCAGCCAGTCGAGCAGCCCGATGAGCCGCTCCACCGAGGCGCAATAACCGGGGCCGGCATTGTCATGGCAGGCCCCAAAGGCCCGCGCCAGCACGACGATGCGATAGCCAAAGGCCCCCATCGGCCCCAGCACCAGCAACCAGAAAACGGGCGCGAACAGTCGGGTGCGGGCGCGCAGCACCAGGTGTCCGGCAGCGGCCTCCGGCATTGCCTCGAGGGGTGTGACCGGCTGTGAGGCACCGGCCATGGCATCGAGCGCATTCTGCGCGGCCGCCTCATCGCCGCGCTGCCAGGCCGTGGTAAACGCCGCCACCTCGGCCTCAAGCGTCTCCCCGCCGCCAAACGCAAACAGCAGCGCACCAACCGCAAGCAACACCCCGAGCAGGCCAAACAGCCAGCCCCCCGCCAGCCACTGCAGCAGGCCCAGCGGCATGAGCACCGGCAGGAGCAGCAGCGCCAGCCCACCCGCATGATCCCAGAGGCCCAGCGGCAGCAGCCGCCCGCGCAGCCAGTCCGCGTAGTGGTTGAAGCCGCGCGCACTGCGCCACCCCCCCGGTGACAGATGGCTATTGATGAGCAGCGCCAGGATAACGGCAATCAGCGTCATGACGGATCCGCCTGTGGCTGGGTGACGGGGCGCTGGATGCCGAGCCGCCGCTGCAGCCGCCCCCAGTCAAAATCAGGACCCGGGTCGCTCTTGCGGCCTGGCGCTATGTGACAGTGGCCCACCACGCGATCCCGACCGATGCCGGGGTAGGCCACCCGCAGGGCCGCGATGGCCGCTTCGAGCCGCTCATACTGGGTATCGGTGTAGGCGGTATCGTCACTGCCCTCGAGCTCAATCCCGATCGAGAAATCGTTGCAGTCGCGCCGGCCGTTGAACACGGATTCGCCGGCGTGCCAGGCGCGCTGGGTAAACGGGACGAACTGCGTCACATGGCCGTCACGGTGAATGAGCAGATGCGCCGAGACCCGCAGCCCCGAGAGATCGGCAAAGCGCGGGTCGCCCCGGGTATCGAGCTGATTGATAAACAGCCGACTTACGTATCCACCGCCAAACTCGCCTGCCGGCAGACTGATGCCATGAATAACGATCAGCTCGGGCAGCACGCCTGTCGGGCGCGCGCCGCGGTTCGGTGACGACAGGTACGACACGCCGTCCAGCAAGCCCGTTGCCTCCTCCACCCGCATGCAGCGCACCTCCTGTGATTAGCCGGCCCGTGACGGATGATAGCATTGCGCCCTCAGCGAATACGCCGGAGCCAACATGGACCCAACCGCTATCGACACCAACCGCCTGCATGCGGCCACCAGCCCCTATCTGCGCCAGCACGCCGATAACCCCGTGCACTGGCAGCCCTGGGATGAGGCGGCGCTGCTTGCCGCCAGAACGCTGAACCGCCCCATCCTGCTGTCGATTGGCTACGCGGCCTGTCACTGGTGCCATGTCATGGCCCATGAGTCGTTCGAGGATCCGGCCATCGCCGCGCAGATGAATCATGATTTCATCAACATCAAGGTGGATCGGGAAGAGCGCCCCGACCTGGATCGCATCTATCAAATGGCGCACCAGCTCCTGGCCGGCCGCGGCGGGGGCTGGCCGCTGACGGTCTTCCTCACGCCCGATCAGCTGCCGTTTTTCACGGGCACCTACTTCCCCCGCGAGGGCCGCGAGGGCATGCCCGGCTTCGACGAGGTCATGCAGCGTGTCATCGAGGTCTGGCAGGAGCGCCGGGACGAGGTCGACGAGCAGAACGCCCGCATGCAACGGGTACTGCAGCGCATCGCCGAGACAAGCGGCAGCGATTTACCCGATGCCGAGGCTCTGGAAGCCGGCCGACTGCAGCTGGCGAGCCGCTTCGATGCCGCCTATGGCGGGTTTGGCGGGGCGCCCAAGTTCCCCCAGGCCCCGGCGCTTGAGCGCCTGCTGCACCACTACGCCCGCAGCCAGCGCCAGAGCGAGCCCGACCGGGGCGCGCTGCACATGGCCTGCCACAGCCTGCGGCGAATGGCCCTGGGCGGAATTTACGATCAGGTCGGCGGTGGCTTTGCCCGCTACTCGGTCGACGCCGAATGGGGCATCCCGCACTTCGAGAAAATGCTGAGCGACAACGCCCTGCTGATCGGCGTGGCCACCGATGCCTTTCGCGCCACGGGCGATCGCTTTTTCCGACGGATCGCCCGCGAGTCCGGCGAATGGGCACTGCGCGAAATGGCCCTGCCCGAGGGCGGCTTTGCCACCTCGCTCGATGCCGATACCAGCGGGGGCGAGGGCGCCTTTTATCTGTGGACGCCGGATGAGATGCGCGCAGTCCTTGAGCCGGACGAGGCCGAACTGGCCATTCATCGACTGGGACTGGACGAGGCGCCCAACTTTGAGGGGCGCTGGCACCCGCAGGTCCACATGGCCTTCTCGGAGCTTGCCAAGCGCCTCAAAACCCCGCGCGAGGCACTGGTGGAGCGCTGGAAATCGGCGCAACGCAAGCTGCTTGCCGCGCGCAACCAGCGCGAACGCCCCGCCCTTGATGACAAGGCACTCACCGCCTGGAACGCCCTCATGATCCGTGGCCTCGCCCGGGCCGGGCGCTTTCTCGATATCCCCGAGTTCATTGCTGCCGCCGAGCGCGCCGAGCAGTTCGTGCGCGATCACCTGTGGCGCGATGGCCGGCTGCTCGCCAGCTGGCGCGCCGGCCATGCCAACCTCTCAGGCTATCTGGATGATCACGCCTTCATGCTCGCCGCGCTCATCGAACTCCAGCAGGCCCGCTGGTCGGACGGCCGCGAGGAATGGGCCATGGCCCTCGGCGACGTCCTGCTTGAGCAGTTCGAAGACGCCGAGCGCGGCGGTTTTTACTTTACCGCCGCCGATCACGAGCCACTCATCCAGCGCCCGCGCAGCTTTACCGACGACGCCCTGCCCTCGGGCAATGGCGTAGCGGCCCTGGCCCTGAACCGCCTGGGCCACTGGTTTGCCGACGAGCGCTACCTCCTCGCCGCCGAGCGCGCCGTCACCGCCGCCGCCGATGGCATTGACGACAGCGCCGGCGCCCACTGCGCCATGCTCGACGCCCTTGAAGACATCCTCGAGCCGCCCACCCTGGTCGTGCTGCGGCCGGCGGCCGAGGAGGCCGAGGGGGTCGAGGGGGTCGAGAGGGCCGAGGGGGCCGAGGGGGCCGACGAGGCCGAGGGGGCCGGCGCGCCCGAGGGGGCCGACGAGGCCGCCTGGCGGCAGGTTGCCGAGGCCGGGTATCACCCCGATCGCCTTGTCTTCACGCCAAGCCCCGCGACCAGCGTGGGTGCGGCCCCCGGGCCTGGTGCGGGGCGCCGCGCAGAGCCTGGCGCAGAGCCCAGCGCGAGGCCCGGCCGCGAGTCTCACGCAGAGCCAGATGCGGGTCGCGGGGCAGAGCCCGGGCGCGAGTCTGGCGCATGGGTCTGCCGCGGCTCGACCTGCCTGCCCGTCGCGCATACTCCGGCCGAGCTCTCGGACCGACTCGCCGGAGAGACCTGAGGCTCTCGGGCGTCAAAAGACCGCGAGGCAGTCGCCTGCTTGCGAGATAGTGGCCCGGCCGCGGGGCAGTAGCCCGGTCGCGGGGCAGTAGCCCGGTCGCTAGGCAAGCGCCCAGTCGCGGGGCAGTGGCCCGGCCGCAACACCAACCGCTCACTGTCTCTTCCTAGCAACGCCTTTGGCCGTCATGCCCATCACGCTGTCATCAAATCGCCTGAAAACTGTCATAGAACTCTCATTCCCTCGTCACATGCGAGCGGCAAAGTCTGCGCCAGTCGCGGCCATGGCACTCCCAGACATGTGTCGCGCCAACGCAACGTCATTTGCAAATGAGGGAATGAAAGATGAAGCACGCACCCAAGCTGGCCCTGCTCGTGGCCGCAGGCATGGTTTCCGCTGGCGCCAACGCCGCCAGCATCGAGATCGGCGACGACACCACCATGGCGCTCGAGGGCGAGTTCAACGCGCGGTATCTTGCGCTCGATACCGTTGACACGACCCTGAACACGACGGGATCACCGGACGTGGAACCCGTCGAGGATAATCGGGACGACCTTCAGGGCGCGCTCGAGTTCGAACTGTCTGCGGTTCGCTCGTTCGATAACTTCGACGCCTACATCTCGGCAATCTTTGAGTTCACGACGCTGGAGGACGGGGGTTCGGACCTCGGCTCCGATGAGGCAGTCGCCGGTATCGAGGGCGACTTCGGCCAGATTGAGCTGGGCCACACCGACAGCGTCTATGAGGATCTCATCCATGACGCCGTTGATCCGTTCGAAGAGGCCACCCTGGCGGACTCCTCGATCGGGCTGGACGAAGACGCCATGATCACCTACTACAGCCCCGACCTGAACGGCTTCAGCATCAACCTGCAGCTGGGCATCGAGGACGAGGCTCAGAACGGCGTTAACGAGTCTGAGGAAAGCCTGATCGTGAGCGCTGCTTATGACTTCGGCGCGGGTGCCTTCCATGTGGGTTATGACGACCTGGGCACCAACGCGGACAGCTCGGATGAGATCGTCGGTCTTGCGGCGGTGTTCAATCTCGGAGATGCCGCGGAGCTTGCGCTCAATCACGAAATGGAGACCGACGGTGGCGTTGACACCGACTACACCGGCCTTGCGCTGACGTTCGACTTTGGCCCCGGCAATGTGTACGGCGCGCTCAAGGAAGTCTCGCCGGATGCGGGCTCGAGCCAGACGCAGTACGCCGTTGGCGCCGATTACGACATCGAGAGCGATTTCAAGATCTACGCCGAGCTGGCCAACTTCGATGGGCAGGCGGATGACGACGCGGATAGCCTGATGGTGGTCGGAACGGAGTACAAGTTCTAAAGACGACTGATGCTCCGGCGCTGAAGGCCGGAGACAAAACCGCCCGTTGGCCTGTCCACGGGCGGTTTTTTTGTGTGCAGCAGGGGTTGGCGGCGGCGAGGAGGATTGTCACCCCTTTTCCGAGGCTTTGAGACGCGTGGGCTAAATCGATACTCCGCGGAGCGCAACGCGTCACACGCTCCGAACCCTCTGCGTATGAGCCGCAGGACTGCAAGTCATTGTTTTATAGCAAGTACAAGCTGTTCGTTGCCCTGTTCGAAGGGTTCGCGGACCGTCTCGTATGCCTCGCGTGTGACGACGTGCAGAGCAGTGAGTTAGCCCATGCGTCTCCACCCCGCAAAAAAGGGGTAACCTTCCCGCCCGAGACAGCAGCGGTTACAAATCCAGTTCGCCCTGCCGCGGATCCGTCGCCCGTCCGCGGCGGCGCCCCGCTCGCGGCTTCACCCCCTGCTCCGCTCGCGGTTTCACACCCCGCTCCGACGCCGGGGCACGACTTGCATGCTGGCGCCTGACGCGCGCCGACTCGGCCCCCAGGTCACGCGCCGCGCGATGGGCCTTGATCTTCTCGCGGGCCTCGCGCGCCGCCTGCTCGTGCTCAACCACCGGCCGTGAATAATCCACGCCCAGCCGCACACCGTAGCGCTGCTGCAGCGACGCGGGCAGGCGCCAGGGCTCATGGATCCAGTCGGCCGGTAGCGCCGCCAGCTCGGGCACCCAGCGGCGGATATAGGCGCCGTCCGGGTCCTGGTCGCGCGACTGCTTGACCGGGTTGTAGATCCGCAGGGTATTGATGCCGGTGGTGCCGGACTGCATCTGGAACTGGCAGTAGTGAATCCCGGGTTCGTAATCGGTAAAAAGCCGGGCAAGGTGCAGTGCGGGCTCGCGCCAGTGCAGCCAGAGGTGATAGCTCGCAAACGCCACCAGCATTGCCCGCATGCGAAAGTTGATCCAGCCATCGGCGGCCACCTGACGCATGCAGGCGTCAACAAATGGAATCCCGGTTCGGCCCTCGGCCCATGCCGCCAGCCGAGCCGCACCCGCAGCAGGGCCGCCGTGCCCGCCGCCGTGCCCGCCGGTGACCCAGCCGCTGACCCCGCCGCTGATCCCGCCGCTGCCACCCACCGCGGTCAACCCGGCCTCGTCCCGCAGGCCGTCGTAGCCGCGGTGCATGTTACGGAACTCGATGGCGGGCTCGTCTTCGAGCTTTTGGATGAAATGACAATGCCAGTGCAACCGCGACTCGAACGACTTGAGCGACCGCGCCCAACTCGCTCGCGTGCCCGCCGTGCCGGCCGCGCCCGCCGTGCCCGCCGTGCCGGCCGCGCCGGCCGCGCCTGCTCCGCCTACCGCGCCTGCTCCGCCTGCTCCCCCTGCTGCGCGCACTTCGGCCCAACGGCGCCGGTGCGTCTGAACAATCTCGCGCAGCGACAGCGTTCCGTAGGCGATATGGGGCGAGAGGCGTGAGCAAACCGTGCTTGCCGAGGCAGGGCTCGACATACCCTGGCGATAAGTCTCGCCGCGTTCGGCCAGAAAACTCGCGAGCAGCGCCTCGCCGGCTGCCCGGCCACCCGTCTGACGCCCCGGACAGGGTGTACGGCCATCGCCGAGCTCGGCGGGGAGCTGATCCGGCGCAAACGCCGTCATGTCGCCGAGGCCCGCGACGCCCTCAAAGCCGGAGGGGCCATTCGGCTTGGGCACGGCAGAGGCCGCGCTTTGCGGCACGGCAGAGGCCGCGCTTTGCGGCATCGCAGGCTCCACGCCCTGCGGCACGGCAACGGGCGCCGCCTTCATGCGCCGCTCCCAGTGTCCGGCCCATTCATCGCGGCTGCGCAGCCGTCGGACCACGCCGAACTGCGGGGTCTCGCGAAAGGTCACGCCGGCGCCCCGGCACCAGGCGGCCACGGCGCGGTCACGGGCGTAGGTCCAGCCGTTGCCGGTCTCTTCATGGGCATGAATGGTGTCGAAGCGATAGTGCGTGTGCAGGCGCTCGAAGACCTCGGGCAGATCGCCCTCGACCACCCGCAGCTGCAACCCCAGACGGGCCAGGGCGGCATTGAGCTCGATCAGGCTTTCGCGAATGAATGCCCAGTGGCGCGCAGCGGTATCGGGCTCGCGCCAGTAGCCGGGCTCAATGACATAAACCGGCAGGACAGGACCCGCCGCGGCGGCGTTGGCAAGCGGCGCATGGTCGGCAACGCGCAAATCGCGTTTGTACCAGACAAGCTGTGGGCTGCTCATAACCGACCCCTGATGGTGTGTTGCGCACCGACCGTTGCGTCAGCGGTGCCGTTTGTGGCGCTTGCCAGCCGGCACGTGGCGCCCGGCGCCCGCCGCCGGGACGTCCACCCGGCCGGGGCCGGAGCCCGGGTCGTCGGCCAGCGCGCGATTGCGCCGGCAGCGCTCCGAGCAGTAACGGACGTTGTCCCAGTCCTTGGCCCACTTGCGCCGCCAGTTAAACGGGCGCTCGCAGACCGGACAGATCTTGCTGGGCAGTGGTTTTGCCATGACCCGCCCAGCGTGGCGGAAATCACCCTGCACGCCAAGCCCGCATCCTGCCCCGATACGCGGCTCGCGCCCTCGATCCGCGCCACCGCCACCGCCACCGCATCCGCACCGCCACCGCTGCTGCCAGCACCCGCTCGCGCCTCGCCGACTCGACGCCAGCCCGGTACCCTGTGGATGATCCTCAAGAGCAGGCCCGTCCATCCGCCATGAGACAACGTCGTTATCGTCTGACCCGCGCGCAGCCCGGCAGCGAGGATATCGCCCTGATTGGCGCCCTGGATGACCGACTGTGGGCCCCGACGACAGGCGATGACTGGGACCTTGCCTGGACGGTGGGGATGCCGCCGGCGGCCTGGTTTGCGCATACCGCGGCGCAGCGGCTGGCAAACCATATCCCGGGCAACGGGCATCTGACGGTCAAGTCGGGACTGGACCGGACACTCAGGGCGCTGCAGCAGCGGCTCATCGCCAGTCAGGGCGCATCCAGCCCGCTCGCACGCCATGCCCGCTTTGCACCCCAGACCTTTCACCTGCCGGGCGAGCGCGCTGCGTTGCTTGCCGCCGCTGCGGCCGATCCGGATCAACTCTGGCTGCAAAAGCCGGCCAACGGGGCCCGCGGCGAGGGCATTCGGGTGCTGCGCGACCCAGCAGATGCGCCCGACGCGCCCGCCGCGCCCGACGCGCCCGACGCGCGCGACGCCTCCGGCGCCTCCGACTGGCTGGTGCAGGCGTATCTGGCCGATCCGCATCTGATTGATGGCCGCAAGTATGTGCTGCGTCTGTATGTGCTGATCAGTCGGCTGGAGCCGCTGCGGGTGTATGGCTATCAGCAGGGGTTTGCCAAGCTGGCGTCAAGGCCCTACACGCTGGATGACCTGGACGATCCCTTCGTCCATCAGACCAATCCCGATGTGAACGCGGGCAACACCGCGGCCGCCGATCCCGTGGTGTTTATCGATCTGGAGCGCTACCGCGCCCACCTCGAGGCGGAGGGTGCCGATGCGCAGGCGCTGTTCGATCGCATTCACGCGCAGATCACGATGGCGGTGATGGCCGCGCGCGATTCCATGCGCACGGCAGCGCAGTCGGTGGGGGCCGATCAGCGCGGCTGTTTCGAGTTTCTGGGGCTGGACTTTCTGGTGGACCAGGCGCTGACTCCGTGGCTTCTGGAGTGCAACCTCAACCCCTCGCTTGCCACTTGCGCAGCACCCGCGGATGGCGGTGACATCGAGGGGCGGATCAAGCAGCGCATGGTCCACGACCTGGTGGGGCTGCTGGGCCTGAACGAGCCCGAACGCCCGCGCGCCGATGCCAACGCAACCGCCGCCGAGCTGCAGGCCGAGGCAGCGGCCGAGCTGGCCGCGGCGGGCGGCTTCGAGCGCCTCTACCCGCGACCGGATGCCCCGCGCTACTGGCCGTGCTTTGCCTACCCGCGGCGCGCAGATGCGCTGCTCGCGACATCGGCACCTGCCTCTGCGCCCGCCAACAGCCAGCCCGAGCGCCTGCCCCCCGAGCGCCTGCCCCCGGAACGCCTGCCCACGTTTCGGCCGTGGCGGGTGCGCGAGCATATTGATGACGATGGCCTACAGCTCTATGACGAGACACGCCAGCAGTGGTTTGCGCCAAACCCCACGGCGACGCTCATTTGGCTGCATGCCTGCAACGGCCTGACGCCGCCGCAGATTGCCGCGGAGTTGGCCGAGCCGCCACAGGCACGTATCGAGCGCGAGGTCTGGGAGACACTGGCCGACTGGGCACGTGACGGGCTTTTGACCCAGCGACCGGCACGCTAAGAGCAGCCCACCCCTCATCGCCAAGGGTATTCACCCGGAAAGGCGCCTGCGCACTGCCCTGAGGCGGGCCTGCCCTCAGGCGGGCGCCTCGGGCGCCTCGAGCGCTTCAAGCAGCGCCTCGAGGCCATCGCCGCAATCCATGGTGAGGCGGCCCGTGGCCTCGGCATCGCCCCGACTCACGCCCAGGCCGAGCAGGTAGACCGGCTGGCCGGCGGCTGCGGCGGCGCGCACAAACCGGTAGCCCGACCACACCATCAACGACGAGCCAACCACGAGCAGCGCGCCGGCACCCGCAAGCGCCGTGAATGCGGTGTCGACGCGCGGACGCGGGACGGTCTCGCCAAAAAACACAACCTCGGGCTTTAGCAACCCGCCACAGGCCATACAGGGGGGAACGACGAACCGCGTATAATCGACGTCGGCCAGATCCGCATCGCCATCCGGCGCGTCGGTTACCTGCGTGGCCGCCTCGGCCCAGCCCGGGTTGGCCGCCTCCAGGCTGGCCTGATGCTGATCGCGCGGGATGATGCGCTGGCAGTCCAGGCACGCCACGCGATCCAGGCGGCCATGCAGATCAATCACCTGAGTACTGCCGGCGGCCTGATGCAGGCCGTCGACATTCTGGGTGATGAGCGGGCCGACAAGGCCCCGGGCCTCGAGTGCGGCCAGGGCATGGTGGGCACGGTTGGGGCGGGCCGTGGCTACCGTCCGCCACCCGACCAGGCTGCGCGCCCAGTAGCGCCGGCGGCCGTGCTCGCTACCGGTAAACTCGGCAAGCTGCATGGGGGCGGGGCGCTTCCAGGCCCCACGGTGATCGCGATAATCGGGGATGCCCGAGCCGGTGGAAACGCCGGCCCCGGTAATCACCGCAACCGGGGCGCGCGCCTGCCGCACGGCGGCCTGCAGGGCCGTTGCCAGGGCCGGCGCGTCCAGCTCGGGCGCGGGTGGAGGTAGGGGGCGGGCCGTGGCCACGTCAGTGAACTCCCATGGGTTGTCAGACTCTCAACGCACTCATCCCCCCACAGACCACCAGGCGGGTCAAGGCCATTCGCGGCGTGGGGGCGTTACACTGGGGGTTGGCACGAATCGCCACCGCCCACTCAGGCCGTATGAGGTTCTCTTGCTCGACACGCTGCCCCGCGCCCGCCCCGAGGGCGTCACCATGATCGTAATGCTCGGCATCATCACGGCTTTTGCGCCGCTGTCGATCGATCTCTATCTGCCGGGTCTGCCGGCCATGGAGCGGGACCTGGCCGTCTCGCCGGGTCTGCTCCAGCAAAGCCTCAGTCTCTTTTTTGTGGGTCTGGCCACGGGGCAGCTGCTCTATGGCCCGCTTGCCGATCGCTACGGCCGCCGGGCGCCGCTGGTGGCGGGCACGCTGCTCTACCTCGCCGCTACCCTGGTCTGCGCCCTGGCGCCCGGTATCGAGGTGCTGCTGGCCGGCCGACTGCTGCAGGGCTTTGGCGCCGCCGCCGGGCCGGTGATTGCCCGCGCCGTGGTGCGGGATATCTACACGGGCCGACGCGCCGCACGGGTGATGTCATTTGTGATTCTGGTGATGACTCTGGCACCGCTGATTGCACCGGTACTGGGCGGCTGGCTGACCAGTGCGCTTGGCTGGCGTGCCAACTTCTGGGCGCTCACGGGGTTTGCGGTGACAGCGCTGCTCATGATGGCGCTTGCGCTGCCCGAGACGCATCCGCGTGCGGCGCGGCCGCAGACGGCGCTGCGACAGCTCTTTGCCGGCTATCAGCCGGTGCTGCGCGACCCGGCGGCACTGGCCTATCTGGGCGCCGGCGGCATGGCGTTTGCCGCGCTGTTTGCCTATGTAGCCGGCAGCCCCTTTGTCTACACCCGGGTGTTTGGCGTCGCCGAGGCCAACTTCGGCTATTTCTTTGCCCTCAATGTGATCGGTTTGCTGATTGGCAACCTCACCAATGGCCAGCTGGTCATGCGCTTTGGCCATCGCAGGATGCTCACGGCGGGCGTGCTGATCATGACGGTGGCGAGCCTGGTGCTGCTGGTCATGGCACTGGCCGGCGTGCGCGCGCAGTGGGTTATCACCCCGGTGCTGTTCGTTGCGCTCGGGACCGTGGGCATCATCGCGGCCAACACCGTCGCGGGCCTGCTCGACCGGCACCCCACGCATGCGGGCTCG
>CAJXMI010000041.1 GCA_913056145.1 uncultured Spiribacter sp.
TGGCGACCACCTGGGCGGCGAATGGTGATTTGGGTGCGGTTTATGAGAAGGCCTCGCCCGAGGTCTATGCCGGCATCGGTGGCAGTGCAGAGTTGTCGGCAGCCAACGCGCTGCCGGAGTGGCGCACCAGTTATCTGGCGCATACCGATGATCGTCGTGTTTTCTTCCACACCAGCAATGGAGTGGGTGCAGCTGAGGAGAATGATGCCGAGTACATGGGCTTTGGTGTCGATGCCTCAGTCTCTAGTGTCGGTATGACCCTGCGTAACGATGATCTGGTGATGATGGGTACGCTGGGGCTTGCCAATACCGATGTAGAAGGCGATCACCTCTCGGGCTCGGGTAATGGTGCGGTGCTGGGTCTCTCTGCCATGGGGGACTTCGGTGCGCCAGGCGGCGGGCTTTGGAGTGTCAGCCTCACCCACGCCATGCTGGATTCTGATGGCACACGCATCAGTAACAATGGCAGCGTTGGGTTCTCGGGTGTGGGGGCTTCTGCCTCGCAGCTGAGTGCAGGCCTGGAGTGGCAGTCGGATTATGATCGCTGGGGCTTTGGCGCTCGGGCCGGTGTTGCGTTTGGCTCGGTGGATACGGATGCCTTTACAGAGTCCACCAGCGCCGCCAACCTGCTCGATACTATGGCGGTTGAGGGCATGTCCTACGATTACTCCTATCTGGACCTCGGTGCTCGGATCGGCGCGCAGGCCAGTAAGTCGGTAGACCTATTCCTGGATCTGGGCGCTTCGATTCCGCTGGATAACAGTGGGTTTGATATCGATGCAGCCTATGACGAAGGACAGGGCGCGTTTAGCGTGGAATCCAAGGGTATGACTGAGAGAGAGCTCTGGCTCGGTGCTGGTGCCAGTGTCGAGTTTGCCAATGGTGCGGACTTGCAGCTGGAGCTGGGTGCCAGTGAAGACTGGCAGGGCAGCACGAGCTTTGTGGGAAGTCTGTCAGTGGGGATGAGCTTCTAATCCCCGATCTGCAGCTCACAGCACAGCATATAACCCCAGCCGTGGATGGCACGGATCGGGCGGCTGCTGGCGCCGGCGGAGGTCAGCTTGCGGCGCACGGTGGTGATGCGCATCTCCAGGCTCGAGGTGCTGAGCCCCTTTTCCTCGGGGTCGACGATCTGCATGGCCTGCCAGCGCTCAAGGCGACGTCCGGGGGCGCGGGCCAGCGCCGTTAGCAGCATGACCTCGGTGTGGGTCAGCTCGGTGCTACCCCCGGGACCCGCTACCAAGGCGTTGCGCGGGTCCAGTCGGAGTTGGTCATTGGGCTCTTGAGGCGGCGTCGCCAGGCGCCGTGCGCAGGCGTTTATTACCGCCACGAGTTCCTCCGGGTCGACCGGTTTTTGCAGATAGGCGTCGGCACCGGTGGCGTAGCCTTGCATTCGATCGGCCAGCTCGCTGCGTACGGTGGCCATGATGATGATGGCGCGTGGCTGTGCCGCGCGGACGCGGCGGGTCAGGCTTATGCCATCCTCGCCGGGCAGGTTGAGATCGATGACGTAGGCATCCGGCGGTGCGTGGGCGGGCGTGTCATCCACATCCTCGGCCATTGGTACTGCCAGAACCTGGTGGCCCTCGCGGCGAAGGACCATGGCTGTGGCTTCGCGCAGGGCGTCATTGTCTTCCACCAGCATGATCGTCAGGCGGGAAGCCATAGCGAAAACCTCACCTGATTGGGGTGACTCAGAGGCTCAAGGGTGTACTCAATTTCACCCCCCAGCGTTTGTGCCAGCCCGTTGGATAGATAGAGCCCCAGGCCGGAGCCTACACGCCCTCGGGCGGCCTGGCCGCGGTAGTACTTCTGGAAGACCCGCTCGGGGTCGGGCGCGCCGCATCGGCCAAGCGCATTGGTCACGCTCACCCGGGCATATCGGGTATGGCCACGGTGCTGCAGGTTGGTGCTGACGTGGACAGGCTGATCGGCGGCGCCATATTTGCAGGCGTTATCGATAAGGTTGTCAATGATGGTCTTGACGAGCTGCGCATCATTGTCCAGTTCAATGCGATCGGGGTCGCAATGCACAAAAAGCGCTGGTGTGGCCTCGGACCGACGGGCCACGGAGCGCCGTACGGTGCTGACCAGATCAAAGCGGGTCCTGTTGGGCATGACATGATCGTCCTCGAGCCGCCCGGTCTCCACGCATCGGTCGATGACCTGATCCATTTCATGGACGGCCGCGGCAATCTGCTGCCCTGGCCGGGTGTCGCTGCCAATCAGCATCCGGATGGTGGCAAGAGGGGTCTTCAGCTCGTGGGTGAGCATGCCAAGAAAGCGTGCATGCTGCTCGCTGCGCTCGCGCTCCCGCTCCACTTCTTTTTCGACAAAATGCACACGCTCGGCATGGCGGATTAATTGTTTTGTTTGCTGGCGTGAGCGGATCTGCAGGACCCAGAACATCATCGTGCTGGTGATCAGGTTGTAGCAGAGGATGCCGTAGAGCGTGAGCGGCGAGAAGGAGATAACGCCGAGCACTGGCAGCACATAAATCCAGAGCATCACAAACAGCAGGCCAAAAAACGTGATGAGGGCCGGTCGTGACAGCAAGGCGGTGGTGTCCGTCTCGGGGTCGCGCCAGACCCGGGCGGTGAGGGCAAGCAGGGTGGTCATCACGGGCGCAATGAGTGCCTGTACGGAGACGGTGTTGACCGCGATGAGGATATTGCCGGATGCATGCAGGGCGAGCTGGACCGGGAGCAGAAGGCCGAGTGCGCCAAAGGCGTGGAGAAGGAGGCGGTTGGGTTGATACTCGCGAAGAAACAAGTACAGAAACGCGATGGCCGATACCGTCATCAGGTAGATGTTAATGGCGTAGATCTGGTTGAGCAGCGCGGGGTCTATCCAGTCGGAAAACCAGATCCGCCAGTAGCCCATATAGCCCATGGCATGGGTCAATACCGCCGCCTGTTTGAGCACGAACGAGGTCATGACCCAATCGCGATCCGCGCGCCACTGCAGGATGCCCCAGAGCATGATCATTGCGAGCGCGCCGATCAGCAGGCCGCCCCAGATGTCGAGCTGGCGATCTGCCCTTAGCGCCTGCTCGAGGGTCTTGAGTTGCGGGTAGACCAGCGTGGTGCTGCTGGTCTCTACGCGAAGGTAGAGGGTCGTCGGGATCTCGTCGCCCTCGAGCAGGACATTGAGATTGAGAGAGCCATAGGCATCATCGGACCACGGGTGCAGGTCGCCCGTGGTATCAAGCAGTCTGGGTTCGCGCGCCGAAGCCGCGGGTGGCGCATAGAGCTGGAGGTCATCCAGATAGGTGGGGCGTATTCGCAGCACCAGCGGCCCGGACTCACGGGCATCGGGGGCAATTTGCAGTTCCAGCCAATGCACCGATGGGGTGTAGCCTCGACTGAGCATGCCGTCAAACGGCGTGTACTGTCCTGCGATGGCCTCGGCCGGGGTCAACGTGCCGCTGGGGTCTTCAAGGTAGGCGCGCTCGCTGATCAGGTTAGTGCCAGCGGCGATGCTTGCCGGCGCAATGACAAGGAGCACGATCAGTATCAGCGCTCGACCTGTGGCCTGGCTGAGGTGATGCCTTAGGATTGGGGCGGGGCAGCGGCCCACGTGACCCCTGTGGCTCCTGGAGTTCCCCAATCCCCGCCCTCGCTAATCAACGACCCACTAATAACGCCGAGCATGCGCCGAGCCGATCAGCGATTGCCCAATAATCCCCAATGCCGGGTGTTCAGTCTATCGAATGGTGCCCAGGAGAGGACTTGAACCTCCACGGGGTTGCCCCCACTAGCACCTGAAGCTAGCGCGTCTACCAATTCCGCCACCTGGGCTTTTCGGGCGGGCGGGAACCCGCCGAACAGCGCGGCAGAGAATACTGTCCACCCCTTCCGGTGTCAAACAATGGCAATGGGTCTGTAGGCACTGCCAGCCGCATGCCGTATTCTTGCGGCTATGACACAGAAAACCACGGATTCCGCCGACCCTGGCAACGACCCCTTCCTTGACCGCGAGCGTGAAAAATACGGCGCCCCGGTACCCAGTCGGGAATACATTACTGATCAACTGCAGGCGCAGGCGCGGCCGCTGGCCCGCAAGGAGCTCGCCGAGCTGTTCGGCCTGACCGACGAGGATGCGCTGGAGGGGCTTCGACGCCGCCTGCGCGCCATGGAGCGTGACGGCCAGCTGGTGCGCAATCGCCGCAACGGCTATGTGATTGTTGATAATCAGGAACTGGTGCGCGGGCGCATCCGCTCGGCGGCTGACGGCTCGGGCGTTGTTCACCCGGACCGGCCGGGGCCTGACGTCTATCTGGCGCCGCGCCAGATGCGCCGGCTACTCAATGGCGATCGTGTCGTGGTGCGCCTCACCGGCGATGATGATCGGGGCCGGCCAAGCGGTGAACTCGTCGAGATCATTGAGCATGCCAATCGCGAGATCGCGGGCCGGTTTTACGAAGAGAGCGGCATTGGCTTTGTGGTGCCCAACAATAAGCGATTGCATCAGGATTTGATCATTCCGGGTGCCGATCGCAACGGGGCAAAGCACGGCGAGCTGGTCACCGCCGAGGTTGTCAGCCAGCCCTCGGAGCGGCGTCAGCCCATTGGCCGCATTGTCGAGGTGTTTGGCACGCGCATTGCGCCCGGCGATGAGGTGGCGGTGGCCGCGCGCACGCATGGCATCCCCGTGGAGTGGCCTGATGGTGTTTTGAGCGAGAGTGTCACCTTTGGCGACACCGTGCCCGAGCCCAGCAAAAAGGGCCGGCGCGACTTGCGCAACCTGCCGCTGATTACCATCGATGGCGCGGATGCCCGCGACTTTGACGATGCGGTTTACTGCGAGCCCGCAGCGCAGGGCTGGAAGCTGCTGGTGGCCATCGCCGATGTGGGTGCGTATGTGCGGCCCGGCTCGGCGCTTGATGCCGAGGCTGCCGAGCGCGGCAACTCGGTCTACTTTCCGCGCAACGTCGTGCCGATGCTGCCCGAGACGCTGTCCAACGGGCTGTGCTCGCTCAACCCCAAGGTCGACCGGCTGTGCATGGTCTGCGAGATGCAGATCGACGCGGAAGGACAGCTCAAGCGTTCGCGGTTTTTTGAGGGCGTGATGAACTCGTGGGCGCGACTTACCTATGAGGAAGTCGATGCCATCCACAATCAGCGCGACCCGTCCCTCGAGCGTGAACATGCCCATGTGCTACCGCATATCGAGCATTTGTATGAGGTGTTTCACGCCTTGCGGCGTGATCGCGAGCGCCGTGGCGCCATCGACTTTAACAGCAATGAATCGGTGATCGAGTTCACCGAGGAGGGGCAGGTGGCCGATGTCCACCCCGCCGAGCGCACCGATGCCCACCGGCTGATCGAGGAGTGCATGGTCAAGGCCAATGTGGCCACGGCGCGCTTTTTGCGGCGGCACAAGATACCGGCGCTCTATCGGGTGCATGAGCCGCCGGGCGAGGAGCGCCTGCAGAACCTGCGCCAGTTCCTGGCTCAGGCCGGGCTCAAGCTGGGCGGCGGCGACGAGCCGGCGCCGGCGGACTATGGCGCGTTAATGGAGCAGATCCGCACGCGCCCCGACCGCCATCTCATCGAGACCATCATGCTGCGCTCGATGATGGCGGCCGAGTACCGCCCCGACAACGGCGGGCACTTCGGGCTCGCGCTGGATGCCTATGCGCATTTCACCTCGCCGATCCGGCGCTATCCCGATCTGATCGTGCATCGGGCCATCAAGCATGTGCTGAGCAAGGCGCCTGTGGAGTCGTTCGGGTATACCGAGGACCAGCTGGTCACGCTGGGCGAGCACTGCTCGATGACCGATCGCCGGGCCGAAGAGGCCAGTCGCGACGCCATCATGACCCTCAAATGCCGTTTCATGGGCGATCGCGTGGGCGAGGAGTTCACGGGCGTGATCAGTGGCGTGACCTCGTTTGGTTTGTTCATCGAGCTCGATGAGGTGTTTGTCGACGGGCTGATTCACATTACCAACCTCGAGCAGGATTTCTTTCACTTCGACCCGATTGGGCATCGCCTGGTAGGCGAGCGCACCGGCAAGGAATACCGGCTCACTGACCGGATCCGCATCCGCCTTGCCCAGGTCAATGTGGACGACGGCAAGCTCGACTTCGACCCGGTAGCGCATCCGCTGGATGCCGACGGCAACCCGCTGCCGGGCGGTGCCACGACGGGCAAGGGCCGGACAAAGAGCAGTCGTGGCCGGCAGGGCGCGGGTGGTGGCAAGGCGGCGGGCCGTGATGGCGGGCCACCAAAAGACCGCTCGAAAGGGCGTTCACGCAGCCGTCAGCGTCGGCGGTGAGCGAGCGCACGCTAATCGGCGGGCTGCATGCGGTGCAGGCTGCCCTGCGTTATGACCCAACGCAGGTCCTTGAGGCCTGGGTCGATCGCCGTCGCCGGGATGCCCGGCTGCAAGCCCTTCGCGAACAGCTGGCCGCGGCGGGCTGCCCGCTCCATGAAAGCGAGGCAAAAGCGCTTGGCCGCCTTCTGCCGGGGTTGGCGCACCAGGGGGTGGTGCTGGCGGTGAAGGGGGCAGGTCCCCGGGGCGATACGGCGCTTGCCGATTACCTGGACGGCTTATCTCACGAACCACTGTTACTGGTGCTTGATCAGGTGCAGGATCCGCACAATCTGGGCGCATGTCTGCGCACGGCCGATGCGGCCGGGGTGGATGCGGTGATAACGCCGCGCGACCGGGCCAGCGGGCTGACACCAGTGGTCCACCGCGTGGCAGCCGGTGCGGCGGCGACCATGCCGTTCTTTCAGGTAACCAATCTGGCGCGCTGTCTGCGCGCGCTGCGTGACCGCGGTGTCTGGCTCAGTGGAGCCGCCGATGAGGCGGCCGAGTCGGTCCATGCCGCGGATCTGACCGGCGCGCGGGCGCTTGTGATGGGCGCCGAGGGCAGGGGGCTGCGCCGGCTCACGCGCGAGCACTGCGACAGTCTGGTGGCCATCCCCATGGCCGGGCAGGTCGAAAGCCTCAATGTCTCGGTGGCTGCCGGGGTGCTGCTCTTTGAGGCAATGCGCCAGCGTCACGGTTTAACCCCCGCCCGGAGTTGACTATACTGGGCGGCTAGCCGGAGGTATCCGGTTACTCCTTGCTGCCCGCCCACGCGGGTGGCTTATCCCGACCCAACGTCGGATCAACCGTAAGGAGCCACAATGCGGCACTACGAAATCGTGTTCATGGTCCACCCGGACCAGAGCGACCAGGTCCCCGCCATGATTGAGCGCTATCGCGGGCTCATCGAAGGCAACGGCGGCGGTATTCATCGTCTTGAGGACTGGGGTCGCCGGCAGCTTGCCTATCCCATCAACAAGCTCATCAAGGCGCATTACGTGCTGATGAACGTCGAGTGCGAGCCAAGCGACATCGAGGAGCTCGAGTCGATGTTCCGCTTTAACGACGCGGTCATCCGCAACATGGTGCTGGCGCGCGATGAGGCGGTTACCGAGGCCTCACCGCTTGCCAAGAGCCAGGACGAAGAGCGTGAGCGCGAGCGCGAGCGCCCGGCGCGGCGTGAGGCCGAGGCAACAGACGCGGACGACGCCGACGCCGACGCTGACGACGTGAGCGCCGAGGAGCCGGCCGAGGCGGCCGACACCCCAGAGGACGAGTGACCAATCGGGTCGAACTGACCGGTCGTCTGGTGGAGAAGACCGAGCTGCGGCATTCACCGGCGGGTGTCCCGATTGCGCGTGCCCTGATGGAGCACGAATCGGGGCAGACCGAGGCCGGCGTCGAGCGCTGGATTCGGTTTCTGGTGGGGTTGCGGGCCGCTGGCACGCCCCTCGCTGAAGCCCTCGACGCCATCCCGACCGGCGCGCCGGTCGAGGTCAGTGGCGTCCTGCTTCGCTCGCGCCAGGGTGGTGCGGACACCGACCCGATCATCATTAGCGTCAGTCGCGTGGTGCGACTGACTGATACCGCTTAACAGCACAGAGGAATTTGGACATGGCCCGTTTTTTTCGACGCCGCAAGTACTGCCGCTTTACCGCCGAGGGTGTAAAGGAGATCGATTACAAGGATCTCAATACGCTGCGCCAGTACATCACCGAGACCGGCAAGATCGTGCCGAGCCGGATTACCGGCACGCGCGCTCGCTATCAGCGTCAGCTCTCCACCGCCATCAAGCGGGCGCGGTACCTGGCGTTGCTGCCTTACACGGACAGCCACTAGCTGGCGGCCCAGGGGTATCCCGGATGAGCGGCTTCCTTGCCTTTGTGATGCGCACCCGCATGGGGGCCATTGGCGTGGTGTCGCTCGGTGCCGTGCTGCCGTTGCTGTTCTGGCTGAGTGGCGCGGTGCTGGCGCTCATTACCCTGCGTCGGGGGCTGGCCGAGGCCGGCCTCGTGCTGGCTGGTTCGGCCGCAATTCTGGTGCCGCTGTACGCACTGCTGCTGGGCTCGCCAATGGCGATTCTGCAGCCGCTGGCGCTGATCTGGGTGCCTGTGATCGCGCTTGCGCAGATCCTGCGCCAGACCGTTTCGCTGGCGTGGACGCTGCAGATCGGCGCGCTGCTCGCGGCCGCCGCGGTGCTGGGGTTTCACGTGATCCACGGTGACCCCACGCTCTTTTGGGAGCAGACGCTACAGGCCCTTGCCCGGGTGTTGAGCGGCGGCAACCCGGGGCTCGAGTGGCAACAGGCGGCGGCTCAGCTTGCGCCACGGCTTACAGGCCTGTGGGTGATGAACATGCTGGGTATCGCCGTTGGCTGCGTGCTGCTGGGGCGCTGGTGGCAGGCCGTGTTGTACAATCCGGGCGGCTTTCGGGATGAGTTCCAGAGCCTGCGGTTTGCGACATGGTTTGCGGGGCTGGGCCTCGCCGCCGTCGCGGGCGGGATCGCAAGCGGGCCAGGGCTCTTTGCCGATCTGGGTACGGTGCTGGGCGCGGTGTTTTTATTTCAGGCGCTGGCCGTGGTGCATTCGCTTGCGCGCCAACGCGGCTGGCATGCCGGATGGCTGGTCGGGTTCTATTTGCTGCTGCCGCTTTTGATGCGGCCTGTGGCGTTGCTGGGGCTGGCCGATACATTCGTCGATTTTCGGGCGCGTCTTGCGCCCTCAACATAACGCTGGACAGACAGTCGGGGATTGCACGATGGACGTTATTCTTCTCGAAAAAGTGGCCAATCTGGGTGGCCTGGGCGATACCGTGAAGGTGCGCGCCGGGTATGGCCGTAACTACCTCATCCCGCAGGGCAAGGCACGGCCGGCAACCGCCGACAACGTGGCCTATTTCGAGGCGCAGCGTGCCGAGCTGGAACGCAAGGCGGCCGAGGAGCTGGCGGCTGCCAACACCCGGGCCGAGCAGGTCGAGGGCGCTGGCACGGTCACGATTACGGCTAACGCGGGCGAGGAGGGCAAGCTCTTTGGCTCGGTGGGGCCGCAGGACATTGCCGATGCGCTCACGGCTGCCGGAGTCGAGGTGGGCCGCCACGAGGTGCGTATGCCCGAAGGCCCCATTCGTGCGGTGGGTGAGTATTCGTTCGAGGTGCATCTGCACGCCGACGTCAACGCCACGGTGAACGTCAGCGTCACCGGCGAGGCCTGAGGCGGGCGGCCATGGGCCGTCCCCCAGTCTGACCGGGTATGGCTGAAGCCCGCAGCAGCGCCGCCGCGCAGACCGACGCGCTCAAGGTGCCGCCACATTCGCTCGAAGCCGAGCAGGCGGTGCTGGGCGGGCTCATGCTCGACAACAGCGCCTGGGATCAAATCGCCGATCGGGTCAGTGAAAACGACTTCTATCGGCGCGATCATCGCCTGATCTTTCGGGCGCTCGAATCGTTGGCCGAGACCGGCCGCCCCATGGACGCGGTCACGCTGTCCGAGTGGCTCAAGTCGCACGACGAGCTTGATAATGCTGGCGGCCTTGGTTACCTGGGTCTGCTGGCCCGCGATACCCCAAGTGCCGCCAACATCCGCGCCTATGCCGATATCGTGCGCGAGCAGTCAGTGCTGCGCCAGCTCATCGCGGCGGGCACCGAGGTTGCCAATACCGGCTTTAACCCCGAAGGACAGAGCTCCGCGGATCTGTTGGATGGCGCCGAGAGGCGCATCTTCGAGATCGCCGAACAGTCGGGCCGCAACCAGCGCGGGTTTGTGGGGATGCGTGACGTGTTGCCCGACGTCGTCGATCGCATCGACACCCTCTACCATCAGGACAGCGATGTCACCGGACTGCCCACGGGGTTCAACGACCTCGACCGAATGACCTCGGGGCTGCAGAACGGGGATCTGGTCATCGTTGCCGGCCGGCCATCGATGGGCAAAACCACGTTTGCCATGAACATCGCCGAGTCGGCCGCACTGGGCGAGCGTCCACCCACCGCGGTATTCAGCATGGAGATGCCCGCCGATGCGCTCGCCATGCGCATGCTGGCCTCGCTGGGGCGCGTCGAGTTGCAGAAAATCCGCTCCGGGCGGCTTACCGACGATGACTGGCCGCGGCTGACCAGCACCATGAACCTGCTCTCGCAGGCCAAGCTGTTCATTGATGACACGCCCGGCCTTACCCCCACCGAGATGCGTGCCCGCTGCCGGCGGCTCAAACGCGAGCATGGCCTGGGCCTGGTGGTGGTCGATTATCTGCAGCTCATGCAGCTGCCGGGATTCAAGGAAAACCGCGCTACCGAGATCTCCGATATCTCGCGCTCGCTAAAGGGCATGGCCAAGGAACTTGGCGTCCCGGTCATCGTCCTCTCTCAGCTCAACCGCAGCCTCGAGCAGCGCCCCAACAAGCGCCCAATCATGTCGGACCTGCGCGAATGCGTGACCGGCGACACTCGCGTTCTGCTGGCCGATGGGGCTTCGCAGCCAATCGCATCGCTCGTCGGCCAGCAGCCGGAGGTCCTCTCGGTGAATGATCAGGGCGTTATCACCAGCGCACGCTCTGTCTTGGTCTGGGAGGTCGGCAATCGCGCTGTCCTCCGGCTCACCCTGGCAAGCGGTCGCTCCATTCGCTGCACCCCGGATCATCGGCTGCGGACATTGTGGGGGTGGAAGCAAGGCAAGGACATTCGGTTTGGAGAGCGACTCGGCCTCGCACGAAAACTTCCAGAACCCCTGCAGCCGACGCACCTGTCTGACGAAGCACTCGTCTTATTAGGCCACCTCATTGGAGATGGCAGCTATGTGAAGCGCCAGCCGTTGCGCTACACCACCGCTGCCGAGGTAAACAGTCGTGCCGTTAAGGCAGCGGCGGAAGCGCTGGGGTCAACGGTCACGCGTCATGAAGGTAGGGGTAACTGGCATCAGCTTGTGATTAGTGGAAACGGGAATCGCTGGCGTCCCGAAGGGGTGGGGAAGTTTCTGAAAGATCTTGGTATTTTCAATCAACGTTCACGTCAGAAGGGTATCCCTAGCGAAGTGTTCCGGCTTCGCAATGACCGGCTTGCGCTATTTTTGCGCCATCTTTGGGCGACGGACGGAAGCATCACGAGGGCGAGTAGTGGTCGAATTCGCATCTATTTTTCGACTGCCAGTCAGAGGCTCGCGCGGGATGTGGCAACCCTTCTATTGCGGTTTGGAATATATGCGCGCGTACGTTTGGTTCGGCATGCCAAGTCCGAAGGCTGGTTCACCGTGGATGTATCGGGATCAGCTGACCAACTGGCATTTATCGACAAAATCGGTGTGTTTGGTGAGAGGGCCGAGGGGCTTCAGTCTATCCGGCACCAACTGGCAGCTATGCGGGTGAACACCAACGTAGACACATTACCGCGAGAGATTTTCGAGTACATTCAGATTCAGATGCGGGAGAAAGGCATTTCTCATCGTCGGATGGCCGCTCTCCGCGGGACCTCCTATGGTGGAAGCGCCCACTTCTCATACTCACCATCGCGAGAAACCGTCAGGCATTACGCAGAGCTCCTAGACGATGAATTCCTGAATTTGGTGTCCGCTGACGAGTTATTTTGGGACCGCGTCGTCTCCATCGAGGATTGCGGTGAGGAAACTGTCTACGATCTGACGGTGCCGGAGACCGAGTGCTGGCTAGCGGATGGAATTGTCAGTCATAACTCTGGAGCGATTGAGCAGGATGCCGATGTGATCTGCTTTATCTATCGCGATGAGGTTTATAACGAAGACAGTCCGGATACGGGGACGGCTGAAGTCATCATCGGCAAACAGCGTAACGGCCCGGTCGGAACGGTGCGACTGACATTCCTGGGGCATTACACCCGCTTCGAGAACTTCATACAGGACGCCGGGTACGGGGGCGGAGGCTGGCAGTGAGCCGCCCCGCCCGGGCGACCATCCACCTGGATGCCCTGCGGCATAATCTGGCTGTGGCGCGGCGCTGCGCGCCGGATGCACGGGCGATGGCCGTGCTCAAGGCCAATGCCTACGGCCACGGTCTGCTGCCGGTGGCCCATGAACTGGCCGATCAGGCCGATGCCTTTGCGGTCAGTTGTCTGGAAGAGGCCCTCCCGCTGCGCGAGGCGGGGCTGAGTCATCGCATCGTATTGCTGGAGGGCTTTTTCGAGGCCGGTGAGCTGCCGATACTGGCCGCGCGGCAAGTGGATGCCGTAATCCACCAGCCCTGGCAGATCGATGCCCTGGAGGCTGTCGATTCGAGCCACCCGATCGACTGCTGGATCAAGGTGGACACCGGCATGGGGCGGCTGGGTTTTGCGCCGGATGAGGCTGGAGAGGCGCGGGAGCGCCTGCAGCGCCTGCCGGCGGTGGGGACGATTCGCTGGATGACGCATCTGGCAAGTGCCGATGAGCCCGACAGCCCGCAGACTGCAGAGCAGCTGGCCCGATTCGGCAGCCTGGGGATCCCTTTTGGCAGCGAAGGCGAGGGAGACACCTCAAGCGCCGCCAACTCCGCCGCTACCCTGCGCTGGCCGCAAGCCCATGCCGACTGGGTGCGCCCCGGCATCCTGCTCTACGGTGCCTCGCCGTTTGTGGATCCATCGGTGCATGAGGCCCTGCGCCCGGCAATGACGCTTTCCTCGCAGCTAATCTCGGTGAAGACACTGCCCCGGGGGCATGGTGTGGGTTATGGGGGCCGCTTTGTCTGCCCCGAGGCGATGCCGGTGGGCATCGTCGCCATGGGCTATGGCGATGGCTATCCGCGCCATGCGCCCGATGGCACACCGGTGTTGGTTAACGGGATACGGGTGCCACTCATCGGTCGGGTATCAATGGACATGCTGGCCGTTGACCTGCGACCTGTGCCCGACGCCAGGGTGGGCGATTCCGCCATACTCTGGGGTGACAACCCAACGGCGGGTGAGATCGCCCGGCATTGCGGCACCATCAGCTACGAGCTCTTCTGTCGGCTGACGCCGCGTGTGCCCCGGGTCTATCGACGCAGTAGCCAGGAATAAACCGGCATGGCAAAAAACAGCATCAAGACCCGTTATGTGTGCAGCGCCTGCGGTGGTGTGTCGGCGCAGTGGGCGGGGCAGTGCCCCGACTGTGGTGAGTGGAACACGCTTGACGAGCAGCTCGAGGCCAAGGCACCGCCCGTCGGCCGTCGTGGGTCGGCCGGTGGCGGTGCCCAGTACGCCGGCGACAGCGGCATCAAGCGCCTGAGCGAGATCCCCCGCGATGCCGAGGCCCGTTTTTCGACCGGGATCGGCGAGTTTGATCGGGTGCTGGGGGGCGGCCTGGTGGCCGGGGGCGTGGTGCTGCTTGGCGGCGATCCCGGAATCGGCAAATCCACCCTGCTGCTCGAGGCCGTGGCCCGAGTGGCGGGGCGCCACGGTGCGCTGTACGTCACCGGTGAGGAATCCCTTCGCCAGGTGGGGCTTCGCGCCGAGCGTCTGGGTGTTGAAGATGACGGGCTCAAGCTGCTGGCCGAGACGCGGGTAGAGGCCATTATCGAGCTCGCCGCTCGCGAGCAACCCGAAGTGCTGGTGGTCGATTCCATTCAGACCGTTCACAGTGACGCGCTCGGCTCGGCGCCGGGCGGAGTTGCCCAGGTCCGTGAGTCGGCCGCGCAGCTGGTCCAGTTTGCCAAGCGCACCGGCACCGTGCTGTTTTTGGTCGGGCATGTCACCAAGGAAGGCCAGCTGGCCGGCCCGCGCGTGCTCGAGCACATGGTCGATACCGTCCTTTATTTCGAGAGCGATCAGGGCAGTCGCTACCGGCTGCTGCGCGCGGTCAAGAACCGCTTTGGCGCGGCCAACGAGCTGGGCGTCTTTGCCATGCTCGACAGCGGCCTCAAAGGGGTCAAATACCCCTCGGCGATATTCCTTTCGCACCATGAACGGCCGGTTACGGGCAGCGTTATTCTGG
>CAJXMI010000042.1 GCA_913056145.1 uncultured Spiribacter sp.
GGCGCCATCAGGAGTCGTTCCATGGCTGACAAGACCGTTACGATCACCGATAACGCCACCGGCAAGCAGACCGAAATGCCGGTGCGCGAAGGCACCCACGGCCCGGACCTGGTCGATATCCGAACCCTCCAGAGCGAGCTCGGATACTTCACCTACGACCCCGGTTTCAGCACCACCGGCAGCTGCCAGAGCGATATTACGTTCATCGATGGCGACCAGGGCATCCTCCTCTACCGGGGCTATCCCATCGAGCAGCTCGCCGAGCAGAGTTCGTTCCTCGAGGTCTCACGGCTGCTGATTCACGGCGATCTGCCCAACAAAAGCGAGCTCGAGGCGTTCGAGGAAGCCATCACCCGGCACACGATGGTCAACGAAAGCCTGCGCATCTTTTTCAACGGCTTTCACTACAACGCACACCCCATGGCCATGCTGACGGGCGTGGTGGGCTCGCTCTCCGCGTTCTATCACGACACGATCGACATCAACGACGACGAAAACCGCCTGCTCTGCGCGCATCGCATCATCGCCAAGATGCCGACGATTGCGGCGGCGGCGTTCAAGCACATGGTGGGCGAGCCCTTCGTCCATCCGCTCAACCGGCTGTCGTATACGGGCAATCTGCTCAACATGCTGTTTGCCCGGCCCAGCGAAGACTACGAAATCAACCCCGTCGCGGAGCGGGCGCTCGATCAGCTGCTTATCCTGCATGCCGACCACGAGCAAAACGCCAGCACCTCGACCGTGCGGCTTGCCGGCAGCACCGGAACCAACCCGTTCGCGGCCATCGCCTCCGGCTGCGCGGCGCTCTGGGGCCCGGCCCATGGCGGCGCCAATGAGGCCGTGCTCAACATGCTGAGCCAGATTGGCAGCGTCGATCAGGTGCCAAAGTTCATCGAGAAGGCCAAGGACAAAAACGACCCGTTCCGGCTCATGGGCTTTGGCCATCGGGTCTACAAAAACTACGACCCGCGCGCCACCATCATCCGCAAGACCTGCCACGAGGTGCTGGACGAGCTGGGTGTCGGCAACGACCCGCAACTCGAGCTTGCCATGAAACTCGAGGAGATCGCGCTGGCCGACGACTACTTCGTGGAGCGCAAGCTCTACCCCAACGTCGACTTCTACTCGGGGATCATCTACCGGGCGCTGGGCATTCCCACCGAGTTCTTCACGGTGCTGTTTGCCATTGGCCGCACCCCGGGCTGGATTGCCCAGTGGATGGAGATGCTGACGGATCCGGAGCAGCGGATCGGACGGCCCCGGCAGCTCTACACGGGCGCCGCCCGCCGCGACTACATGCCGCTGCATCGGCGGGGCTGATCCGGGCCAGGCATGCTCCGGTGTGCGGTAATCAATCGCCGCCGGGGCATGCACCACTGCCTCATGCATGCCGCTGCGCTCAGGCATCGGCGCGCAGCAGATCCTCCAGCTCACGCCTCCCGGCACGCGGCATCGGCCGGCCATCGACCGGACTGCGGGGCGGATGGCGCAGGCCCCGCTCGCTGAATACGGTCAGGTGCACCGGCACATCCCCCGCCATGAACCGGTGCATGGGCACAAAGGCATAGTCGTCATCAAAGCGCAGCCTGCGCTCATCCGTATCAAACGGAATGCCCTGGTCCATTAAAAACAGAACGACATCCTCGGGGGTGTCGGCAAAGCCGTGCAGATCGACCGCGCTGTCGGGGCTCGCCGTGCCGTCCAGCACCGACCCGGCCAGCCGCGGCCGGAAGGGCGCAAAAAACTCCATGGCCTCGAGCGCCGCCCGGCGCAGCGTGTGCAGAGCCTCCTGCTGGCGCTCGCCGCCAAACAAGCGCTGGTAGTTGTGCAGGGCGGTCTGGATCTCGCGGTTCTGTGGCAGGTTTGTGGTGCCTGGCGCCCCCAGATGCAGCGCGGCCTTGCGCTTGGCAAGCGAGAAATCGCCGACGCCTTCCGTTGCCATGATGCGCGCGGCCTCCTGCACGATACGCTCGCGCATTCGCGCATCCCGGCTCGCCTTTCCCTTTGCCATTTGCGCTGGCCGCTCCCTAGAAAATCGGCTGACTGCCATCGCCCTCGGCGGCTGCCGAGTCCGTGTCTGCATCGCCCTCCACGACCTGAGTCGGGAGGTGCTCCTCGCGAAACGTCTCGAAGATCGCATCGGGGTCGGCACTCCCCGTCAGCTCGCCAGTCCCGGGGTCAATACGGACAGTAACCAGCCCATCGGGCCGGTGCCAGTCGGAGGCCGGCACCCCCTCGAGGGCAGCGCGCATATAGTCCATCCAGATGGGGAGTGCCGCCCGGCCGCCCGTCTCGTAGCGCCCCAGCGACTCAAGCTCGTCAAAACCCACCCAGGCCGTGGTCACCAGCGCCTCATTGAACCCGGAGAACCAGGCATCGATCTGGTCATTGGTGGTACCGGTCTTGCCGGCCAGGTCGCTGCGCCCCAGCGCGCGGGCCGCCCGCGCCGTGCCCGACTGCACCACATCCTGCAGCATCGAGCGCATCTGCCAGGCGTTGCGCGCACCAACCGCCCGTTCCGCCGGTCGCGCCTCCGGGCGCAGCGGCCCCACGGCCGACGCCTCGGCAGGGGGGGTATCCGCGGCCGCCATGGCTCGTTCGGGATAGGCGCGATACACCACACCCTCGTTATCCCCTTCCACACGCTCGATGAGCCAGGGGTTGACCCGGTAGCCACCGTTGGCAAATGCCGCATAGGCGCGCGCCAGCTCAAGCGGCGTCACGGCCGCCGAGCCCAGAGCCAGCGAGAGGTTGCGGGGCAGCCGCTCGGCCGGGATACCAAAGCGGGCGATATGGCGGATGGCGTTATTGATGCCGATCTCGCGCAGCGCCCGAATCGAGACCAGGTTGCGGGAATAGGTGAGCGCCTCGCGCAGACGGGTGGGACCGAACACCCGGCCGCTATAGTTCTCGGGCCGCCAGACGTCCTCGAGCGAGGTGTCGGGGAATACGACCGGCGCATCATTGATCACGGTGGCAGGCGTCATGCCCTGCCCCAGTGCCGCGGAGTAGATCAGTGGCTTGAAGGCCGATCCCGGCTGGCGTCGGGCCTGGGTGACCCGGTTGAACTTGCTGCGCGCAAAATCATAGCCACCCACCAGGGCCTCAATGCGGCCGTCCTCGGGGTTGAGTGACACCAGTGCCGCCTGGGGCTCGGGCACTTGCGCCAGCCGCCAGCCCTCCGCGGTCTCGCGCAGATGCACGACATCGCCGACCGTCAGGATATCAGCGGCCGTCTCCGGGTTGCGGCCCATGGCATTGCGGCCCAGCTGTGGCCGCGCCCAGGCAAGGCCATCCCAACCCACATCACGCCGGGTGCCGCTGGCATCAAGCAAGGTGGCCGATTGCTCGTCCAGTGCCGTCACGACCGCGACCACGAGATCTCCCGGCGCGGGATAGTCGGCAAGGGCATCGCCACTCGGCTGCGCGGGCACCTCGATCTGATCCAGCGGCCCGCGATAGCCGTGGCGCTCGTCGTAGTCATGCAGGCCGGCGCGCAGGGCCGCACGGGCCTCGCGCTGACGCTCCGAGGCGACCGTGGTGTGGACCCGGTAGCCGCCCGTGTAGGCGGCCTCGGCGCCCATTCGATCCACCATCCACTCGCGCGCCATCTCGGCTACATAAGGGGCCGACGCCTGACGCTCCCGGCGATGTCGCTCGGCGGTAATCGGCGCCGCCATGGCGGTCCGGTAGCGCGCAGCGTCGATAAAGCCGGTGTCGAGCATGCGCCCCAGCACGTAGGCACGGCGGTTGCGGGCGCTTTCAGGATCGGAGATGGGGTTCCAGAGGGATGGCGCCTTGGGCAGACCCGCAATCATGGCCTGCTGGGCCAGCGTGAGCTCGGCGAGCGGACGGCCATAGTAGACCTCGGCCGCTGCCGCCACGCCATAGGCACGCTGGCCCAGATAGATCTTGTTGAGATAGAGCTCGAGGATCGTGTCCTTGTCGAGCTCCTGCTCGATGCGAAGGGCCAGAAAGATCTCGCGAAGCTTGCGGATATAGGTGCGCTCGCGGGTGAGAAAGAGGTTGCGGGCGAGCTGCATGGTGATCGTGCTGCCGCCCGGTCCTTTTTCGCCAGTGCGAACCAGGTACCAGATTGCGCGTGCGAGCCCTTGATAGTCTACGCCGGGATGCTGACGGAAACGGCGATCCTCGGCGGCAATGAACGCCTGGCGCAGGTTATCGGGGACTTCCTCCAGCGTGACCGGGGTGCGCCACATCTCGCCGAATTCGTCGATGAGCTTGCCATCGGAGGTATAGACCCGCAGCGGGACCTGCAACTCCACGTTGCGGACCTGCTCGACCGACGGCAGACCGGGCGCGAGGAACAGATAGGCCGCCAGCAGAGCGCCAGCGCCCATCAGGCCGATTGCCGCAAGACCGGCCGACAGCTGCAGGGAGCGCTTGAGAATGCGAGACATGGAAACGCCTGATCAGCCGATCGCTACTACCCATGAGTGTATCACCAAGCGCCGAAGGTTCCGCCTCGGCTCATGGCATGAGCGCTTCGCACGGCCCGCCGTGGGCGTTGACATCGGCCGCAGCGCCATCAAGGCGGTTGCCATCGACACCCGCCGGCAGCCACCGCGCATCACGGGTCATGCGATCGTGCCACGGCCGGCCTCCGCGGGGTCACCAACCGGGGCCGGGACCGGTCGCGCCATTCGCAGTGCCGTCCGGAAGGCCGCCCGCCGGCCTGGCCCCATTGCCTGCGCCATCCCCGCCAACGAGGCCATCACCCGGCATGTCGAGGCACCCGCCGGACTGACCGGCGACGCGCTTGCCATGCATCTGGCGCTGTCCATTGAGGATCACCTCCACCAGCCCCCCGAGCAACTTTGTTATGACATTCGCCCGCGCGGCCCTGTGCCGGAGCGCGGCTCGCAGCAGGCGGTGCTGCTGGTGGCTACCCGCCGCGGCGTGCTGGCCGAGCGTCAGGCGGCATTCCGGCGCGCCCGTTTGCGCTGCGACGTGGTGGATATCGAGGATCGAGCACTTGCGCGAACCCTGGAACTGGTTGGCGCAGCGGTCAAGGACCCCGAATCGGCCGCCGCGGTCGAAGGCCTGTTTGACGCAGGCGAGGGGCAGCTCCAGTTTCATGTCTTCAGCGCCGGCGAGCCCCTGCACGGCCAGAGCCATCCGGTTGGCCCCGACGGCGATCTGGCCGCCGCCATGGCGCGCGCGCATGCCGTGTATCAGGGCAGCCACGAGGCCCGTCCGATCGCCCGGCTATGGCTGACCGGAGGAGCTTCCGCCGGTTCACCCCCCGTGAGTCCCGACCCCACCCTGAGCCTTACCCCGGTGCCGCTCGATCCATTGCCCGCGCTCGGCGTCGCAGGTCGGGTGGATACCGCTGCGCTGGCAGCGAACATGCCGCGTCTTGCATCGGCCATCGGCCTTGCCCTGCACGCCGGAGCCAATGATGCCCACTGGCGTTAATCTGCTGCCCTGGCGGGAGCGGCGACGCATGCTGCGCCAGCGGCGCTTCGCGGCGACGCTGATCGGTGCACTCGCCACGGGCCTGCTGGCAACCTGGATCGGCGCGCAGCATCTTGAGGCGAGGCATGAGCAACAACGCCGCGATAACATCGCCACCCGGGCTGCCATCGAGGCCCTGGCGGACCCGATTGCGGCCATAACCCGGCTCGAGTCGCGCGAGGCCGGGATCCAGGCCCGGCTGGCCGCCAGCAATGCCCTGCATGACCAGCGCAAGGCACCCCTCGCGCGCCTTGAGTGGCTGCTCGCCCCACTGCCCGAAGCAGCGCGCCTGCGCGCACTCACCGAGCGTGACAACGCGCTTTACGTCACCGGGACTACCCATGTCCCCGAGGCGCTTGCCGAATACCTGGAGCGCCTGAATGCCGAGCCCGGCCACACCAGGGCCCGCATCGACTCGCTGGCGCCGCTCGACGGTCCGCCCTCGCGACGGCATTTCTCGATTGTTGCCGGCCCCCTGGCGGACTCGCTGAGCGATGGTGACTCACCGTGATCGGCTTGCGTCTGCCGGAGCCGCCACGCCACCGCGGCATGCAGGCAGCTGTCCTCCTGCTGGCCCTGGCCGGTGGCGCCATCACGGGGGCCTGGGCCTTCCTGCAGCCTGCAGCCGACACGCTGAGCGCGGCCGAGGAACGGGGCATTGAGCTGGGCAATCGGCTTGCACACCAGCGCGATGCCGCCGCCGGTCTGGCGGTGCTTGAACGACAGGTGGCGAAGCTTGAGGCAAGGGCCGACGAGGCACGCCGTCGCCTGCCGGCGCAGGCCGGTGTATCGGATGTGCTTGGCCTCGCTGCCCGCCATGCCCGGCAACAGGGGCTTGCCATTGAGCGATTTCAGCCAGGCGCCGTGCGGGATGCGCTCGATTACAAAACCCGTCTGGTCGAGGTCGCGATCACCGGGGACTGGCGCGGCTTGATGCGATTCCTGCGAGCCCTGTCACAAGGGCCGCGCCTGCTCACGGCGGAGGATTTGCGGATTGACCCGGCTGGCGCAGAGGGCGATGACAAGGACCAGCGCCTGCGGCTTGCCTTTAGCCTGGGGGTGCACTGGCGCCCGGCAGCCGATGCCATCGCAAGCGACCCACCTACTGCGAGCCCCGCTGCGGCGGCCAACCCGCCCCCCCTGCCACCATCGCTTGCGCGCAATCCATTCCGGCCACGCGCCGAGGCGGATGCCGTGTCATTGCCCGCTTCGCTTCGCTATCTCGGGCATATTGCGGCGGGGAGTGCCCGCTGGGCCCTGCTGCGAACCGGTTCCGGCGACATCCTGCGCCTGCAGGCAGGCGACCGGCTGCCGCTTTCCAGCGCGACCAACCGGCGCTGGCAGATCGAGCGCATCAGCGCAAAGGCCATTGTGCTGACCGCGACAACCGACAACACACCTGCCGTGCGAGCACGTCTTCCGCTCGCCGCCGCCACCACCGCCGGAGAGTGAACCATGCGCCAGCGCACGACCCCCTGTTGCTGCCTTGTCCTGATTGCCCTGCTCTTCCTTGCGGGAGCCACCGCCGCCGAGCCGGTCCGCATCGACGTGCGCGACATGGCACTGGCGGAGCTTCTCGAACAGGTGGACGCCGTCACGGGACCGTCAGCCGCCGAGTCCGACGCGTCGGACGCGTCCGCCGAGTCCTCTGCGCCCGAGCGCCTGGGCGCCGTCTACTTCCTGCCGGTCAAGTACGCCCGCGCCGATGCCCTGGTCGATTTGATCGATGCCCATGAAGTGGCCGTGGATAGCCGCACCAACACCCTCATCATCCGCGGCAGCCCGCAGGAGGCAGAGCAGGCGCGCGCCCTGGTGGAGCGCCTTGACCGACCGGTCCGGCAGGTCCTGATCGAGGCCCGCATCGTCATCGCCAGCGAGGACTTCAGCGACGAGATTGGTGTGCGCTTTGGCCTCGAGCGCCGGAACAGCCTGGGCGACAGCACGCTGCGTGCCGGCGGCACCCTGAGCTCGGATGGGCTGATGGTGGATCTGCCTGCCGGGAATGCGGCGGGTGCGGCGGGCGTGGCGATCGGCAAGGTCGGCAGCTACTTGCTGCAGCTCGAGCTCTCGGCCATGGAGAGTGAGAACCGCGGCGAGATTATCTCGAGTCCGCGCGTGGTCACCGCCAGCAACCAGCAGGCCGAGATCAAGCAGGGTGTACAGATCCCCTTTGAGCAGGCCACCTCGAGCGGTGCCACCAGCATCGCGTTTCGGGAGGCGGTCCTCGGCCTGGTCGTCACCCCGCAAATCACCCCCGACGACCGGATTCAGCTGAATCTGGCGGTCAATCAGGACAGCCGCGGTGAGGAAACACCGGAAGGCCCGGCCATCAATACCCAGTCGGTGCGCACCAACGTCCTCGTGGCCGATGGCGAGACGGTGGTGCTGGGCGGCGTTTTCGAGCACACCCGGCGCGACGGCGTGCAGCGCATCCCCATGCTGGCCGATCTGCCAATGGTCGGCGGGCTGTTCGAGCGCCGGATACGCGTGGACGACCGCAGCGAGCTGCTTGTTTTCGTGACACCACGCATCCTCGATACACCGGGCAATTCGGTCCGCGCCGCCAACGCGCTAGAATCGGACTCATGAGAGCCATTGACCGCGTTTTTCTGATCGGCCCGATGGGGGCAGGCAAAAGCACCATCGGCCGCCGCCTGGCGCGGCGTCTGGGGCTTGAGTTCATCGACCTCGACGCCGCCTTGGAGGCGCGGACCGGCGTGGACATCCCGCGCATCTTCGATATCGAGGGGGAGGCCGGTTTCCGACGGCGCGAGGCCGAGCTGCTCGACACGCTCACCCGCCAGGCGGGAATCGTGCTTGCCACCGGCGGCGGCGCAATCCTCAACGCCGACAGCCGTCGCCACCTGGGCAGTCGTGGCGTCGTGATCTACCTGCGCGCGCGGATCACGACCCAGCTGGCACGGACCCGCGGCAGCAGCCGACCCCTGCTACAGGCCGCCGACCCCGCCGCGCGTCTGCAGCAGCTGCTCGACGAGCGTGCCCCCCTCTACGAATCACTTGCCGACCTATGCGTCGACACGGAAGATGGCAACCCCGACCGGCTCGCCGCCGAGCTGGCCGACCGGTTGCAACACACCGAAGGCATGCACCATGACTGAAAGCACGCGGCAGGTCAGCGTCGATCTTGGCGAGCGACGCTACCCGATCCACATTGGCCGCGGGTTGCTGGCCCGTCGCGATCTGCTGGACGAGGCCGTCAGCGCCCGCCAGGTGCTCGTGGTAAGCAACGAGGTCGTAGCGCCCCTCTATCTGCACACCCTGCAGGAGGCCCTGGGGGATCGTCGGTTTGCCGCCGTCACGCTGCGCGACGGTGAACAGGAAAAGCAGCTTGCGGCCATGCTGCCGGTGTTTGACGAGCTGCTGGTGCAGGGCTTTGGACGCGACTGCCAGATCATCGCCCTGGGTGGCGGGGTCATCGGCGATCTGGCGGGCTTTGTGGCCGCCACCTATCAGCGCGGCGTGGCATTTATCCAGGTCCCGACCACGCTTCTGGCCATGGTCGACTCCTCGGTGGGTGGCAAAACCGGGGTCAACCACCCCCGCGGCAAGAACATGATCGGCGCCTTTCACCAGCCGCGCGCCGTTATCGCCGATCTGGACGTGCTTGACACCCTCCCCGACCGCGAGCTGCGGGCCGGCATGGCCGAGGTCATCAAATATGCCCTGCTCGGCGATCGTGAGTTCCTGGTCTGGCTTGAGGACCATCTGGACGCGGCACTGGCGCGTGACGGTGACACACTGGCTCATATCGTCGAGCGCTCCTGCCGCAACAAGGCGGCGATCGTGGCCGCCGACGAACGCGAGACGGGTCAGCGCGCCCTGCTCAACCTGGGCCACACCTTTGGCCATGCCATCGAGGCCGCGCGGGGCTATGGCGATTGGCTGCACGGCGAAGCCATTGCCGCGGGCATGTGCATGGCGGCCGAGCTGTCGGCCCGTGCCGGCTGGATTGATGATGCCGACTGCGCCCGGGCAACGGCCCTCATTGCGCGCGCCGGCCTGCCCACGCGACCACCCGGCGATATCGGCCCCGAGCGGTTTCGGGAGTTCATGGCACGCGACAAGAAAAACCGCGCTGGCGAGCTGCGCCTGGTTCTCCTGCGCGGGCTGGGTGATGCCGTGGTCACGGCCGATTACCCCGAGGCCGCGCTGACCGCTACACTCGAGGCCGCCAGTCATGGCTGAGCAGGGCAGGGATCCGGCCGGCCTCGCCGCCCATGCCGCGCGCCCATCCGCAAGCCGCGGCCGCCGTTATGCCGAGCCCGGCAGTGACCTGCGCAACGCCTTCCAGCGCGATCGCGATCGCATCATTCATTGCGCGGCCTTCCGGCGGCTCGAGTACAAAACCCAGGTCTTTGTGAACCACGAGGGCGATCTGTTTCGCACCCGCCTCACCCACAGCCTTGAGGTGGCGCAGATCGCGCGCACCATTGCCCGGGCCATGGGGCTTAACGAAGACCTCACCGAGGCCATCGCGCTGGCCCACGATCTGGGCCATACCCCCTTCGGCCATGCCGGGCAGGAGGCGCTCGACGCCTGCATGCAACCCTGGGGCGGGTTCGAGCACAACCTCCAGTCGCTGCGGGTGGTTGATCTGCTGGAAGGCCGCTACCCCGACTTCGACGGCCTCAACCTCACATTCGAGGCCCGCGAGGGCCTGGTCAAACGCTGCCCGCTTGAACAGGCCGAGCGCCTGGGCGAAGTCGGGCAGCGCTTCCTGAACGGAACCCAGCCGTCGCTCGAGGCGCAGCTCACCAACATCGCCGACGAAATCGCCTATAACAGCCACGACATCGATGATGGGCTGCGGGCCGGGCTGCTCGATCTCGACGGGCTCTGCAGCGTCGACTGGATCCGCGACCTGCGCGAGCAGGCACAGTCACGCCATCCCGGCCTCGAGGGCCGCCGCCTGGTCTATCGCATTGTGCGCGATCTCATCGCCAGTCAGGTGCATGACCTGATTGCCACCAGCGACGCGCGCATTCGTGACGCCGCGCCCGACTCGCCGGATGCCGTGCGTGCGCTCGGCGCCCCACTCATCGGATTCAGCGCCGATATGAATGGGCGTCACCGCACGCTCAAGCGCTACCTCTACGATCAGCTCTATCGGCACTATCGCGTACACCGCATGACCACCAAGGCCGCGCGCGTGATCACCGCCCTTTTCGAGGCGTTCCTTGATGATATCCGTCTGCTGCCGCCGCAGTTTCGGGATGCGGCCGTCCGGCGCGAGGCCGCACGGGGCCGACGGGGCCGCGCCCGCGTGGTTGCCGACTACATCGCCGGGATGACCGACCGCTTTGCGATTGACGAGCATCAGCGCCTGCTCAACCCCGAACGCCTCACCTGAAGTTGCCCGGGAATCGCAGGCCGGCTATATTAGAAGGCCATTTGCCCAGTGAAACGGGGGCGGGCCCATAGGTGGCCTGACGCCCGGGAATCCCGCACCCATCGAGGAGAGCATCGCGCCCAACGGCCGGTGTCCGCCAGGTGCGCCCCGCTCCCTTCAAACCAACGGAGAGGCAGTTCGCGTGAGGCAGCTTCCATTTACCCGTCCAACGCTGTACCGACCCGAATTCGAGCGCGACAACTGTGGCTTTGGCCTGATCGCGCACATGGATGGCAAGCCCAGTCACTGGCTGCTGGATACGGCCATCTCGGCGCTCGCGCGTCTGACCCATCGGGGCGCGGTGGCCGCCGATGGCAAGAGCGGCGATGGCTGCGGGCTGCTCATCAAGCCGCCCGTCGAGTTCCTGCGTGCGGTGGCCGGCGAGCAGGGGATCACCCTCAACCGCCACTTTGCCACGGGCTGCGTATTCCTGGCGCCGGATGCCGCGGTTGCCAACACCGCCCGCGAGACCCTCGAAGAGGCACTGACGCACTATGAGGTCCCGGCGGCCGGCTGGCGCGATGTCCCCGTTGATACCAGCGCCTGCGGCGAGCAGGCCCTCGCAACACTGCCGGCCATTGCCCAGGTCTTTGTAAACGCACCGGATGACATGGACGAGCCCGAGTTCGAGCGGCGTCTGTTCATGGCCCGGCGCCGGGCCGAGAAGGCCCTGGACGGCCGCGACGACGACTTCTACATCCCCAGCCTCTCGGGCCGGGTCCTGTCGTACAAGGGCCTGGTAATGCCCGAGAACCTGCCGGTGTTCTACCGCGATCTGCAGGACGAGCGCCTCGAGACCTCGCTTGCGGTCTTCCACCAGCGCTTTTCCACCAACACGCTGCCGCAGTGGCGCCTTGCCCAGCCGTTCCGCTATCTCGCCCACAATGGCGAGATCAATACCATTCAGGGCAACCGCAACTGGGCACTGGCGCGCGCCTATCGCTTCCAGACACCGCTGCTGCCCGATATTGACGCCATTCAGCCGCTGGTCAACCTGACGGGATCGGATTCCTCCAGCCTCGACAACATGCTGGATGTGCTGATCACCGGCGGCATGGACATCTTCCGCGCCCTGCGCCTGCTGATTCCGCCGGCCTGGCAGAACGTCGATACCATGGACGCCGATCTCAGGGCGTTCTACGAGTTCCACTCGCAGCACATCGAGCCGTGGGACGGCCCGGCCGGCATCGTCCTTACCGACGGCCGGCATGCCGCCTGTGCCCTTGACCGCAACGGCCTGCGCCCGGCGCGCTGGGTCATCACCAACGACCGCCACATCACGCTCGCCTCCGAGGTGGGAGTCTGGGACTACGACCCGGCGGATGTGGTCGAGAAGGGCCGACTGCGGCCCGGTGAGATGCTGGCCGCCGATACCGAGACCGGCGAGTTGCTGCTGCCCGCCACCATCGACGAGCGCCTCAAAAGCCGCGCCCCCTACAAGCGCTGGCTGGCCGAGCACTCCCGCGATGTGCCCTCCACCCTGGGGCCTGGCAGCGAGCGTCAGCCGGTCGAGCCGGCCACCCTCGATATCTACCAGAAGCAATTCGGCGTCAGCTTCGAGGAGCGTGACATCGTCACCCGGGCGCTGGCCCAGGGCGGCCAGGAGGCGGTGGGCTCCATGGGTGATGACACCCCGATGCCGGTGCTCTCGCGCCAGGTCCGGCCGCTTTACGACTACTTCCGCCAGCAGTTCGCGCAGGTCACCAACCCGGCGATCGATCCGCTGCGCGAGCAGATCGTGATGTCGCTCGAGACGGTCTTCGGGCCCGAGAAAAACCTCTTTGAAGAGGTCGAAGACCATGCCCGACGCCTGGTGCTCGACTCGCCGATTCTCTCCGACGGCAAGTTCCTCGGCCTGCTCGCCGAGCACGACGCGGACACCGCCACGCATCGCATCGATTTGAGCTATCCCGCCGACGGCGATCTGCGCTCGGCGGTGGAGCGCATCCGCGACGAGGCGGCCGAGGCCGTGCGTGGCGGGGCGACTCTTCTGGTGCTCTCCGATCGCGAGCTGGCGCACGAGCGCGTTCCGGTGCATGCCCTGCTCGCCACGGGGGCTGTCCATCACCATCTGGTGCGTACGGGGCTGCGCTGCGATGCCAACCTGGTCATCGAGACCGGTACCGCACGCAACAGCCACGAGTGCGCGGTGCTGATCGGCTACGGCGCGACGGCTGTCTATCCCTACCTGGCCTACGATGTGGTGCAGGATCAGCTGCGCACCGGCGAGATCAAGGGCGCGGAGCTCGGTGATCTGCTGCGCAACTATCGCAAGGGGCTCAACAAGGGCCTCTACAAGATCCTGTCCAAGATGGGGATCTCCACCATCACCAGCTATCGCGGCGCCCAGCTGTATGAAATCGTGGGCTTCCACGACGATGTGGTGGATCTGTGCTTCACCGGCACCACCTCGCGGATCCAGGGTGCCGGCTTTGAGGACCTCGAGTCCGATCAGCGCATGCTCCACGAGCGGGCCTGGCGGCGCAGCGAGCCGCTGACCCAGGGCGGGCTCCTCAAGTACGTCCATGGCGGCGAGTACCACGCGTACAACCCCGATGTGGTGGGCGCGCTGCAGGAAGCCGCCTACACCGGTGACTACGAGCGCTACAAGGTGTTCGCCGAGACCGTTAACACACGGCCGGTAGCGGCGCTGCGCGATCTGCTGCAGCTGCGCGACGCCACCCCCATCTCCATCGACGAGGTCGAGCCGCTCGAGGCCATCCTCAAGCGCTTCGACTCGGCCGGCATGTCGCTTGGTGCCCTGTCGCCCGAGGCGCATGAGGCCCTCGCCATTGCCATGAACCGTCTGGGCGCGCGCTCCAACTCCGGCGAGGGGGGCGAAGACCTCCATCGCTTTGGCAACGAGCGCATGTCGCGCATCAAGCAGGTGGCCTCGGGGCGCTTCGGCGTCACACCGCACTATCTGCGCAATGCCGACGTGCTGCAGATCAAGGTGGCGCAGGGGGCAAAGCCCGGCGAGGGCGGCCAGCTGCCCGGCCACAAGGTCAACGAGATGATCGCCCGGCTGCGCTACTCCAAGCCCGGCGTGGCACTGATCTCGCCGCCGCCGCACCACGATATCTACTCCATCGAGGATCTCGCCCAGCTCATCTACGACCTCAAGCAGGTCA
>CAJXMI010000043.1 GCA_913056145.1 uncultured Spiribacter sp.
CGTCAGGCTGCCATTAAGATCGGCCGATAGCTGATTGATACTGTTATCGGCGGTCAGTACAAAATCACCATCTCCCGACAGCAGCAGATGATCAGCCGTCACCACGCCTTTCGCCGTGAGACCACCGCGGTTGTTGGTTCCGCCCAGATCTACAGTGAGTGTGCCGCCAGCGTCGGTTTTGTTGGGCTGGCGTTGCACAGTAAAGGCTTCATTGATGACCATGCCCGCCTGCTCACTGCCCGCCCGATCACCCAGGATAACGACAAGGTCATCACGCACCGTGGTTGCTGCGTTGACAAAAACCTGTCCCTCATGGCTAATGTTACCCAGCGTGATTTCCGAGAAACCTGTTGCATCAGCCGCACCCAGAATCAGATCGCTGGTCCCAGCCGGTAAATCAACGGTTAACGTCCCTGCTTCGCTATTCGCTCTAACCGCGTAATCACCACTGCTAAGGCCATCGAGTGCATCCTCGACATTAGTCCGCAGGGTGTTTAAATCGGTATCAAAGGCGATATCAGCAGTCGTGCTGCCACCAACCTCAAGCTTAAAATTGCCGCCGGCATTGCCCTCGATTGCCAGGCGTTGCTCGTTGGCATCAATGCTACCCGCAGTCACAACGGGCGCCGGTAAAAACACTCCTAGATCACTGCCGTCGAACCAGTTGGCACCCAGATGGAGCGTCTTCTGCCCGCCGGATTCAGGCGCACTGCCCGCATTACCAAATTCGATATCGGTATCCAGGTTCTCGGGCTGAATCAACAGGCTGCCGCTGCTTGAGACCTGCAGCCGCTGGTCGGAGTCGTTGACGAACTCCATGGAATCGGCCTGCAGCAGGATATCGCCGGTGGCTGCACTGCGGTCGGCGTCACGACCGATGTAAATGGCCTGTCCCGTGGAGTAAATGCCGTAGCTGCTCTGGCCCTGAGCATCAGTTTTTCCGCCCGCAGCACCAATCAGCCCGATATCACCACTGCTCGAGACGATGCGCGTGTTCAGATCCTCAAGCCGGATGCCATGGTTTTGCGCCAGGAATGACTGATCACCACCGCCACCGCGGCCAATCAACAGGATATCGCCGCTGTCGGTGGCAATCAGCGCGCCAGAGGTAATAACCAGCCCATCATACCGATTGCCGTCAGTCACCTCGGTGCCTACAGCACTGGCATCGCCGCGAATGCGGATGTTGCCGCTTGTGGCCTGCAAGGTAACCTGGGCAGCGCCGCCTTCACCGATAATGACGCCATCCTTGTTACCAGTGTCAGCCTGGTTGGTGACCAACCCGTCAATCAGCAGCGCCCCAGCCCCGGTTAGCAGCTGTGTACTGCCGTCGGTGATGCGCACACCCGCGCCTGATTGATCAGTCGTGGGGGCCCGCCCGGCAATGGTGAGCGTGCCATCCCCGCTGCTGCCGCGCGTGTCGATGACCGAGTTGGTAATGCGGACACCGTCGTGAATACTCTCGGCATCCGCTTCAAAACCAACCGCAAAATCTTCGCTATCTGCGTTAGTGACATTGCCCAGGTTGATATCAGCAGTTACGCCGCCAGATTGCTGACCGCCGCTCTTAAGCGTCGCATTGTCCAGAATAACCGCGCCACCGGTTGCTGCTGTGGCATTGAAGGGGTTGAGCTCAATCTGCAGGGTCTGGCCACTCGCGGCCTCGATTGAATGGTCCTCGATCCGGATCGAGCGATCGGCGTTAATCCGAAGGCTGCCGTCGCCGGATGGGCCGGTGATATCAAAACTGTCCTGGACGTAGTCAATGTAGCCAGGGCCATTCTGTGTGCTGCCACCGACGATATTGAAGGTGAAGTCACCGGAGCCACCGGTTTCGGTCAACGCAATCGTCGCGCTCGTGGCGGCGATGGAGTCGGCACTGAGTGCCGTCCCGTCCGTCGCCTTGATATTGAGGGTGGCCGCGCGCAGCTCAAGCGGTGCATCCGTCACGAAGGACAGGCTGCGCAATGCCTCATCGCCCGAGTCGCCCGTGCCCCCGACAACATCGGCTGCCTCGTCGCCGAGCTGGATCACTCCCGCCTCGGACACGTCGTCGCCGGGGTTATTGAGGACGAGATTCTGCGGGGCATTGTCGTCGAGGCCATCCGGCTTTTTGCTGCGGATGCTGCCATCAAAGATGATATCGCCACCGAGGTCGTCGAACCCGCCGCCGGTTGATGGCCCCTCGGCATTGAGCGTGACCGACCGGGTGGGCGAGGCAAGCTCCACGTCTTTCACAAAATGAATGTCGCCCCCCGGGCGTGAGACGACTTCGTCAACGGTGGTGCTGATCGGCGTGCCACCGGCAAGGCGCGCCGTCTTGTAGAACGTGACGTTGCCGCCGTTGGTGGCGATATCGCCGAGCAGGGTCGCCGTACCGGCCGTGTCACCGTCAATACCAAAGTCGATGTTCAGGACACCAACAGTGGACGCGATCGAATAACCCTCATTGATGGTTATGTCACCACTGTCGCCCGCATCCAGCACGAGTGAGGCCTCAGTGCCCGCCGTCTTGGCAATGTCGGCATCGATGGTGATGGTATTGTCGGCCTGCAGCGTCACGGTAACGCCGCCCCCCAGATTGAGCGCGGTGGCAATGGACTGGGCGCTGACCGTTTCCTCACCGCCGTCATCAAAGCTATCACCTGCACTGCCGGATTCGGGATCGGGGTTGAGCGCACTGCCGCTGTCGGCCACTACGGTCAGATCCGTGGGGTCGAGCAGCCACTGGCCGCCCGCACCGCTCGGGGCCGACACATCCACGAAGCCACCCAGGCCCAGTGCCCCCCGGCTTGAGGTCTCCACCGCGCCACCGTCGCCCGCGCCGGCGCCGCGGGCGCTGATCACGCCATCAAAGCGGGTGCGATCGGTGGACCACAGCACCACTGTGCCGCCATCGCCATCCAGCGTGGCATCGGCATCAATGCTGGCATCACCCCCAACCACCACTTCGTCGGCCTCGGCAATGGCCGGGTCATTGCCCTGCCAGCCACCACCGATATAAATCTCACCACCACCGGCTTTACCGCTGGCATCCAGATTGCCGCTAACATCGATTCGCATGCCGGTGGCCTCGATGCGTCCACCTGCTGCATCGTCAGCAACACCCTGTGATTCCAGCTCGCCGGCGATCATGACCTCGCCATCGGCGCCGCCGTTCAGGCTGATCGAGCCATCCGCATTGACCTGCATGCGGTTGGCCTGCAACCGGCCCGTCTGGTTGACGGCGGCGGACAGGGCATCGCCGGCCCGGGCCGCGGACAGGATCACCCTGCCGTTATTGGCGGCCACGACGCCGCTGTTGTCCACCAGCGCCTCGGCGGTTGCGCCGTCCATGCGCACACCCAGCAGGCCGAACCCCGACACCTCCAGGCGCACTTCATCACCCGCGGCCAGTGCCGCGGTACCGCCCGGGGCGCGAATCTCGCCTTCGTTATTGACCGTGGCCCCCACCAGCGCCACATAGCCGCCATCGCGGGCATGGATCTGGCCTTGGTTGATCACCGGTGCGCCCTGGCCAAAGAGGCTCAGATCGCCATTCATGAAGTCCTGGTCATTGATATCAAGCGTCGATGCCGTAATACCGCCCACATCAATCCGCGCGTTCTTGCCAAACAGCACACCGGCACTGTTGACCAGCGCGACCTGCCCGTCGGCCGTGAGCCGGCCCATGATCTGCGAGGGGTTACCGCCCGTGACGCGGTTCAACGCAAAGGCCGAGCGTCCCGACTGGTGGAAATGCACGCTGGCCTCGGCGCCGATATCAAACGACGACCACTCGGCAATCATCCGCGCCGACTGCTGGTGGATGTCCATCTGCGCGGCCGACTGCGAGATGCTGCCCTGGCCGTGGGTGATGGCGCCACCGCTCGGCAGGGCATTGGCGGCAGGCTCGGCCTGCAGCTCGGCAGCAGGCACCAGTGCAAGCGCCAGCAGGGCGGGCGAGCAATGCAGCCAACGGCGGGTATTGCGGAGATCGTTCATCGTCTTTGCACTCATCAGAAGGTCGCCGTTCCGATCACCCAGGCGCGGGTCTCGTTATCCCGGCCATCGGCGTCGGTGCCATCTTCGTTGGGGTTGGGGTTGCTGCCGTCCTTGCGTGCGCCCACCACCCGCAGATCAAAGCGGTCGGTCACATTCAGGTTAAAGCCGAGCCCGTAGCCGCGCAGTTTGTAGCTGTTGGGCTGATCCCCCAGCAGCTGCTCGCTGGCCACCTCGTACTGCTTGACCCCGCCGATGTCATAAAACACAAACCCGTGCAGGGCAGCGCCGCTCACCTCGCCGAAGTGCTTGCGAAGCTCGGCGGTGGCCAGCCAGCCATGGTCGCCCGAGGCCTCGCCCACCGGATAGGCGCGCACCCCGTAGGGCCCGCCCAGCTGGAATTTCTCGGCCGGATCCAGGTTGCGATCAGCCCACTGACCGCGTACCGAGCCCCAGGCCGACCAGCCCTCACCCGGCAACCAGTCAAGCGACTGCAGCCGGCCAACGCTGGCCTCGACGGCCGTGAAGTACCCCTCGGTATTGGCCACGGCGGCGTCATTGGTGGCGTCGATCGAGCCATCCTTCAGGTCGAGCTCGCCACGGGTTGCCGCGAGGCTCCAACGACTCTGCCCCTGCCAGGCATCCAGCCAGTCGCCGCTGACGGTCAGCGTCGCCGCGTCGGTGCGCGCATCGCGGTCAAGCGGTGACTCAAAGTCGGAGAAGCGGCGCTCGAACTGACTGGTCTCGGCCGTGGCCGTCAGCACCACATTGTTGCGCGGGCCAGCGATGAGCGGATAGCTGGTAAAGAGCGCGAGGCTCTCGGCGTTGCTGCGCAGATCCGAGCTGACCCGCTCATCCTCGCGCACCGCACCCAGGTCGATGCCCGAATCGAGTACGCTCGCGCTCGCACCGGCCCGCCAGCCGTTGGGGTTGAGCGGGGCATTGGCGCCAAAATTGGCCAGCCACGAATCCGCGGTACGCGTGACATCGGCGGTGTAGCGCTCACCCCTGCCCGAGGGGCTGTTCACGGCCAGTGAGAACGTGGCCCGTCCCTCGCCGGTAAAGCGCGATCCGAAGTTATCGGCGCTGAGCCGCCCGGTAGCGGCTGGTGCATCCTCGATGCGCGCCTCGAGCTGTGTAGTCGCAGGCCGGGTACCCGGTGCCAGATCAACCTCGATGCCGGCGACCCCGGGTAGCCGGTCCACCAGCGTGATCGCACGCTCGAGCGAGGCGGTGTTGACTGGTGCCCCCGGCGTCACGCCCTCGGCCAGAAACGCGCGAATCGTGTCATCACTCACCCGCCCGGCATCACCGGCCACCGTGACTCCATCGCGCCCGGCCTCGCCGTCCAGCACGCCCTCGTCAACCTCCACGATCACCGTGCCGTCATTGATGTCCTGGGGCGGCAAGTAGGCCTCGGCCAGAAGATACCCACGGTCCTTTAATGCCCGCGTAAGGCTGTTGGTGGCCTCCTCAAGCTCGCCCAGGGTCAGATCGCGATTGCGCCAGGGCGCAAGCAGCGACTCCACTTCGGCCGGTGCCATGACGGTCACACCGCGCACGTCGTAGGCGGCCACTTCGAGGGTGGGCACCGTATCCTCGGGCGGGCGGGTCAGGCCGTAGAGATCCAGCCCGTCAAACGGGTTGCCGGCAGTGCTGCCCGGCAGCAGATCGATCTGTGCCAGGGGATGGCCATTCTCGCGCAGATACACCAGCAGCTCCGCGGCAAGGCGCTGCAGCTCGCCAAAACCAATCGGCTGGCCAATCCAGTCCGCTAGCGGCGCCGCCAGGGTTTCGCGATCCAGCTCGGCATCGGACTGGATACGCAGATCCTCAAGCGTAAAGGCCCGGCGCGGCGGGGCCGGCGGATCGGGCTCGACCAGTGGCCGCTCCGGTGCCTGATCCGGGCCCGGCACACGCAGGATGAAACGCCCCTGCTCGTCCGGTTGCTCGAGCGGCGACATCCAGCGCGTCTCTGCATTGACCTGGCTGAACGGCATGCTGACCAGTAGTCCGGCGAGCATCAGCGCGCCACCCTGTTTCAAATATCCGGCTCTCACGCGTTGTTTCTCCATCAGGACACCCGGGAGCGCGTCATCGACGCCCAGTTCCAATTGATTCGCTGACGTGGTTCGGGCTTGCGGGCGGTGGCCAGCAGGCCAGCGCCCAGGGCCGCCGCGCCAACGACGGCCAGATCCGCCGGCTGATCGTCCTCGCCGTCCTCTTCGGCCTGCGCCTGTGGCTCGGCCGTCACATCGGCAGGTGCCGGCGCCTCGGGGGCGTTCTGCCCGTCAGGCTGGGCCTCGGTGCCGGGCGCCTCGGTGCCGGGCGCCTCGGCATCCGGCTCGCCGGCCGCACCATCTGTTGTGAGGGCAGGTTCACCCCCCTCCCCGCCGGCATCACCCTCGGCATCGCGGGCCGGCAGATCACCCCGGTCGGTTCCGTCAAGTCCCGAATCCGTCGCCGTTGGCGGCGCCGCGAGGCTGCCCGCCGGCGCATCACCGCCCGGAGCGGCGTCGGCCGATCCCGTGGACAGGCCAATGGGGGCGCGCAGGTCCGGGGTGCCGTCGGTCAGACCCAGGCTGTCGGCAAAGCCATTGGCGCCATTCCCCGCGAGGGCGCTGGTCCCGGCCGCTCGAGCAACCGACTGCCCGGTACTGGTCGCCTGCGCCGCGGCAGCTGCCGTGCGGTCCTGGGCCGTGCCGCTGGTACGGCCATCGGCGCGCTCGCTGCGACTGCCCGGGCGATTCTCGCTGCCCGCGGTGCCTGAATCATCACCGCCCGCGGGGGCTGCCAGCTCGGCTGCGGCGTCGAGGCCAACCCGGCCCACCACCGTCACGCTGAGCTGAACCGCCGTGCCATCAACGGTATTGGCGGTGAAGGCCTCCTGGCGCGTCTCGCCGCGATTGAGCTGGCGGACCAGCAGGCTGTCGCTATCGAGCGTGTAGCCCCAGGCGCCATCCGCGGCCAACGTCAACGTGCCGTAGGTGCCGGCCTGACTGCCGGCAGCAAAGGCCGATTCGGCCACATCAGGGTCGGCGATGGTCAGCGCACCCGCGGCCGTCTCGGCCAGTTCCTCGATGACGGCGAGGGCCTGATCACCGCCGATCACCGGCTCCGAGTCGATACCGGTCAGGGTCACGGTAAGGGTCTGATCGGCCGTGGCACCCGCTGTGCCAAGGGCCGCGGTGTCGGTCACGCTCACCCGGTACTCAAGCGTGAGCGTCTCGCCGGCGGGCAGGAAGGCGAAGGCGTCATCCGCGCCGCCCACGTCACTGTCAAAACGCCACACCAGCCCGGCATCGGTGTCGAGCGTGAGCATTGAGTCGAGCTTGAGCTCACTGGCCGTGAACGGCAACGCGCCGCCCAGGCTGTCCGTGGCGTCGACAAAACTGGCACTTGCGGTAAAGCCGTCCGTCAAATCCGCATCTGTCACCGTGAGGCTAGCGCTCGCTACAAGCGCTTCGCCCGTCTCGGTGAGCGCTGCGCTGGCGCGGTCTGGGCCCTTGACGTCAACGACGATGGCAGGGGCTTCGTTGCGGCCCGTCACGGTCAACTCGATCAGGCCACTGCCGGTCTGCCCGCCGCTGTCTTCGACCTGCACCGAGTACCCCAGCACCAGCGTCTCGCCGTCGCCCAGGAAGTCGAACGTCTCGCTGCCCGAATCAAAGGTCCAGGCAAGCGCGCTGCGGCTTGCCGTGTCCGCCACAACGGCGGCGGGATCGACCGGATCCAGCGTCAGCATGCCAAGCAGCTCGGCGGTGGTGAGCGGGCTCGCCGCGTTGAACGTCCCACCGATCGCCACGCTGTCAACACGTGCGACAACGCTTTCGGTCAGATCATGATCGGCCACGGTGACCGCGCCCGAGGCCGCGCGTGGCGCGTCGGTCTGATCCAGGTTGGCGCTGGCCTTGTCACCGGTCGTGAGTTCGCCGATGACCGGCGCATCGGCGGTGCCCGTGATCGTGAGCGTGACGGTCTGGCTGTCGACCGCCGCCGAATCGGTGGCGGTGACGTTGTAGTCCAGCACCAGCGTCTGCCCTGCGGCGAGGAAGTCGAAGGTCTTGCCCTGGCTATCAAAGGCCCAGTGGAGGGTGCCACTGGTCGCGGCGTTGGTGATCACCGCATCGGCATCCACCGAGAAGAGCGCCTCGAGGTCAGCGCGCGCATAGCCCATCGGCAGCGCCCCGGCCGTGACAAACGTCCCGCCGATGTCCTCGCTGGCAAGCGTGTGGGCCACGGTGACCGCGTCACTCAAATCGGCATCGCCGACCGACAGTGTGCCAGCCGCCGTGATGCCGTCATCGGCCTCGTCCACGGCAACGCCGGCCACATCCGCGCCCTTGTCCACGGCGATCACCGGCGCGTCGTTCGTGCCCGTCACCTGCACCCGAACGGCCACGCTATCAGCGCCGCCTGCGCCGTCTGCCAGCGCCAGGGTGTAGTCAAGGGTGAGCACCTCACCCGCTGCCAGATAGTCGAAACCAGCACCGGTGGCGTCAAACGCAAACTCGACCGCCCCTTCGGCACTGCCCGCCTGCGTCGTGATGCTCGTAGTGTCGGCAAGGGCCAGCAGGGCATCAGTGCCGAGCGCGAGGCCGGCGGTGTCGCCCGAGGGGGTCACGGCCGTCACGCTGGCCACCTGGGTGGCATCGTTGACGTCGGGATCGGTGAAGTTGATCGAAACGCTGGCGCTCTGGCCCTCATTCACGCCGAGGGCGTGCGCCGCTGCGCCGTCGGCCGGGTCGCTCAGCACCGGAGCGTCGTTGGCACCGTTGATGGTGATCGTGATCTGCGCCTGCTCGCCATCGGCTGCAGTCACTGTAAATGTATCGCTCAGCGATTCACCGGCGGCCAGCGCCTGCACCGCGGCCGCCGCCGCGGCGTTTTCGGCGTCGGTAAAGAGCGCATACGACCAGACACCGGCATCATCGATGGTCAGCGTGCCGTACTGGCCCGCCCGCGCGACGGCGCCGGCGCCTGCGCTCAATCCAGTCTCGTTGCCCAGGCCATCGGCCACCGCAATCAGTCGCAGACGCATCGCGGCGGCACCGCTGTCCGTCAGCGCACCGCTGATGCTGTCGGTGGCATCCTCGGCAAGGCTATCCGCCGCTGCATTCACGGCACTGGTGCGGCCCTCGACCGTGACCGTGATCGTCGTGGCGGTGCCGCCTGTGGTGGTCACAAAGAACCGCTCAACCGGGGCATCTGCGTCGGTCAGCGCCTGTACCCGGGCGTTCACCGTTTCACTAAAGCCATTGGCATCTTCGCCCAGGCGGTAGGCCCATGAGCCATCCTCGCCCATGCCGAGATATCCGTAGGTGCCGGCCTGCGAGTTGCGCGCGACACTGAAGGCAGCGAACCCACCTGTCCCATCGGGATAGGCAATGCGCCCGGTCGCCTCAAGCGTGCTGCCGGAGATGACCGTGCCCACGCCCTCGGTGACGGCGGGGACATCGCTGATGGTCTCCTCGCCCCCGGCCTCGGGCGGGCGGATGACAAAATCCGTACCCGGACGGCCCGGGTCGGTGCTGTCACTGCTGCCGGTCGCCAGGGTGTCGTCAAACTGAATCCCCAGATCGCCGTTCTCACCCAGCACCACCACGCTCACCACCTTGTCGGCGATATTGATCGAGCCGTAGTTGGGCAGCAGGCGATGGGCATCGCCAACACTGCCGGTGAGTGTGTCAACGCCGGGGCCGCCCAGGATGAAGTTGGTGCCGTCGCTTGGCAGGGTCAGGGTGTTGTCCTGGCTGCTGTCGAGCGCCTGCTGGATGCCAAGCGACTGCGCGCGCTCGGGGCTGCCGCTGCCATCGAAAGTAATCTGGGCATTCGCGGCGGCGATGACCCGGGGGCTGTCGCTGCTGCCGGTGGCGATGTCATCGGCGCCGCTGCCGGCCAGGATATAGCTTTCGCCAGCACCCAGGCGCAGGGTGTCATCCCCGCCGGCTGTGGTCGCCGTGCTGATGATCTGGGAGAGTTTGCCGCTCGCATCCGCGTTGAAGACCACATTGCCGGCATCGCCCACGACGATGCTGGTGTCCGCCAGCCCTGTCGTCTCATCCACCCGGGTGGCCGAGCGCAGCTCGTCGGCACCCAGCCCGCCCAGCAGGATGGCATCGCCCTCGCCCACCCGAATCACGTCATCGCCGCCAAAGCTGCGGCTGGTGAGCCCGGCAAAGAGCGCCTGGCGATGACCGCTGGCGTCAAAGCCGCGGCGGAAGTCCAGGTTATCGCCCGAGACCACGTCGCGACTGGGCGAGGCGGCGTTGATGTTAACAATGTCATCACCGGTACCCGCCGCGATGACGTGATAGTTGGGGTGCGCGGCTGCCGACCGATCCTCGTCACCGGCGATGTTGAGCGTAATCTGGTTATCGCCGCCGGTTGACTGGCTGCTGTCGAGCGAGGTCAAACGGGTCAGGCGGCCGCTGCTATCGAAGGTCAGTGCCGCGTTGTCGCCTGCCACATTCCGCTCGCGCGGCGTGGTCGTGGTGCCGGTGGTACCGGTCACGGTGATCACATCGTTGCCCCGGCCACCGATGACCTGACGGTTGCCATCGGCAAGGGCCGGATCGCCCGTATTGCCGCTGCGAATGACATCGGCCCCGCCTTCATTCAGGCCCAGGCTGCGGGCCTCACGCACAATACCGCTGGCAAATTCGATCCGGCCGCTATCTCCCAGGATGACCGCCTCGCCGCGACCGCCGCTGATGGTGTCGTTACCCAACCCACCGATAATCACCTGATCACCACCCGGGGTGCGGATCACATCATCGCCGCCGGCGCCCAGGTCGAGACTCAGCACCCGGATGCGCTCGCCCTCGAAGCCGCTCGCCCGCTCGATGAGGCCGTTATCCCCCAGCAGCGTGACATCGGCCTCGCCCCCGCCGAGCTCGAGGGTATCGGCGCCCATGCCGCCCATGGCAATCACCACGCCCAGATCCACGCCGATCGCTGCATCCGGCGCCACCGCGATGGTGTCGCCGCCGCCCGTCGAGGCACGCAGATCGGTGCTGATCAGCTCGACCAGCGATGCGGTCTGATCGGCAAAGACATTGGTGCGGACATAGTCGAGGCGCGCGTTATCGCCGGCGACCACACGGAAGACATCGGGCTGGATGGAATCGATCTCGATACGATCCGCGCCCCGGCCACCGACGATGGTGACATCCCCGTCGCCCACGGTGATCTCATCGGCGTCGCCGGCACGCAGGGCCGTACTCTCGACCCGATCCAGCTGATCGCGATTGAACGTGATGACGCCGGCATCACCCAGGACCAGGCTGCGGTTGTACAAGGCGGTATCGGCGAGCGTGCCGGCAGGGCTTGCGGTGTTGCCGGCCGCGACCGGGCCGGCATCGAGCGTGCTCTCGCGGCTGTCGACGGTGAGGGTGTCGCGGCCCGCGCCACCAATGATCAGATGATCACCGCTGCCGCTGCTGATCACATCCCGGCCGCCCGTGCTGGTCACCGTGCTCTCGATGGCATCCAGCTCATAGGTGCTGCTGCGGCGCTCAAAGCGGCCGTTGTCGCCGAGGGCAACCGTGGCGCTGTAGCTGCCGGGCTCGACCCGGATCGTGTCGTCTCCCATGCCGCCGAGTACGAGCTGAAAGCCAAGATCACCGGTCGTGTTGCGGGCGCCAATAGTGATCGCATCCGCCCCACCCGTGGCACTGATTTGATCGGTGGTCACCACCGAGATCAGCCCGCCCAGGCGGTCGAACCGGAACTCGGCATTGTCGCCAGCAATGAATCGCCCGGTCCGGCCGCGGTTCTCGGCACGCTGTGCGGACGTTGGGCTGGCACCCCCTACCACCGCCGCGATACCCGTCACCCCGGCCAGATAGGTAAATCCATCCTTTGCGTCAAACCCCTCATCGCGAGCCGTCGGCCGCTCGCTGGCGTCCACGCTAATCGTGTCATCGCCCCGCGCGCCGGCCACCAGCTTGTAGCCCTCGCCCAGGCGAATGGCATCGTCACCACCGAACACGCGCTCGGTGCTGAAGGCCTGCTGCAGGATGCCCGTCTCGCCAATGGCGTCATAGAGCAGCGTGGCATTGTCGCCAAACACCAGGTTGGTGCCGTCGAGCGCGGTGAGGGTGTCGGCGTTGATGCCACCGATGATGACCTTGCCGCCATCGGCCGTGTGAATCCGGTCATCACCCCCGAGCGGCGGTACCAGGCTGGTCACACTCAGCATGCGATTGGGCAGGTCGGTGTCGCTGCGACCGCTGGATTCGCTGCGCAGAATACGGCCATTGTCGCCGATGAGCACATCTTCGCTGTTGGCGACACCCTGCACCCGGGCGCCTTCGTTGTTGACGGTGGCCGATACCAGGATGATGTCATCACCCATTCCGCCAATGACAAAATTGCTGCCCAGATCGCGATTAACCCCGTCAGCGCCGGTCCCGATCTGGATAAAGCTGTTGCCGCCGGTGGCGCGCTCGGTGTCAAGGCTCTGGAACTCGGTCCAATTGCCGAAGCGGTCAAAGTCGACCCGTGCGTTATCGCCGGCAATCACGCGGTTGAAATCCCCCGTGGCATTATTGACGAACGCCGCCACGGTGATGACATCGCTCACCTGATCGGGATTGTCACCAAAGTTGCCACCGATCAGACGATCAGCCACGGCCAGCGGCGTGCCGCCATAACCGCCATGGATGAGCTTGTTGCCATCGCCGGTGTGGATGGTGTCCGCACCACCGATACCGCGCGCGTCGGTGCGGATGATGACCCGGTTGGCAGGATCGGTCTCGGCCAGCTGATCCGCGCTGGTGCTGAGGTAATAGCCGCTGGTCACCTCGGCCAGACGGTTGGGGATGCCCTCGTTGGCACCCCCGTCGGTAATGGCGCTGTCGTACCAGCGCATAAGCCCCAGATCACCCAGGATCACGTCTTCGCTGATGGCCTCGCCGCGTGCCAGGAAGAACCCGTCCTCGGCATTGCCCTTGATGGTGCCCGAGGTGATGACCGTGTCATCCCCGGTGCCGCCCAGGATGTAGTTGGTGCCCAGATAGCGCTCGTTGCCGTCGTTGGCATCGCCTATGGCGATCACATCATCGCCGCCCTCGGTGCTGCCCTGGGCAATGCCTGCCCCGTCAACAATATCAAGGCTGCTGAAGGCATTGACGCCGCCGATGGCGTCGGTGGCCAGCCAGGCATGATCACCGGCAATCCAGCGCGTGTTCTGTGCATCCGAGCTGAGTGCGGCCAGCGTGATGGTGTCGGCGCCATCGCCCCCCATGACGATGGCGGTGCCGGCGTTCATCGCGATGCGGTCATTGCCGCCGCCGCCATCGAGCGGCGAGGCGATGACATGGTCGAGCATGCGATTGCCCACGGCATTGACCGCAAAGGTGACTCCGGCCTGCTTGAAGGTGATGCGCCCGGTGTCGCCCAGGACGATGTTGCGGCTGCCCGGGACATCGCTGGTGGCGATGCGGTCGTTGCCGGCACCACCCAGCAGGAAGTTGTCGCCGCGGCCGGCCTCGATCACGTCATTGCCGCCGGCAGTGCCCAGGGTGGCCACCTCGAGCGGGACGTTGAAATAGAAATCCATGGCGATCCGGCCCAGATCGCCCAGCAGGGTGTTGTTGCCCTCACCGGCATTCAGGATATCGCTGCCGGTACTGCCCATCAGGATGTCGTTGCCATTGCCGCCAAAGAGGGTGTTGTTGCCGCCATCAATGACGGTGTTCTCGATGGTCTTGCCCTTCCAGAGCCAGCGGCGCCCGTCGCTGCCATGGCCGGTGTCCTTGCCGGCCTGCTCGAGCGTCGTGTAATCCTCGATCACGTAGCTTTCGCCCGTCATGCGCAGTCCATCGGCCACGAGCAGGTTATGCCCGCCGATGCCGTTCATGCCGTCGTCGCCGCCACCGCCCACGATCAGGTTGTTGCGCCCGTCGCCCAGGAAGGCGTCATCGCCGGTGCCGCCAAAGAGGTTGTGGAAGCCACGCACGATGATGTCGCGGCTCGCCCCCAACTCGCTCACCCCC
>CAJXMI010000044.1 GCA_913056145.1 uncultured Spiribacter sp.
CATCAATGCCACGGCCGTGCCCGTGCAGGCGCGCAAGCTTGATGGCCGCTTCGTTGGCCTCGGCCCCGCTGTTGGCAAAAAAGACTTGATCCAGCCCCGCCAGGCCGCACAGCCGTTCGCCCAGCCTGTCCTGATGCGGAATGGCGTACAGGTTGGAGGTATGCACCAGCGTTTGCGCCTGCTCGGCAACCGCTTCGGCAACCGCCGGGTGTGCGTGGCCCAGGCCGCAAACGGCAATCCCCGACAGGGCGTCGAGGTACCAGCGCCCATCGGTGTCTTCGAGCCAGGCGCCCTGACCGCGCCGGAAGGCGACGGGCAGTCGCGCATAAGTGGGCATGAGCGCCGATGACATGCTGCTGACCTCCGAAAAACAAACGGCAGCCTGCGGCTGCCGAGCCGTTCATTATAGGATGGGCGCTAAACCGCTACAAGCAAGTGATCATGCCGCAAAGTCCCGTTGATCTGCACATGCACAGTACGGCCTCGGATGGCCGTCTGGCTCCGGCCGACGTGGTGGCCCGTGCTGCCGACGCCGGTGTCGAGCTAATGGCGCTCACCGATCATGACACCCTGGCGGGTGTCGCCGCCGCCCGTATGGCCGCGGCGAGCCATGGCATCGACTGCCGGGCCGGCATTGAGCTCTCGGCTCGCTGGGCGCGCGGGGTTGTCCATATTGTGGGGCTGGATGTGGACCCGGAGCATGACCGACTGTGTGAGGGTGTCGCGCGCCAGCAACGTGAGCGTCGGCAACGTGCCGAGCGGATCGGCGAGCGCCTGGCGCGGATCGGCTTTGACGACATTGCCGCGCGGGTGGCGACTGCCTCGGCCGACGGCGTGCCGGGGCGCGCGCATTTTGCCCGTGCCCTGGTCGAGGCAGGGCATGCCCGCGACATTCCGCACGCCTTCGATCGCTATCTCCAGCGCGGTCGTCCCGGGTATGCCCCGGTGGATTGGGCCAGCATCGAGCATGTGGTCGGGTGGATTCAAGCCGCCGGAGGCATTGCCGTATTCGCCCATCCGCTGCGCTACCGCCTGTCCCGAGGGGCGTTGCGTGCGGCTGTCCAGTCCTTTGTGGCGGCGGGCGGCAGTGCCATCGAGGTGGCAAGCGGTGGCGGCGGGCGCGATGAGTTGGCGGCGGCGTCGGCGCTGGCACGGCGCTTCGGGCTGGAGGCGTCGATTGGCTCCGATTTCCATGACCCCGATTTCCCGTGGATTGCCATCGGGCGGCTGCCGGCCGTGCCGGGCGATCTCACGCCGGTCTGGCAGCGCTGGCGGGAGGCGGCATGAGCGATCCCCAGAACCCCGCCTCAACGCCGGAACCCGCGGGGGCGACGCACCCCTTCGCCGCGCTGGAGCCCGGGCTGCTCCTCGACATGGTGGAGTCGACCGGCCTCTTGCCGGATGGCCGCCTGCTGGCGCTGAACAGCTACGAAAACCGGGTCTATCAGATCGGACTCGATGGCGGCGATTCGGTGATCCTCAAGGTCTATCGGCCGGGCCGCTGGTCGGAGGCCGCATTGCGCGAAGAGCAGCGGTTTGCGCGTGAACTGGCCGAGCATGACATTCCCGTTGTCTCGCCCCTCGCGCAGGGTGAAGAGGCGCTTCACGACCTTGCGGGCTTCCGCTTTGCGGTCTACCCCCGGCGCGGGGGTCATGCGCCCGAGCTCGATGATCCGGCCACGCTGGAATGGCTGGGGCGCCTGCTGGGCCGTCTGCACAATGTTGGCAGCGCCGAAGCGTTTTACCATCGGCCCGTGCTGGATCCGAACGCCATGGGCCGCGGTAGCCGTGACTTTCTGCTGGCGCAGCGCTGGATCCCGGCGCATCTCGAGCCCGCCTATCAATCGGTGACCGACGGCCTCCTTGTGGATATCGCCGCCGCATTCGAGCGGGCGGAGGGCTGGGCACCCATTCGCCTGCACGGGGATTTTCACCCCGGCAACATCCTCTGGACGGACGCCGGGCCGCATCTGGTGGATCTGGACGACTGCCGCACCGGCCCCGCCATCCAGGACCTGTGGATGCTGCTGGCGGGTGATCGCCAGGAGCGCACGATTCAGATGGGCGATCTGCTGGCGGGCTATGAGCAGTTCCGCGATTTTGACCCGCGTGAGATGCAGCTTGTTGAGGCTCTGCGCACACTGCGGATGCTGCACTATGCCGCCTGGCTGGCGCGGCGCTGGGATGACCCCGCCTTTCCGGCCGCCTTTACCTGGTTTGGCAGCGATCGCTACTGGGAAGAGCATGTGCTTGGGCTGCGCGAGCAGGCCGCGGCCATGCAGGAGCCGCCGCTCAGCGTATGATGGCCAGGGGCACGGCAAACGACAGGCAGCGGAGGCAGCCATGGTCATCGTGGTAATCGGTGCGGGGACGGTGGGCGCCAGTCTGATCGAGCGCGCCCTTGCCGGGGGCAATAACGATGTGGTGGTGGTCGAGCCCGATCAGACCCTCGCCGACGCCTGCGCCGAGCAGTTCGATGTGCGGGTGCTGGCAATGGACGTGGGCGATGAAGGCTTTGTCGAGGAAAGCCAGCTGGCACGGGCCGAGGCGCTGATCGCCACCACCGATGACGACTCCAGCAACCTCATGGCCATGCTGCTCGGCCAGGAGGCCGGCGTGCAGACGCTGACCAGCACGGTCAATCGCGACTCGCATATCGCAATGTTCCGCCGCCTGGGCGTGCGCGTGCTGGCCGACCCCGAGCGTTTGGTGGCGCAGCATTTGCTCGACATCACTCTGTTGCCCGAGACCAGCGATGTCACCACGCTGCGGGGTGGCCAGCAGGTCATTGAACTGCGGCTTGGAGCCGACTCACCGCTCCTCGGACTCGATGCCAATGCGTTGCAGGCAAGCGATTTGCTGGACAGGGATCTGCAACTGATTGCGCGGATCCGCGATGGACGGACCGAGCCGCTGGTAGAGGGCAAGTCACTGGATGAGGGCGACGGATTGATTCTCTTTGCCTCCGAGCGCCTGACCGGTAAGCGCCGGCGTCTGTTTCGCGAAAAGAACCTGGAAGGCTAGGCCTTGCGCGAGGTTCTGCGCGGCACGGGCTTTTTGCTGCATGTCCCGGGGCTCATGGCGCTGCTCTCACTCCCCGTGGCCTGGCTGGCCGACGAGTACTGGGGCATTCGCGGGCTGCTGATCACGGCCGTGATCGCGATTGGTGCCGGCCAGATGCTGGTGTGGGCAACGCGCGGCGCGGGCAGTTTTCAACGCTATCAGTCGATGCTGATTGCGGCGTTGAGCTGGGTGTTGATCGCGCTGCTGGGTGCCTTGCCGGTCTGGTTGTCGGCCCTGTCCGCGCCAGCGGCGGCCAGCTCGGCCCTTACGGTCTTTCAGAATCCGGCGCATGCGGTGTTCGAGTCGGTCTCGGGCTTTACCTCGACGGGGCTGACCGTGGTGGCCCGCGCCTCGGAATTACCGGCCCATTTGCAGTGGTGGCGCAGCTTCAGCCAATGGGTGGGTGGCATTGGTGTGATCCTGCTGCTGCTCGCCATCCTCCCGGCCGAGCGCGGCGCCATCAATCTGTATTTTTCGGAGGCGCGCGAAGAAAAGATCCTGCCCACCGTCAAGTCCACGGTGCGGGCCATCTGGGCCATTTATCTGGGGTATACGCTGCTGGCCATGGGCTTGCTGTGGCTGGCCGGCGAGCCGGCCTGGCGGGCGGTCAACCATGGCATGACGGCGATCGCTACCGGCGGGTTTACGATTACCGATGACAGCCTTGCGGGTGCGCCGGCGAGCGTGCAGCTGGCGTATATCCCGATCATGCTGGCGGGTGCGGTCAGCTTTTTGATTCATTATCGGCTGATTATCGAGCGCGCCGCGCCGAGGTCGCTCTGGCAGCTTGCCGAGCTGCGATTGCTGGCCTGGATTACGCTCGGCGGCGGGCTGGCGCTGATGGCCGAGCGCTGGCTGGCGCTGGGCGAGGGTGGGGGCATCACCACGGCCTTTGTCTGGGTGTCAGCCCTTACAACGGCGGGTTTCACGGCAGCCGATCTCTCGATCTGGGCCGACGGCGCGTTGCTGCTGGTGCTGATCGGGGTGCTGACGGGTGGCATGGCCGGCTCCACCAGCGGCGGTGTCAAATTGCTGCGGGTCAGTCTGCTGCTCAAGGACCTCGTGGCGCAGTTGCGCCGCCTGCGTGCGACGCCGCATGAGGTGGTGGTGCTGCGCCACGATGGTGAGCGGGTCACGCCCGCGCGCATGGCCGAGCTCGGGCGCATCGCCTCGCGTCTGGTGGGCGTCTTCATGCTGCTCTGGCTGCTGGGGGTATTTGTGATGCTGCATCTGCTGCCGGCCGATACGCGGCTTGCCCACGTGTTTTTCGATACGGCGTCGGCGCTATTCAACTCGGGGTTGGCGACAGGGGTGGCCGGCCCCGGCCTCGAGACAGCCGGCGCCCTGGTTTTGAGCACATTGATGCTGCTTGGCCGCCTCGAGATCTTCCCGCTGCTGGTGCTTGCCGCCTGGGCCGTGGGCAGGCGCTAGCGTTATTGCCGGGTAAAATCTGTACAATCGCGCTTTTGCCAGCGCCGGGCCCAGCCCGGTGGCCCCGATCGGCGGGGCCTCTGGCCGCCATCGATCCGCGAGCGAACCCAATGAGCACCAGTTCCAATTCCTCGGCTGTGCGCGATCTGCGCAACATCGCCATCATCGCCCACGTCGACCACGGCAAGACCACGCTGGTCGACCAGCTCCTGCAGCAGTCCGGCACGCTGGAATCGCGCGGCGAGGCGCAGGAGCGTGTGATGGACTCCAATGATCTCGAGCGCGAGCGCGGGATCACCATCCTGTCCAAGAACACGGCCATCGAGTGGCAGGATATGCGCGTCAACATCGTTGACACGCCGGGCCATGCCGATTTCGGTGGCGAGGTGGAGCGCGTGCTGTCCATGGTCGACTCGGTGCTGCTGCTGGTGGATGCCGTCGACGGCCCCATGCCGCAGACGCGGTTTGTCACGCAAAAGGCCCTGGCGCGGGGCTTGAAGCCCATCGTTGTGGTCAACAAGGTGGATCGCGACGGCGCGCGCCCCGACTGGGTGGTGGACAAGACGTTTGATCTCTTTGACAACCTGGGGGCGAGCGATGAGCAGCTCGACTTCCCGGTGATCTATGCCTCCGCCCTGAACGGTTATGCGGGGACTGAGTCCGATGTGCGCAGCGGTGACATGACACCGCTCTTCGAGCTGATTCGCGACAGCGTGCCGTCGCCCGAGGTGGATGCCGAGGGGCCGTTCCGCATGCAGGTGATCTCGCTCGACTACAACAGCTACGTCGGCGTCATCGGCATCGGGCGCATCGAGCGCGGTGAGGTCAAGAGCGGTCAGAATCTGACCTGCGTCGATCGCGATGGCAAGCGCCGTTCGGTACGCATGCTGCAGGTCCTCGGCTTTATGGGTCTGGAGCGGGTGGAGGTGCCCGAGGCCAGTGCGGGTGACATCATCGCCTTCACCGGTATCGACGGCATCAACATCTCCGACACGCTCTGTGACCCGAATACGGTCGAGTCGCTGCCGGCGCTCACGGTGGATGAGCCCACCGTGTCGATGACCTTTCAGGTCAATACATCGCCATTCGTCGGCCGCGAGGGCAAATATGTCACCTCGCGCCAGCTGCGCGACCGGCTGATGCGCGAGCTGGTGCACAACGTGGCGCTGCGCGTGGAGGATACCGAAGACCCCGAGAGGTTCCGCGTCTCGGGCCGTGGCGAGCTCCATCTGGGCATTCTCATCGAGAACATGCGCCGCGAGGGCTACGAGCTGGGGGTTTCGCGCCCCGAGGTCATTACCCGCGAGGTCGACGGCCAGCTCCAGGAGCCCTTCGAGCAGCTCACCGTGGATGTCGAGGAAGACTACCAGGGCGCGGTCATGCAGCGCCTGGGCGAGCGCGGCGGCGAACTCACCGACATGCTGCCCGACGGCCGTGGGCGGGTGCGGCTTGACTACATCATCCCGGCGCGCGGGCTGATCGGCTTTCGCACGGAGTTTCTGACGGCCACCTCGGGGACGGGCCTGATGTACCACGTCTTTGATCACTACGGCCCGGTCAAGCCGGCTGATTACGGCCAGCGGATCAACGGGGTGCTGATTGCCATGGCGAAGGGCAAGGCCCTTGCGTATGCGCTGTTCAACCTCCAGGACCGCGGCAAGCTCTTCATCGGACCGGGCGAAGAGGTCTACGAGGGCATGGTCGTGGGGCTGCACAGCCGTGACAACGACCTGGTGGTCAATCCGATGAAGGCCAAGCAGCTCACCAATGTGCGTGCCGCCGGCTCGGACGAGAACATCATCCTGACGCCGCCGCAGCGGCTCACCCTGGAGCAGGCCCTTGAGTTCATCGACGACGATGAGCTGGTCGAGGTGACCCCGGGCGCGATTCGCATTCGCAAGAAGTACCTGCTGGAGCACGAGCGCAAGCGCGCCGCAAAGGCGGGCGGCTGAGGCATCAGCTGCGCCGGGGAGCCCGCATGACTATCCCGGCCGGTGCACAAGCGCCCTAGCGGTCGCGCTTGATGATGTAATCGGCCAGTTCGCGAAGCGTATCGGCTTGCCGTCCGAACGGGGCAAGGGAGTCGATGGCCTCGTCGCGTAGCTCGCCGGCAAACCGGCGTGCCTCGGCAAGGCCCATGAGGCCCGGGTAGGTGGGCTTGGCGCGGCGGGCATCGGCGCCGCTCGATTTGCCGATCTGCTCGGCGTTGCCGGTGACATCGAGAATGTCATCCTGCACCTGAAAGGCCAGACCGATGCAGCGCCCGTAGTGCTCGAGGGCGGCAAGCGCGGCCCGATCGGGGTCCGTGGCGCAGAGTGCCCCAAGCCGCAGACTGGCCAGAATCAGTGCCCCGGTCTTGTGGATGTGCATATCCTCAAGTTCGGCGACGTCGATCTGGCGGCCCACGGCGGCGAGATCCATGGCCTGACCACCCACCATGCCACGCGACCCGCAGGCCGCCGCCAGCGTGTCGACCATGTGCAGGCGCTGTGCGGGCGCGGGTGCCTCGGCGGCGGCAAGCAGGCGAAATGCGAGGGCCTGCAGCGCATCGCCAACCAGAATGGCGGTGGCCTCATCATAGGCACGGTGGCAGGTGGGACGCCCACGGCGCAGATCATCGTCATCCATGGCCGGAAGATCGTCATGGACCAGCGAGTAGGCATGAATGAGCTCAACGGCGCAGGCCGGCGGATCGAGCCGCTCGTCGTCAACGCCAAAAACCTGTCCCCCCTGATACACCAGCAGGGGGCGCAACCGTTTGCCCGGCGCCAGCACCGCATAGCGCATGGCCGCATGCAGCCGCCCCGGCAACAGGGCAGAGTCGGGCAGAACGGTCTCGAGTGCGTGCTCGACGCGGGCCTGGCAGGCCTCAAGTGTCTGCTTGAGGTTCATCATCGCTGGCTTCGCCAAACGGCACGGGGGCGGCGTCGGGGTTTTGCTCGAGCAGGATTTCGACACGCTGCTCGGCCTCGCTTAGCGCCTGCTGGCACTCGCGCGTAAGGCGGATGCCCTGTTCAAAGCACTGCAGCGACTGCTCCAGGGTCAGCTCGCCGCGCTCCATCTGCTCGACAAGCCCCTCGAGGGTCTTGAGCGCGGATTCGAAATCGGGGGTTGTGTTCTCATCGCTCATGCGCCGAGTCTACCGCGCAAGGCGCGGCGGCGCACTCGCCGCACCTCGCGCCACGCGGTACACTCCGGCATTCCGCGCCTGCCAGACAGTCAACCGGAGGGAACCACCCGGATCATGAGTGACCGCTACGATTCCGCTGCCATCGAGGTGCTGACGGGGCTTGACCCGGTCCGCCGCCGGCCGGGTATGTACACCGATACCAGCCGACCAAACCATCTGGCCCAGGAGGTCATCGATAATAGCGTCGATGAGGCGATCGCCGGGCATTGCCGGCAGATCGACGTCACTCTGCATCGCGATGGTTCGCTGTCCGTTACCGATGACGGCCGCGGCATGCCGGTGGACATGCACCCCGAGGAGGGCGCGCCGGGCGTCGAGGTCATCCTCAGCCGGCTGCATGCCGGCGGCAAGTTCTCTCGCGACAGCTACCAGTTCTCGGGCGGGTTGCACGGGGTGGGTGTCTCGGTGGTGAATGCGCTGTCGACGCGGCTCGAGGTCATGATCCGGCGGGCCGGCCGCGAGTGGCATATGACCTTTGCCGACGGCGAGAAGATTCGCGATCTCGAGGCGGTGGGCGAGGTCGGCAAGCGCAACACCGGCACTACCCTGCATTTCTGGCCCGATGCCCGCTACTTTGACTCGGCCAGATTCTCGCTGCCCCGGCTGCGACATGTTCTGCGCGCCAAGGCCGTCCTGTGCCCCGGCCTCACTGTCCGCCTGCTCGAGGAGGCAAGCGGCGAGGAAACCGTGTGGTACTACGAGGCCGGACTCGCCGATTACCTTGCCGGGGCACTGGATGAGGCCGAGCGCATTCCCGACCCGGTGTTCACCGGCGATTTTGCGGCGGAACACGAGGCCGCTGAATGGGCTGTCACCTGGCTGCCCGAGGGCGGTGAGGCGCTGCAGGAGAGCTACGTCAACCTCATTCCGACGCTTCAGGGCGGCACCCATGTGAATGGCCTGCGCACGGGGCTCACCGAGGCGCTGCGTGAGTTCTGCGAGTTTCGCAACCTCTTGCCGCGGGGCGTGCGGATCGCGCCCGAGGACGTCTGGGAGCGCGTCGCCTGCGTGCTCTCGGTCAAGCTCGAGGAGCCCCAGTTCTCGGGTCAGACCAAGGAGCGCCTGTCGTCGCGCGAGTGCGCCACGTTTGTCTCGGGCGTGGTCAAGGACGCCTTCAGCCTATGGCTCAACGAGCACACCGGCGAGGCCGAGCGGCTGGTCGAAATCGTGCTGGCCAGCGCCCAGCGGCGCATGCGTGCGGCACGCAAGGTCACCCGCAAGCGTGTCACTCAGGGGCCGGCCCTGCCGGGTAAACTGGCCGACTGTACGGTGCAGGACCCGGCCCGCAGTGAACTCTTTCTGGTTGAGGGCGACTCCGCCGGCGGCTCCGCCAAGCAGGCCCGCGATCGCGAATTCCAGGCGGTGATGCCCCTGCGCGGCAAAATCCTCAACACCTGGGAGGTCGATCCGGCCGAGGTCATGGCCTCGCAAGAGGTCCATGACATCGCGGTTGCCCTTGGCATTGAGCCGGGATCGGCGGATCTGTCGGGCCTGCGCTATGGCAAGGTGTGTGTGCTGGCCGATGCCGACCCCGACGGCGCCCACATTGCCACGTTGCTTTGCGCCCTGTTTCTCAAGCACTTCCCGGCACTGGTGGCGGCCGGGCATGTATTCATGGCCATGCCGCCGCTCTACCGCATCGATGTCGGCAAGGACACCTGGTATGCCCTCGACGAGCAGGAACGGCAGGGCATACTCGACCGCATCACGGCCGAAAAGCGCAAAGGCAAGGTAGCGACCACGCGCTTCAAGGGGCTGGGTGAGATGAACCCGCTGCAGCTGCGCGAGACCACGATGACCCCCGACACCCGGCGCCTGGTGCAGCTCACCGTCGATGCGCCCGAGGAGACCGAGGCCCTGATGGCCATGCTGCTCGGCAAGCGCGCCGCCTCGCAGCGCCGGGCCTGGCTCGAGCGCAAGGGCGATCTCGCCGAAGCCCTCGTCTGACCGATTACAAGGAGTACCCCCTACCCATGAGCGAGCAGAGCGCCCAGCGGGACTTCGAGCAGCGGCCGCTGCACGAGTTCACCGAAAAGGCCTATCTCGACTACTCGATGTACGTCATCCTCGACCGCGCGTTGCCCCATGTCGGCGACGGCCTCAAGCCCGTGCAGCGGCGCATTGTCTATGCAATGTCCGAGTTAGGGCTGTCGGCGGCATCCAGGCACAAGAAATCGGCGCGCACCGTGGGCGACGTCCTGGGTAAATACCATCCCCATGGTGACTCGGCCTGTTACGAGGCCATGGTCCTGATGGCCCAGCCGTTCTCGTATCGCTACCCGCTGGTTGATGGCCAGGGCAACTGGGGGTCCGCCGATGACCCCAAATCGTTTGCCGCCATGCGCTACACCGAGGCGCGGCTTGCGCCCTACGCCCAGCTGCTGCTCCAGGAGCTGGGGCAGGGCACGGTGGACTGGCAGCCCAACTTTGATGGCAGCCTCGATGAGCCGGTCACACTGCCGGCGCGCGTCCCCAACGTCCTGCTCAACGGCGGGACCGGCATTGCCGTGGGCATGGCCACCAACATCCCGCCGCACAACCTGCGCGAGGTGGTGTCAGCCTGCATACGGCTGCTTGATGAGCCGGATGCCGACGTCGATGCGCTTTGCGAACACGTCAAGGGCCCCGACTTTCCCACCGAGGCCGAGATCATTACCCCGGCCGAGGACATCCGCCGCCTCTACCAAACGGGCCACGGCGGCCTGCGGCTGCGCGCCTGCTGGGCAAGCGATGGCCGTGACGTGATTGTTACCGCGCTGCCGTTCCAGGTCTCCGGCAGCCGGGTGCTCGAGCAGATCGCCGCACAGATGCAGGCCAAAAAGCTCCCCATGGTCGATGACCTGCGCGACGAGTCCGATCATGAAAATCCCACCCGCCTTGTGATCACGCTCCGCTCCAACCGGGTGGATGCCGACGAGGTCATGCAACACCTGTTTGCCACCACCGATCTCGAGAAGACCTACCGGGTCAATCTCAACATGATCGGTCTGGACGGCCGCCCGCGGGTTCGCAACCTCCGCGAGGTGCTCGGCGAGTGGCTCGAGTATCGGCGCGAGACCGTGCGCAAGCGCCTTGAGTGGCGGCTCGACAAGGTCGAGGCCCGGTTGCATGTGCTCGAGGGTCTCCTCGTGGCCTATCTCAATATCGATGAGGTTATCGCCATTATTCGCGAGGCCGAGGCGCCCAAGCCGGCGCTCATGGAGCGTTTTGGCCTCACCGAGACCCAGGCCGAGGCCATTCTGGAACTGCGCCTGCGGCATCTGGCCCGGCTGGAGGAGATGAAAATCCGCGGCGAGCAGGACGAGCTGGCCAGCGAGCGCGAGCAGCTGCAGACAACACTCGGCTCGCGAGCCCGGATGACGCGCCTGATCCAGTCCGAACTCAAGGCCGACGCCGAGAAATACGGCGACGACCGCCGCTCGCCGCTGGTAACGCGCAGCAGTGCCCGCGCGCTGAGCGAGACGGATCTGGTGCCGAGCGAGCCGATCACCGTGGTCCTCTCGCGCAAGGGCTGGGCACGGGCTGCCAAGGGGCACGACATCGATCCTGCGCGGCTGTCCTATCGCGCCGGCGATGGCTTTGCCGATGCCGCGCCCGGGCGCACCAACCAACTGGCGGTGTTCCTCGACGACCACGGCCGCAGCTACAGTCTGCCGGCGCACACGCTTCCCTCGGCCCGCGGGCAGGGCGAGCCCCTGACCGGGCGCCTGCAGCCCCCCGATGGCGGCCGTTTCGTGCACGTGCTGTGTGGTGATGGCGACGATATGGTGCTGCTCGCCAGCACCATGGGCTATGGATTTGTGACCCGCACCCACCCGCTGCACAGCCGGCAGAAGGCCGGCAAGGCCGTCCTCAACCTGCCCGCCGGCAGCGCCATCCTGCCGCCGGCCGCGGTGCCGGCCGCCGCCGAGCGCGTCGCGGTGGCAACCAGCGCCGGGCGCCTGCTGGTGTTTCCGCTCACCGATTTGCCGGAACTTGCGCGCGGCAAGGGGAACAAACTCATCGACATCCCTGCCGCCCGGCGTAAGGATGGGAGCGAGCAGGTCGCCGGATTGTGCACACTGGCGCCGGATCAGGCCCTGCTGATCCAGGCCGGCAAGCGCACGCTCACCCTGAAGCCGGCGGATCTGGCCGGTTACGAGGGCGAACGGGGCCGCCGCGGCCGCGCTCTGCCGCGAGGGTTTCAACGTGTTGACGGGCTTGGTCCCCAAGCCAGGGAGTAGACCGGTGAAGCGGATACTGCTTTTTCTGGGCACCAACATTGCCATTATCATCGTGCTGGGGACGGTGCTGCGGCTGCTGGGTGTCGATCGGCTGCTCGAGGCCGATGGCGGCGCTCTCGACTATCAGGCCCTGCTGATCTTTGCCGCCGTCTTCGGCTTTGGCGGCAGCTTCCTCTCGCTTGCCATCTCCAAGTGGATGGCCAAGCGCGCGATGGGCGTGCGCATCATCGAGCGGCCCGGCCACGAGGGCGAGCAGTGGCTCATCGATACCGTGCGTCGCCAGGCCCGCCAGGCGGGTATCGGCATGCCCGAGGTGGGTGTTTACGACTCGCCGCAGGTCAATGCGTTTGCTACCGGCATGCGTCGCAACAATGCCCTGGTTGCCGTCAGCACGGGGCTATTGCAGACCATGACCCGGGACGAGGCGGAAGCGGTGCTGGCGCATGAGGTCAGCCACATCCAGAACGGCGACATGGTCACGCTGGCGCTCATTCAGGGCGTGGTGAATACATTCGTGATTTTCTTTGCCCGGATCATTGGCCATTTCGTGGATCGGGTCATCTTTAAAAACGAGCGTGGCCACGGGCCCGGTTTCTGGATCACCACCATCGTTGCCGAAATCGTGCTGGCCGTGCTCGCGTCGGTCATCGTCATGTGGTTTTCGCGCCAACGCGAGTTCCGTGCCGACGCCGGCGCTGCGCAACTGGCCGGGCGCGACAAGATGGTCGCCGCCCTGCGCCGGCTCGGCGGCACCCCGCCGGCCGAGGACCTGCCCGATCAAATGGAGGCCTTCGGTATCTCGGGGCGCATTGCCCGCGGTGGCCTCAAGCGCTGGTTCATGTCACATCCGCCCATCGAAGCGCGCATCGCCGCCCTCCAGCGTGACGGGCGCTCATAAGCGTTGTTGATGCCGCACTCCGGTTAATCTCCCCCTGGCGGGGTGGAGGCCGTGCCGTGCCGCTTCCATGGCCGTGCCATGCCGCTTCCGCCCACTTCCTCCGCGCTCACACGATGCGCGGGGTGCATCGGGGTTTGCGACACACCGATTGGCGCC
>CAJXMI010000045.1 GCA_913056145.1 uncultured Spiribacter sp.
GACGCAGCGCCAGCCAGTAGGGGTCTTCCGCACCCAGGCTGAGCCGTCCCGCACCGCTCAGCCGATCGCGAGGGTAGACCAGCAGATCCACCGGCGGGCCCACCGACAGGTTGCTGCGCATGGTTGAATCGAGCGACACCAGCGCGCAGATACCGGCTCGCTCGAGCGGCAGCGCCGGGGCAATCATCCGATCAAGAATCGGCTTGCCGTACTTGGTCTCACCAATCTGGATGAACGGCTGCTCGGCCGACACGGTAATGAAGTTGCCCTGGGGATAGACCAAATGGATGGCCGGGGCCTGCCCCGCCATCTGCCCGCCAATGATGAACGTGGCCTCAAGCGAGACCTGGCTGCGCTCGGCAGCCGCCACACTTGCCTGCTCCTGACAGGCAACGCTGACCCCGCCCAGATAGTCCGCGGCGGCATCCAGCGTGGCGGCGGTGGCCAGGCTCCGGGGCGCCGCCTCGTCAATATCGCGCTGCAGGACGCGCAACACCGCCTGCGTGGTCGCCAGATTGCCCGCCGAGAGTACAACCAGCATGCGCTCATCGGGCCATTCGAAGATGTGCATCTTGCGATAGGTGCTGACATCGTCGACCCCCGCGTTGGTCCGCGAGTCGGCTGCAAACACCAGCCCCTCATCCACCTGTGCGGCCAGGCAATACGTCACATAACCTCCCGTGAGCACGGCCGGCTCCCGCTGCCGGCACGCCCGGAGTGTAGTATGCCAGCGGCCGGCAGGATACACCGGACACCTCGCGGACTGGGGTGATGGCAGCAAATCCGTATAATGGCGGTTTTGCCTGCCAGCCCGGAGCATCACTGATGTCGGAACGCCTCCAGCGACTGCATGACGCCCTTGCCGAGCGCATCCTGCTGCTCGACTGCGCCATGGGAACGATGATCCAGTCGTACGAGCTCGAAGAGCCCGATTTTCGTGCCGAGCGCTTTGCCGACCATCCGCGGGATCTGAACGGCAACAACGACCTGCTCGTGCTGACGCGGCCCGACATCATCGAGCAGATCCACCGCGATAACCTCGCGGCGGGCTCGGACATCATCGAGACCAACACCTTCTCGGCCACCACCATTGCCCAGGCCGACTACGGCCTCGAGCATCTGGCCCGTGAGATCAATGTCGAGGCCGCGCGCATTGCCCGGCGCGCCTGCGATGCCTTTGAGGCCGACGACCCGATGCGCCCGCGACTGGTGGCTGGCGCCATCGGCCCGACCAACCGCACCGCCTCGATCTCGCCCGACGTCAACGACCCCGGCAAGCGCAACGTCACCTTCGATGAGCTGGTCGTGGCCTATCGCGAGGCGGCCGAGGGGCTGATCGAGGGCGGGGCCGATCTGCTGCTCATCGAGACCATCTTCGACACGCTCAATGCCCGCGCCTGTATCTATGCCCTCGAGTGCCTGTTCGAGGATCGCGGCGAGCGCTGGCCGGTGATGATCTCCGGGACGATCACCGACGCCTCCGGGCGCACGCTCTCGGGCCAGACCACCGAGGCGTTCTGGAACTCGGTGCGCCACGCCCGGCCCTTTACGGTGGGGCTCAACTGCGCGCTCGGCGCCGATCTCATGCGCCCGTTTGTCAAGGAGATCAGCCGCGTCGCCGATACCTTCGTGACCATCTATCCCAATGCGGGGCTGCCCAACGAGTTTGGCGAGTACGATCACTCCGCCGAGTTCATGGCCGGCATCATGAAAGAGTTTGCCGAGAGCGGCTTTGTGAACATCATTGGCGGCTGCTGCGGGACCACGCCCGAGCACATCCGGGCCCTGGCCGAGGCAGTGGACGGCCTGCCGCCCCGCCCCCTGCCGCAGCCCGAACAGGCCATGCGTCTGTCGGGGCTGGAGCCCTGCAACATCGGCGCCGACTCGCTGTTCGTCAACATCGGCGAGCGCACCAACGTGACCGGCTCGGCCCGGTTCAAGCGCCTGATCATGGAAGACGACTACGACACCGCCCTCGAGGTGGCCCGCGATCAGGTCGACGGTGGCGCGCAGATCATTGATGTCAACATGGACGAGGGCATGCTCGACGCCGTCATGGCCATGGAGAGCTACCTCAAGCTGGTCGCGGCCGAGCCCGACATCGCCCGGGTGCCGGTGATGGTGGACTCGTCCAAGTGGGAGGCCATGATCGCGGGGCTCAAGTGCATCCAGGGCAAGTCGATCGTCAACTCGATCTCGCTCAAGGAAGGCGAGGCGCCGTTCCTGGAGCAGGCCGCCGAGCTCCGGCGGCATGGCGCCGCCGTGGTGGTCATGGCCTTCGACGAACAGGGCCAGGCCGACACCTACGAGCGGCGCATCACGATCTGCGAGCGGGCCTACCAGCTGCTGACCGAGCGGATCGACTTCCCGGCCGAAGACATCATCTTTGACCCCAACATCTTCCCGGTGGCTACCGGCATCGCCGAGCATGATCGCTACGGTGTCGATTTCATCGAGGCAACGCGCTGGATCAAGGACAACCTCCCGCATGCCAAGGTGAGCGGTGGCCTGTCCAACCTGTCGTTCTCGTTCCGCGGCAACAACGCGGTGCGCGAGGCGATGCACTCGGTGTTCCTCTACCACTCGATCCGGGCCGGCCTCGACATGGCCATCGTCAACGCCGGCCAGCTCGAGGTCTACGACGACATCGACCCCGAGCTGCGCGAGCACGTTGAAGACGTTGTCCTGGCCCGCCGCGATGATGCCACCGAACGGCTGCTGGATCTGGCCGAGCGCTACAAGGGCCAGGGCGGCAGGAAAAAGGAAGAGGATCTGGCCTGGCGCGAGCAGCCCGTCGCCAAGCGCCTGGAGCACGCGCTGGTCAAGGGCATTGCCGATTACACCGACGACGACGTCGAGGAGGCCCGACAGCAGTTCAACCGGCCCATCGAGGTCATCGAGGGCCCGCTCATGGACGGCATGAACGTCGTCGGCGATCTCTTTGGCGAGGGCAAGATGTTCCTGCCCCAGGTGGTGAAATCCGCCCGCGTCATGAAAAAGGCCGTGGCCTATCTCCTCCCCTATATCGAGGAGGAAAAAGCGGCCAGCGGCAACACCGATGACGAGCCCGCCGGGCGCATCCTGCTGGCCACGGTCAAGGGCGATGTCCACGACATCGGCAAGAACATCGTCGGCGTGGTGCTCCAGTGCAACAACTTCGAGGTCACCGACCTGGGCGTGATGGTGCCCGCCGAGCAGATCCTTGATACCGCCGTCGAGAAAAAGGCCGATGTCATTGGCCTCTCGGGGCTCATCACCCCGTCGCTCGATGAAATGGTCAATGTGGCCAAAGAGATGCAGCGTCGCGGCCTGCAGACCCCGCTGCTGATCGGCGGCGCCACCACCTCGCGCGTCCACACGGCGGTCAAGATCGATCCGCGCTACGATGGCGATGTCATCTATGTAAAAGACGCCTCACGGGCGGTGGGTGTGGCCAGCAACCTGGTCAGCGACACGCGCTACGAGCCATTCGTGGCCGATCTGCGCGGCGAGTACGAGCGCGTGCGCCAGCAGCACGCCGGTCGGCAGAAACGCCAGAAGTGGATTGACATCGCGGCCGCCCGCGCCAACCGCACGCCGATCGACTGGGCGGGCCATGCGCCCGTGCGCCCCAATCGCCCGGGCATCCATGTCATTGAGCCCGCGCTCGAGGAACTGGTCGACTACATCGACTGGACGCCGTTCTTCCACGCCTGGGAGCTGGCCGGCTCGTACCCGAAGATCCTGGATGACGAGATCGTGGGCAAAGAGGCGCGCACGCTGCATGCCGATGCGCTCGAGATGCTCGAGCAGCTCGTGGCCGAGCGCTGGCTTACCGCCCGCGGCGTCTATGGGCTCTTCCCGGCCAATGCCGTGGGTGACGACACCGAGCTCTATCGCGACGAGACGCGCGACCAGGTCCTGATGACCCTGCATCATCTGCGCCAGCAGAACGAAAAGCCCGCCGGCCGGCCCAACCAGTCCCTGGCCGACTTCGTGGCCCCCAGAGAGACCGGGCATCCCGACTGGATGGGCGCCTTCGCCGTGACCACCGGCATTGGCATCGATGCGCCCGTGGCGCGCTTTGAGGCCGATCACGACGACTACAACGCGATCATGGTCAAGGCCCTCGCCGACCGCCTCGCCGAGGCCTTCGCCGAGATGCTGCATCAGCGTATCCGGCGCGACGACTGGGGCTATCAGCCCGAGGAGCAGCTCGACAACGCCGCGCTGATCGACGAGCGCTACAACGGCATCCGCCCCGCCCCCGGCTATCCGGCCTGTCCCGATCACACCGAAAAGGACAGGCTCTGGGCGCTGCTCGATGTCGAGCAGCGCATCGGCCTGCGGCTGACCGAGAGCCGGGCGATGTACCCCACGGCGGCGGTCTCGGGCTGGTACTTCGGCCATCCCGACAGCCGCTACTTTGGCATCGGCCGGATCTATCGCGACCAGGTCGAGGACTACGCCGAGCGCAAGGGCATGCCGGTGCGCGAGGTCGAGCGCTGGCTCGCCCCCAATCTGGGCTATGAGCCCGCGGAGGACTGATTTTCATACCCCGCCATCTTGGGCAGACTGGGCGGGTGACGCATTGAACAACGAGGTATTTCCATGAACCAGGCACTTCTTGCCGGTACCGCAGCGCTTGTCATGCTGCTGACCGCTCCGCTCGCCACGGCCCAGCAGGACGGCGGCGTTGACCCATCGCTGGGTGGCCAGAACAACGACAGTCGCGCCGAGATCCGCGCCGAACACGATGACTGGGTGGTGCGCTGCCAGCCCGCGCCCGAAGACGCCTTTGGGGCCACCGAGCTCTGCGAGATGTATCAGCAGGTGAGCGAGCAGGAAAGCCAGCAGACGGTCCTCGAGACCGTGATTGGCTACCCGCAGGGCGCCGAGCAGCCGGTGGCGCTGTTCAACCTGCCGCTGGGGATGCGCCTGCCGCCCGGTGTCCAGCTCCAGGTTGATGGCAACGAGGCCGTGCGCTTTCCGGTACAGATCTGCCTGCGAAGCGGCTGCCGCGCCGATATCGAACTCGACAGCGAGCTCGTCGCGCAAATGCGCGCCGGCAGCGAGGCGGTCCTGACCATTGCCGACCCGCAGGGCCGCGGCGTGGAGCTCCCGCTATCGCTCATGGGGTTCAGCGCCGCGCTGAGTGACGTCAGCGCAAGCCGCGACTGAGCGCAAGCGGCAACTGACTGTCACGTAAGCATCACCAACCGCGGTTAGACTGAGCCGATGGTGAGGCTGCCTGCCGTTGCGCTCGAAATGCTTGGCTCGGGGATCTCCCCGGGCCGGGCATCGCTTCGCGTCAACCGCCTGCGTCGCCTTCCGGTCACACTGCTTCTTGCCTTGTTGCTGCCCCTGGCGCTCGCCTGGTACTGGCTGGGCCTGGGGCTCGACGAGCTGCTCTTTCGCCGCTATCGCCGGGTGAGCGTGCGCGCCCCCGTATTCATCCTGGGCGTCCCGCGCAGTGGCACCACGGCGCTGCATGCCGCGCTCGCCCACGACCCGCAGTTCACCACCCAGCGCACCTGGGAGTGTCTGCTCGCGCCGGCCATCACGCATCGCTACCTCTTTCGCGGGCTGGCACGCCTGGATCGGCGCCTTGGCGCGCCACTGCAGCGGCTGGCCGGGGCTCTCAACCGGCGCTGGATCGCCCCGCTCGCGGGTGCGCATCCGCTTGCCGCGCACGCGCCGGAAGAGGACTATCTGGCCCTGCTGGCGCATCTCTCGGCGTTTATCCTGGTGCTGGCCTTTCCCGATTCGTCCTGGCTCTGGCGGCTGGGCCGCGGCGATCAGGCGCTGGCACCGGCCGAGCGCGAGCGTTTGATGGCGCAGTATCGGCGCGCCATCCAGCGGCATCTGTACTTCCATGGCCAGCGCAGGGCCGCGGCTGGCCACCCCACCTATCTCGCCAAGAACGCAAGCTTTGCCACACTCGCCGGGAGCCTGCTCGATGCCTTTCCCGATGCGCGGATCATTGCCTGCCTGCGCGCCCCGGAGGGTGCTGTCTCCTCGCAGCTCTCAAGCATCGAGCCGGCACTGGCCGCCCTGCACGGGCGCATCGACCGCATCGAGCTTGCCCGGCGTATGCAACGCCAGCTCGGCTTTGCCTATCGCAACCTCCTCGACGTGCTGCCACGGCGGGCGCCGGCGCAGTCGGTGTTCGTGCCCCTCGGCGCGCAAAAGCGCGACCTTGCCGGGACCATTCAGGCCACTTATACGGTGCTCGGCCTACCCCTCGCGCCCGCATTCAGCGCCCATCTGGACACGCTTTCCGAGCAGGCCCGATCGCACCGCTCGGGGCATCGGCATCAGCCCGAGGACTACGGCCTCAGCGCGGCCGGGCTGCGCACGGCCTTTGCCGATGTCCACACCGCCTTCGAGTTCGACGCCGAGACGCCCATCATGGCCGCATCGCTGCCGGCGCTGCCGCCGGGCCGGCGCGTTGCGGTGATCTCGGACGCCGCGCCCGAGCGCAACGGCGTGGGCACCTACTACAGCGACCTGGTGGCGCATCTCAGTGATCGGCTTGGCCAGATCATGCTCATCGCGGCCGGCTCCGAGGCAACCGCCCTGCCGCACTGGTACGAGTTCCGCCTGCCCGGCGATGCCACCCAGCGCATGGGCCTGCCCTCACCCCGGGCGCTGCGCGCAGCGCTTGAGGATCTGGCGCCGCAGGTGGTCATCATTGCCACCCCGGGCCCGTACGGCCTGCTTGCCGCACGCACCGCCAACGCCCTGGGCGCCCGCGTTATCTTTGGCCTGCACACCGACTACGAGGCCCTCGCCGGCCTCTACTGGGGGCGCGTGCGCGGCACCCTGCAGCGCTTCGGCATGGCCTGGGTCAACCGCACGCTCTTTCGCCGCGCTGATGTCGTGGTGAGCAACTCGGCGCACATGCACCGGCTCGCCGAGCGCATGGGCGCGCGCCAGGCCGTGCGGGTCAACACCCCCATCCCGCGGTCGTTCATCGACACCCCGGTGACGGCGCCCCCCGTTCCGCCCCGACGCGTCCTGTTTGTGGGGCGTCTGGCCAGCGAAAAGCGCGTTGAGCAGATCATTCAGGCGGCACGCTCGCATCCCGGGCTGCAGTTCCGGATTGCCGGCGATGGGCCGCTGCGCGAGTGCGTGGAGTCGGCGGCCGGCGAGCTCGGCAACCTGGATTACCTTGGCTGGGTGGATCGCGCCCGCATTATCGACATCCTCGATGCCACCGACATTCTGACCCTGCCCTCGCGGGTGGAGGCCTTTGGCACCGTTGCTCTCGAGGCCCTTGCCCGCGGTCGGATCACGCTGGTGAGCCCGGGCTGCGGCATTGCCGACTGGGCCGAGTTTGCACCGGGGCTTGAAGTGATGCGCCAGGACGAGACCGTGAGCACGGCGCTCGAGCGCCTGCTGGCAACACCCGACGCGGTGCTCGCCAGAACCGCACAGACCGGGCGCGATGCCGCCTGCCAGATGGCCGAGCACTGTATTGACGAGTGGCTCGAGCTGGTCAACCCCGACCCCGAGCGCCAGCAATGACCGACGCCCTGCTCAGCATTCATGACGTGATGCCGGCAACGCGCGCGCGCGTCGAGGCGCTGAGCGACCAGGCGCGGGCGCTTGGCTGGCCGCCCCCGATATTGCTGGTGGTGCCCGGGTCGGGCTGGGATGCCGGGGGCATTGCCTGGCTGCAGGCCTGCGAGGCGGCCGGCCACACCCTCGCCGGCCACGGCTGGCAGCATCGCATCACGCACTATGGCGGGATTCGCCATCGCCTGCATGCCGCGCTCATCTCCCGCGATGTGGCCGAGCATCTCAGCCTGGATGCCGAGGGCGTGCTGGCACTCATGCGCCGCTGCCATGCCTGGTTTGGCGAACACGGGCTGACACCCCCCGCACTCTACGTACCGCCCGCCTGGGCGCTGGGCCCGGTGCCCCGGCAACGGCTCCGCGAGCAGCCCTTTGCCCGAATCGAGACCCTGCGCGGTGTCTACACGCACCGCACCGGCCAATGGCAGCATCGGGCACTGCTTGGCTACGAGGCCGGTAACGCCCTACAAAAAAGGGCGCTGGTGATAACCAACGCCCTTGGGCGATGGCGGGCCAGGCGGGCCGGCTTGCGCATCGGGCTTCATCCCGATGATGCCGAGCTTCCCCTGGCCGCCAGTCTGTGGCGGGATCTGGAGCGCTTTAGCCCGCGGCGTCGAGCAGGCGGTTGACCTCGTCCCAGTTGACCACGTCCCAGAACGCCTCGACATAATCGGGCCGGCGGTTCTGATACCGCAGGTAGTAGGCATGCTCCCAGACATCGAGACCCAGCACCGGCGTGCCCTTGTCCTCGGCGACGTCCATTACGGGGTTGTCCTGATTGGGCGTGGAGGTGACCTTGAGCCCGGCGGGGGTGTGGATCAGCCACGCCCAGCCCGAGCCAAAGCGGCCCAGTGCGGCGTTGGTAAACGTTTCGCGAAAGCCTGCAAACGAGCCGAAGGCGCTGTTGATAGCGTCGGCCACGGCCCCGGTGGGCTCGCCACCGCCGTTTGGCGAGAGCATCTTCCAGAACAGCGAATGGTTGTAGTGGCCACCGCCGTTGTTGCGCACCGCCACCGGCAGGGCCGACACGCCGGTCAGCAGATCCTCGAGCGCCTTGCCCTCGTGATCGGTCCCGCTCAGGGCATCGTTTAGCTTGCTCACATAGGTGTTGTGATGCTTGGTGTGATGGATCTCCATCGTCTGTGCGTCGATGGCGCGGTCCAGGGCATTGTAGTCATACGGCAGATCCGGCAGCGTGAATGCCATGATTCCCTCCTTGCTGGATGATTCCGGGTGTATTGCGTTGCAAACCGTACTCTTTCAGTCCGGTTTTTGCCATAGCCGGAGCCACCCGACACTGGCCAACACCCCCTGCGATCGGTGATACTCGGCGTTTGTTCCCACGATCGGCACGGAGTACCGCATGGCCGCCCGAACCTGGCTCGCCCTTACCGCCTCTTCCCTCCTGCTCGCCGGCTGCGCCGGCGGCCTGCCCGATCTCCCCGATCTGGGCGGTAACGACGAGAGCAGCGGCAGCAGCCGTGGCATGTTTGCCGTCACGCCCGATTCGGCCGACGCGGCCGAGCGTGCCGAGACCATGACCCTCAGCACCGAGGTGCCTGACGTGGGCGCCCGCAACACCGGCCAGCGCCGCGGCATTGCCCGCGCCGACTGCCGCAGCGATGACGGCCTGCGGGCGGGTTATGCCGGGGCCCTGGAAGACCTGCGCATCAAGGCGGCCAACGACGGCGCCGACTACCTCCAGGTGCTCGGCAGCGGCCCGCTCGAGTCGCGCGGCTTCTGCGACGAGGACTACTACCGCATCGACGGCCGCGGCTATCGCACCGACAATATCGCGAGCGGCGGCAGCAGCGGCGGCGGCAACAACGCCGACAGCCTCACCGGCCGACTCGAGGAGCTGCAGGCACTGCGCGACCGCGACCTGATTACCGAGCAGGAGTATCAGGAGTTACGCGAGCGGGTCCTGACCGACCCCTACTAGGCGCCAGCCGGTGACGCACAATGGCGACTGGCGGTGGACGCTCGCCCTGCCAGCAGGCTTTGTCATGCTCTGGAGCACCGGCTTCATCGGCGCCCGCCTTGGCCTGCCCTGGATCGAGCCCATGACCTTTCTGGCCCTGCGCATGGCCCTGGCCACGCTGCTGCTCTGCGGCATTGCGCTGCTCACGCAGGCCCCGTGGCCACGGGGCACAACCGCAGTGGTGCATACGGCCATTGCCGGGCTTTTGGTGCACGGTTGCTATCTGGCCGGCGTGTTCTGGGCCATTGATCGCGGCCAGGCGGCGGGTGTAACGGCCATTCTGGTCGCCCTCCAGCCCCTGCTCACGGCCACGCTGGTCGGGCCGGTGCTGGGCGAGCGGGTCACTCGCGGGCAGTGGTTCGGGCTGCTGCTCGGCTTTGCCGGCGTGGGCCTTGTCATCGCCTCGCGCCTTGATGGCGGCACGGCCACGGCCGAGACACTCACCGCCACGCTTGTGGCCCTGCTCGGCATCACCCTCGGGACGCTCTATCAAAAGCGTTTCTGCCCCGCGACCGACCTGCGCACCGGAGGCACCATTCAGTACGCCGCCGCTGGCCTGGTGCTCGGTGGCCTTGCACTCACCCTGGAGTCAAACCGGATTGTCTGGACCGGCGAGTTGATCTTTGCACTCGCCTGGCTGGTACTGGTGCTCTCGGTGGGGGCGATCGGGCTGCTGTTTGTCCTGATCCGGCACGGGGCGGCGTCGCGTGTGGCCGCGCTGTTCTATCTGGCCCCGCCCCTCACCGTCATCGCCGCCTGGCTGCTCTTTGATGAGCGCCTTGGCGTGGGCGCGCTGCTCGGCCTTGGCATCGTCGTCGCCGGGGTCGCGCTCGTCCAGCGCGCCCGCCCGGTCGCTGATCCACAGGGATAGTCAGTCTGCGGCTGGCTGCTTATACTTCGCACATGAGCGACAGTCTTCGCGATCAGCTTCTCAAGGCAGGCCTTGCCGATGAACAATCGGCAAAAAAGGCACGCAGTCAGAAGCGCAAAAAACGCCGCCGCGGCGAGGCCGATACCGAGCAGGCCGCGGCCAGTAGCGCGGCCGCACAGCGTGAGGCCGACCGCCGCGCGCGCGATCGCACCCTCAATCGCCGCCAGCAAGAAGAGCGCGAGCGCGAGGCGAGGGAAAAGGCAGCGCGCACCCTGGTCGTGGAGCGCGAAATCGCCCACGACGGCGACGAGCGCTTTCACTTCGAGCACAACGGCCGCATTCGCCCGCTCAACATAAGCGCAGCACAGCGCCGCGAACTGGCCGCGGGCAAGCTCGCCATTGCCCGCACCCGCGGGCGCTACCGGCTCATTCCCGCCGACCTGGTCGAGCGGCTGCGTGCCGATGCCCCATTCCTGCTGGCATGGTGCGCCGACGCGACCGAGGCGGGCGGCACGCATGAAGACGCCGAGGCCGACTACCCCGATCACCCGGTACCGGATGACCTCATCTGGTGATTCATTGAGGCGCTAGGCGGACGGCTGGCCCGCTTCAAGCAGCCAAAGCGCGTGCTCTTTGTCGACGCCCTGCCCCGCAACGCCATGGGCAAGGTGCAAAAAAACCAGCTCCGCGATACCTATGCCGATCTCTACTCGAGCACCGCATAGGCCTTGAGCAAAAAGGCATAGCGCCAGGCCACCTCTTCAAGATACTGAAAGCGCCCGCCCGGGCCGCCGTGGCCCGCGCTCATGTTGGTGTGCAGCAACAGCATCCCCGGCGGGTTGCCCTCGGCGCGCAGACGCGCCACCCACTTGGCCGGCTCCCAGTAGGTCACCCGCGGGTCCGACACGCCGGCGGTTACCAGCAGATGCGGATACGGCCGCGGGGCCACATTGTCATAGGGCGAATACGCCGCGATGTCGTTGTAGGCGGCCGGATCCTCGAGCGGGTTACCCCATTCCGGCCACTCCGGTGGCGTGAGTGGCAGGCTGGGATCGAGCATGGTATTGAGCACATCCACAAACGGCACATCGGCCACCGCCGCATGGAAGAGCTCGGGGCGGCGATTCAGGACCGCGCCCACCAGCATGCCGCCGGCACTCCCGCCATGCGCGGCAATGCGCCCGGCGCCGGTATAACCCGCTGCGATCAGTGCCTCGGCGCAGGCGATGTAGTCGCTGAAGGTATTGGCCTTGGCCGCCTGCCGGCCCTCGCGATACCAGCGATAGCCGCGCTCGCGCCCGCCGCGCACGTGGGCAATGGCATAGACAAATCCCCGGTCCACCAGCGATAACCGATTGGGGCTGAAGCCCGGCAGCTCGCTGATGCCATAGGCGCCATAGCCGTAGAGCAGCAGGGGCGTCGCAGGACCCGGCTGCAGGTCGTGCCGATGGAACAGTGAGATCGGCACACGCTCGCCATCGGGGGCCGTTGCCAGCAGACGCCGCGAGACATAGGCGGCCGGATCGTGGCCACTCGGGACCTCCTGGGTCTTGCGCAGCACCCGGCTGCGCCGTGCCATATCGTAGTCAAAGACCTGCGCCGGCTGCGCAAAGCCGCTCAGCGCAAAGCGCAGGGTGTCGGTGTTGTACTCAAGCCCCGGCACCAGCCCCACCTCGACGCAGGGATCCGGCTGCTCGATGACATGCTCCTCGCCCGAGTCAAGATGACGGATAACAATGCGCGACTCGGCGTCCTCGAGCTCCTGGCGCACCAGCCAGTGGGCAAAGACCTGCATGCCCTCGATAAGCCGACCCGGGCGGTGGTCGACGAGCGGCGTCCAGGCGCTCCGGCCCGTTGCATGGATCGGCGCGCGGGCGATCAGGAAGTCCTCGGCCCCGGCCGCATTGGTCAGGATAAGCCAGTCGGCGCCATGGTCACTCACCGAGTACTCGATGTCGCGCTCACGCCCGGCAATGAGCTGCGGCTCGGCATCCGGCGCATCGGCGGGCAGCCAGCGCACCTCCGAGGTCGTGTGGTCGTGGCTGTCGATCAGCAGATACCGCCCGCTCTCGGTGCGATCCACGCCCAGGAAAAAGCCGGGATCCGGCTCGGTATACACCCGCACATCGGCCTCGGCTGGCTCCCCCAGGCGGTGGCGATAGACCCAGCGCGGGCGATGCTCGTCATCGAGCACCGTGTAGAGAAAGGTCTGACCGTCATTGGCCCAGGCAATATCGCCGCGCGCGCGCTCGATGCGCTCGGACAGCACCGCGCCGGTCTCACAATGGCGCACCTGCAGCGTATAGGCCTCGGCCCCGGTGCGATCAACGGCGAGCGCCAGATAGCGGTGATCGGGGCTGTGCGCCGCGCCGCCCAGGCGGAAATACTCGCTGCCTTCGGCCTCCGCATCGCCGTCGAGCAGCACCTGCTCATCCCCCCCTTCGCGGGGCTGGCGACACAGCAACGGATGCTGGCCACCCTCACGATA